>NZ_JAAKUB010000019.1:0-97405 GCF_049174935.1 Aeromonas sp. 600886 | reverse complement strand
CCCGATGCGGTACATAGGGGGTTCTGAGTAGAGAAATGCTAGTTGAAAATGTGTAAACCTATTTCAGGACTAGACAATTATCTTATGTTTTGCCCTTGGGCTTATTCCACCAGGCTCATGCCGGGGATCTGGCGCCAGTAGCCGTTGCAGTCGCTTCCTTGCTGCAAGGAGAGGGGAGCCTGGCCCTGCCGGTTGGCTTTGAAGCGGGCCAGCATCTCCAACGTATTCATCCCTTGCGGCGAAAGCCTGACCACATCTACCAGACCTTCCATACCAGCCAGCTCGTTACCCAGGTTATAGCAGTAACCGGACTGGGTCTGGATCCCGTTGAGATTGAACACCCGCTGCCCCTCGCGGCTGTTGGCCAGTCGTCCGGTGGGGTAGTTGATGCAGGCGAGCTCGCAGTTGTCTTTCGGTTTGTCGAGGGAGCGGGCGGTGAAGCAGCGCGCCGAGTAGGCGAGCGGCAGATGGCCGTAGGCAAACACCTCCACCTCAAATTGGTCGCGCAGGGGGCCCAGATCCTGATTGAGCTGGATCAGCCAGTCACGGGAGAGCTCCACCGGCATGACCCAGCGTTTCATCCCCTGTTTGAGCAGCATGCGCAGCACATCGGCGTTATAGGCGTTGATGGCGGGGCCACAGACGAAGGGGATCCCAGCCTCCCAGGCGAGTTGTACCGTACCGAGATCGTTGGCTTCGACCATAAGATCGCCATTGTCGACCAGCCGCTTCACCTCCTTGAGCTCGGAAGGGGCGGAGATAAGGGCGAGGGTCGAGAGCACCACCTGCTTGCCGGAGCTGGCCACCTGACGGGCCAGCGCAATCCAGTCATCGACTTTGAGTTCGCGCCGCTTGCTGCAAACGGTCTCTCCCAGATAGATGACGTCGGCCTGACTGTTGGCGGCGGCATGGTAAAAGGCTTCGGTATCGGCTTTGGGCCAGTAGAAGAGCAGAGGCCCGAGAGAAAATTGCATGGGTGGACTCCTTATTGCCACTGACGATGGTAGGCGCCGAGGGTAGTCTGGCTACCTTCGGAGACGCGGGCGAGCTGGGCATCCCACTCAGCTTTGACCTGATAGGCCTCGGGATTGGCCTGATAGGCATCGATGGCCGCACGCCAGACCCGGGTCACTTGCTCCACATAAGCTGGGCTGCGTTGGCGTCCTTCAATCTTGACCGACTGGATCCCTGTCTTGAACAGCTCGGGCAGGAGACCCAGGGTATTGAGACTGGTGGGCTCTTCCAGCGCGTGGTAGGTCTGGCCATCCACGTCGAAACGCCCCTTGCACAGGGTCGGGTAACCGGCATTTTCGCCCGGGCCATAGCGGTCGATCAGCACCTCGTTGAGCCGCGACTCGAGGCCGCTCGGGGTTTCTTCCCAATGGACGAACTTGGCCGGTGAGCAGGCGCCGACGGTGTTGGGACTCTCGCCAGTCATGTAGGAGGAGAGATAGCAGCGCCCCTCGGCCATGATGCAGAGGCTGCCAAAAGCGAATACCTCAAGGCCAACATCGGTCTCGCGGGCCAGCTGCTTGACCTGATGCATGGAGAGCACCCGGGGCAGCACTACCCGTGTGACATTGAATTGCTGCTGATAGAAGCGAATGGCGGCGGCATTGGTGGCGCTGGCCTGCACCGAGACATGGAGTTCCATCTCGGGGTAGTGGCGGCTGGCATATTCCAGCACGGCGAGATCGGCGATGATTAACGCATCGGCGCCGAGGGCCACCCCGCGATCAACCGCCTGTTTCCATCGAGTATCGGCCCCGGGATGGGCAAAGGTATTGATGGCAATATGCAGCTTGCGACCATGTTGATGCACATAATCCACCGCCTTCTCCAGTTTGCTGTCGGTAAAGTTGAGACCGGCAAAGTGGCGGGCATTGGTGTCATCCTTGAAACCGATATAAACGGCATCGGCCCCGTTATCCACGGCGGTTTTCAGTGCCGGCAAACTGCCTGCCGGACAGAGTAATTCCATTGGTACGCTCCGAGAGTGCATATGAAGGGCAAACGAGCCCTGATTGTATGCAGCCATGCACTCCCGCTTTTTGACCTGAGGCAGCTTTGTGTGGCTTTACCCTTCTTGAGGTAACCCTGCACAAGTTTGATTTCCAACAGGATCTTGCCACTCTCCCTGTGTTTGAATGCGCAAAAAAGGGAGTCTATCGTGTTTCAACAACTGCAACACCGCCTGGTCGAACAGGCTCCGCGCTTCTTGCGCCATCCCCTCAAGCTGGTTCCCTTCAATCTGCAAAAGCAGCTGATGGAGAGTTTGCTGGCCCGGGTATTCAAAGAGGCTATCGAAGATGGCGATTTCGAGTTTCTGGCAGACAAGTGGCTGAAAGTCGAAGTCTCTGATCTGGAGTTGTGCTGGTTTATCAGTGAGCAGAATGGCCAGCTGGTGGTGGCTCGCGAGTGTGACAAGGCCGATGTCTGCTTCAGCGGTACCGCCAACGACCTGATCCTCATCGCTGGTCGCAAAGAGGATCCGGATTCGCTCTTTTTCCAGCGCAAGCTGAAGATAGAAGGGGATACCGAACTGGGTCTTGAGGTGAAAAACTTGATGGACAGTCTGGATCTCGATGGTTTACCAAGCCTGATGAAGTATCCCCTGATGGATCTGGCGACGTTTATCGAACGCGCCCGTACCGCGTCAGCGCAGGCTCCGGTGCAGACGGCGCCGGGCGGGATCCCGTCTTAAGTGGGCAATCACCCCATGGGCATGGCGACGATAATTGTGCCGTGCCCAGAGGCAACGACAGGCCCACAGACAGGGCACCAAGGCGATGAGTGCCGCAGGGGCGGGCAGCTGTGACATGGCCAGCCCCGCAGCCAGCCAGATAAAGGGTTGCGCTTCATACAGCCACTCCGGCTGTAGCCAGCGTTTGCTTGGAAAGATAATCAGGTCGGTACGCCGGTAACTGGAGCGCATCATCCAGGTCACCGCTCCGGCGATAAACAGCAAGGCGCCTGCAAACCAGAGCAGGGGCTGTTCACTCAACGTAATAATGGCAATGGCTGCCAGCAGGTAGAGGCTGGGCAATCTCTCATAGATAAAGGGAGGAAGCATGGCGTTGTGTCTCCTGTGCCGTTTATCGGATATCCATCAAGTTTAGTCCCCCCCCTCTCACTTCCCTCATGCTGGTTTGTTATACAAACAGGTGGTTTTGTTCTGAAATGGCTCGGCTTTTACGGTGCCAACATTGCGTACTCTTATGTTACAATTGCGCGCCATTTTTGACTGAAGATTGACTAGGCATGTTGGATCAGATTCGTATCGTTTTGGTAAACACCTCTCATACCGGCAACATGGGGTCTGCGGCACGCGCCATGAAGACCATGGGGTTGACCCAGCTGGTATTGGTTGATCCGCAAGCCTTGCCGGATGACAATGCCTTCGCCCTAGCGGCTGGTGCCAGCGATGTGCTTGCAAATGCCCGTATCGTCCCGACACTGGACGACGCGATCGCCGATTGTGGTCTGGTGATTGGCACCAGCGCCCGCTCTCGAACCCTGAGCTGGCCGATGCTCGATCCCCGTGAGGCCGGCGAAAAGTCGGTGGTTGAGGGGATGCAGCACCCGGTTGCGTTGGTGTTTGGTCGTGAGCGCACCGGTCTCACCAACGACGAGTTGCAAAAGTGCCACTACCACGTGGCCATTCCGGCCAATCCTGATTACAGCTCTCTCAATCTGGCCATGGCTGTACAGACCCTCTGTTACGAAGTGCGGATGCGCTGGCTGCAGGGGCAGGCCGCCGAGCTTGAAGATGAGATGGCCTATCCGAGTGCCGCCCAGCTGGAAGGGTTTTATCAGCACCTGGAACAAACTCTGATGAAGACCGGTTTTATTGCTGATGATCATCCGGGTCATGTGATGAGCAAGCTGCGTCGCTTGTTCAATCGGGCTCGGCCGGAAGCGGCGGAGCTCAACATTCTGCGCGGTATTCTGACCTCGGTGCAGAAAGCGCGCGTACCGGATTAATCCGACTGATTTACTCAACCATATACTTGACTGATTTGGTCGGGTATGTGACCATGTGCCCCATTAAATTGCTTCGCAAGACGGTAAGGCACATGAGACTGACTTCAAAAGGACGTTACGCTGTAACCGCCATGCTCGACGTGGCGCTGCATGCAGAGCAGGGGCCCGTCCCCCTTGCCGATATTTCCGAGCGCCAGGGCATCTCGTTGTCCTATCTCGAGCAGCTCTTTGCCCGCCTGCGTAAACATGGTCTGGTGAGCAGTGTGCGTGGCCCAGGCGGTGGTTATCGCCTCGGGTTGGCCCCAGGCGAGATTTCGGTTGGTCAGGTGATCACCGCGGTCGATGAGTCGGTCGATGCCACCAAGTGCCTCGGCAAGGGCGGCTGCCACGGTGGTACCCAGTGCCTGACGCACTCCCTGTGGCGCGATCTGAGCGAGCGGATCTCCAGCTTCCTCGGGGATATCACCCTGGCCGAGCTGGTACGCCAGGCCGATGTACGCCGGATTGCCGGCAAGCAAGATGAACAAATGAAGACCGTGTTGTCCCTGGTTGATCGGGCAGAACACGGCGATGTGAGCTTGAAAGTCCAACTATAAACGTGCTTTCCACAGCGGGACTCTGTATGACCCCGACTGTGACGGAGAAAAACATGAAACTGCCTATTTACCTTGATTATTCGGCAACCTGTCCGGTGGACCCGCGTGTCGCAGAAAAAATGATGCAGTGTCTCACCATGGATGGCCTGTTCGGCAATCCGGCTTCCCGTTCTCACCGCTTTGGCTGGCAAGCCGAAGAGGCGGTGGATCTGGCCCGTAATCAAGTGGCAGATCTGATCGGTGCCGATCCCCGCGAGATCGTCTTCACTTCCGGTGCGACCGAATCCAATAACCTGGCTATCAAGGGTGTTGCCCACTTCTATGCCAGCAAGGGCAAGCACATCATCACCTCCAAGACCGAACACAAGGCGGTGCTCGATACCTGTCGCCAGCTGGAGCGTGAAGGGTTCGAGGTGACCTATCTTGAGCCGATGCCCAACGGCCTGTTCACTATCGAGATGATCGAGAATGCCATGCGTGATGACACCATCCTGGTCAGCATCATGCATGTGAACAACGAAATCGGCGTGGTTCAGAACATTGCCGCCATCGGCGAGTTGTGCCGTTCCCGCAAGATCCTGCTACACGTGGATGCCGTTCAGAGTGTGGGCAAGATCCCGGTCGATGTGGAAGCGCTGAAAGTGGATCTGCTCTCCGTCTCTGCGCACAAGGTGTATGGTCCGAAAGGGATCGGTGCGCTGTTTGTTCGCCGCAAACCCCGCGTTCGTCTGGAAGCTCAGATGCATGGCGGTGGCCACGAGCGCGGCATGCGTTCCGGTACTCTGCCGACCCACCAGATCGTCGGGATGGGCGAAGCTTTCCGCATCGCCAAAGAAGAGATGGTGAGTGAAGGCGAGCGTATTTTGGCACTGCGCCAGCGTCTGTGGAATGGCATCAAGGATATTGAAGCCGTCTACATCAATGGCGATCTTGAGCAGCGTGTTCCGGGCAACCTCAACGTCAGCTTTGCCTATGTGGAAGGGGAATCCCTCATCATGGCGCTGAAAGATTTGGCGGTCTCTTCCGGTTCGGCCTGTACCTCCGCCAGCCTGGAACCTTCCTATGTGCTGCGCGCACTGGGCCTGAACGACGAGCTGGCACACAGCTCCATCCGTTTCAGCATGGGTCGCTTCACCACCGAGGAAGAGATTGACTACGCGGTCAAGCTTATTCGTGACTCCATCGGTCGTCTGCGCGAGATGTCCCCTCTGTGGGAGATGTACAAAGACGGCGTCGATCTGAACACGGTCGAATGGGCTCATCACTGATCTATCTGGTCAGTGAGCAACAGAATTAGCAGGAGTGAGATATGGCTTACAGTGAAAAAGTAATCGACCACTACGAGAATCCTCGCAACGTCGGTGGTTTCGACAAGAATGATCCCAGCGTTGCAACCGGCATGGTCGGTGCGCCCGCCTGTGGCGACGTGATGAAGCTGCAATTGAAGATCAGCGACGAAGGCATCATCGAAGATGCCAAGTTCAAGACCTACGGCTGCGGTTCCGCCATCGCCTCCAGCTCTCTGGTGACCGAATGGGTCAAGGGCAAGACCCTGGACGAAGCGGCTGGCATCAAGAACACAGATATCGCTGAAGAGTTGGCCCTGCCACCGGTGAAGATCCACTGCTCCATTCTGGCTGAGGACGCCATCAAGGCCGCCATCGCCGATTACAAGCAGAAGAAAGGTCTCTAAGCGCCGGAGAGCAGTATGGCTATTACCATGACAGATGCCGCCGCGGCACGGGTTTCCTCTTTTCTGGCTAACCGGGGCAAGGGCATTGGCCTGCGCCTCGGCGTCAAAACCACCGGCTGCTCCGGTTTGGCCTACGTGCTTGAGTTCGTTGATGAACTGACCGATGAAGATCAGGTGTTCGAGCAGCAGGGCGTCAAGATTATTGTTGATGCCAAGAGCCTGATCCATCTGGATGGCACCGAGCTGGATTTCGTCAAGGAGGGCCTCAACGAGGGCTTCCAGTTCAACAATCCCAACGCCAAAGGCGAGTGTGGTTGCGGCGAAAGCTTCAGTGTCTGAGTTTTTTGACGTCAATGATCCTTCGTCTGTGGTTGAGCGGGTTGTCCATGACCCGTTCAACCACATCTCATTTGCCAAGGGCGAGTGAGGTTGTGGCGAACGTTTCCAAGAGGTTTGCATGAATCATTTCGAGCTGTTTGGGCTGGTTGAAGGCTTCGAGCTCGATACCCGTCAGTTGGCTGATACCTACCGCCAGCTGCAAACCCAATTCCATCCTGATCGTTTTGCCACCGCCCCCGAACGGGAGCAGCTGGCTGCGGTGCAACGTGCCGCCCAGATCAACGAAGCATTCACCACCCTCAAGGCGCCGCTGCGCCGTGCCGAATATCTGCTCTCCCTGCGTGGCACCGATATCCGTGGTGAACAGCAGACCCTGCAAGATACCGCGTTTCTGATGCAGCAGCTGGAGTGGCGCGAGCGTCTGGCCGATCTGAAAGATGACGCAGACCCTGAGCGCGCCATCAAGGATTTTCGCAGCGAGATCAGGCATGATCACCAGATGTTGATGCAGCAGCTGACCGAGTCTCTTGCCGCCGGCAGAGATCTCGTTGCCGCTGATTGCGTTCGCAAACTCAAGTTTGTCGACAAGCTCCTCGAAGAGCTGGAACGATTCGAAGACTCGCTTCTCGAGTCTTGATCCTTTAACGCTGGAAGTTTCATTACCCATGGCATTACTGCAAATCGCCGAACCCGGCCAGAGCGCTGTTCCTCATCAGCACAAACGTGCCGTCGGCATCGATCTCGGCACCACCAACTCTCTCGTCGCTGCGGTTCGCAGCGGTCACGCTGATACTCTTTGCGATGAGCAAGGGCGCGACCTGCTCCCGTCAGTGGTGCACTATCAAAGCGACGCCATTCGAGTGGGGATTGATGCCAAGCGCGAAGCGGCACTCGATCCTCACAACACCATCGTCTCGGTCAAACGGATGATGGGCAAGGCGCTGGCCGATATCGATACCCGCCAGCAGCCCTACCAGTTCATCGCTGCCGACAATGGCATGCCGCAACTGCAAACCCGTCAGGGGCTGGTCAATCCGGTACAGGTCTCGGCCGAAATTCTCAAAAAGCTGGCCGAGCGTGGCGCCCAGACACTCGGGGGCGATCTCGATGGCGTGGTCATTACCGTGCCCGCCTATTTCGATGATGCCCAGCGTCAGGGCACCAAGGATGCGGCCCGTCTGGCCGGTCTGCACGTGCTGCGGCTGCTCAACGAGCCGACCGCGGCCGCGATTGCCTATGGCCTTGACTCCGGTCAGGAAGGGGTGATCGCGGTTTACGATCTTGGGGGGGGGACCTTCGATATCTCCATCCTGCGTCTGCATCGCGGTGTGTTTGAAGTGATGGCGACCGGCGGCGATTCTGCCCTTGGCGGCGATGACTTCGATCACCTGCTGGCGGACTGGATCAAGGAGCAAGCGGGCCTCTCCGGCGAGCTGGATGCCCATCTGCAGCGCGAGCTGCTGGATGTGGCCGCTGCCGTCAAACACGGTCTGACCGATGCCGAGCAGGTGGCGTGCACCTTTGCGGGCTGGCAGGGATCAGTGAGCCGCAGCCAGTTTGATGAGCTCATCACCCCGCTGGTGAAACGGACCTTGCTGGCTTGTCGCCGCGCCCTGCGCGATGCGGGTCTCGAGCAGGTGGAAGTGCTGGAAGTGGTGATGGTCGGTGGTTCCACCCGAGTGCCGCTGGTGCGTGAACTGGTGGGCGATTTCTTCCAGCGTGCGCCGCTGACCAGCATCGATCCGGACAAGGTGGTCGCCATTGGCGCCGCCATCCAGGCCGATATTCTGGTGGGCAACAAGCCCGATGCCGAGATGCTGCTTCTAGACGTTATCCCCTTGTCGCTGGGTCTGGAGACCATGGGTGGCCTCGCCGAGAAGGTGATCCCGCGCAACACCACCATTCCGGTGGCTCGCGCCCAGGAGTTCACCACCTTCAAGGATGGTCAGACCGCCATGGCCATTCACGTGGTACAGGGTGAACGCGAGTTGGTGGCCGATTGCCGCTCCCTGGCCCGCTTTACCCTGACCGGTATTCCGCCGATGGCAGCCGGCGCCGCCCATATTCGCGTCACCTTCCAGGTGGATGCGGATGGTCTGCTCTCGGTCAGCGCCATGGAGAAATCCTCCGGCGTGCAGGCCGAGATCCAGGTCAAGCCCTCTTACGGGCTGGCGGAGCAGGATATCCTCAACATGCTGAGTGCCTCCATCGAGAATGCCCAGCAGGATATGGATGCCCGCATGCTGGCAGAGCAGCAGGTTGAAGCCGACCGTGTGGTCGAGAGTTTGAATGCCGCGCTGGCTGCCGATGGCGATGCCCTGCTCAATGCTGCCGAGCGTGCCGAGATTGATGCCGCCATCGCCCATCTGCTGACCATGCGCAACAGCGGCGCAACCCATCAAATCAAAGAAGCCATTGAGGCAGCCGATGCTGTCAGTGGTGAGTTTGCAGCCCGCCGGATGGACGCCTCCATCCGCAAGGTGCTGACCGGACAAAACGTCAACAAGGTGTAATATGCCAAAACTGATCATTCTTCCTCATCCCGTACTCTGTCCGGATGGCGCCGCCCTCGAGGGGCAAAGCGGCGAGACCATTCTGGATGTGGCGCTGCGCAACGGTATCGAAATCGAGCATGCCTGCGAGAAATCCTGTGCCTGCACTACCTGCCACTGCGTGGTGCGCGAGGGCTTTGACTCGCTCGAGCCAAGCGACGAGCTGGAAGACGACATGCTGGACAAGGCGTGGGGGCTGGAGCCGGAATCCCGTCTTAGTTGCCAGGCAAAATTGGCGGACGAGGATCTGGTGGTGGAATTGCCCAAGTACACCCTGAACCTTGCCTCTGAACGCCATTAATTACACATGAGTGAATTGCACGTGCAGCATCCTGTGGTGCTTCAGTGATATGGTGGAAGGCCGTGACCCTCGGGGGCACGGCCTTTTTTGTATTCGTTATTCTCTCTTTGCCAATAAGCTCTTTCCCATAAAGAGTGCTTATACATAGTGCCAGTAAAAAGGAAGCAAACACGATGGCTGACATGATGAAGGTAGCGTTATCCACCCAGGCTGCGGCCGCCTATTGGGGCGAGGGCGCCCAGCTCAGTTTCAATGGCGACGAGGCTCTGATCCATCTTGGTGCCGCCGGTCAGCAGAAGGATGTTCTGCGCACCGTTCAGCGCGCCGCCCGTCGCCTCGAATCGAGCGGGATCAAGCGGGTGACGCTGGTCGGTGAAGGCTGGGATCTGGAGCGTCGCTACGCGTTCGCCCAGGGGTTCTACGCCGCCAAGGGAGCGCGTGAACTGGATTTTGGCCAGCAGAGCGACGCGGAAGCCCGTGAACTGGATGCGCTGCTCAAGGCTGCTCGCTGGGTACGTGACATCACCAATGGCTGTCCGGAAGAGATCTACCCTATGAGTCTGGCGGAATCGGCCCTGTTGCTCATTCGTGGTATCGCCGGGGATCAGGTTACTGCCCGCATCACCGCCGGTGAAGCGCTGCGCGAGTCCGGCCATATCGGGATCTGGTCGGTTGGCCGTGGCAGCGAGCGCGAGCCTGTGCTGCTGGAGCTCGACTACAACCCGACCGGTGATCGCAATGCACCCGTGGTGGCGGCGCTGGTGGGCAAGGGGATCACTTTCGATTCCGGTGGCTACTCCATGAAGTCCTCTGACAACATGCTGCCGATGAAGTCCGATATGGGCGGTGCCGCCATGGTGACCGGCGCGCTGGCGCTGGCTATCAGCCGCGGTCTGAACCAGCGGGTGAAGCTCATTCTCTGCTGCGCCGAGAACCTGGTCTCCGGCCACGCCTTCAAGCTGGGTGACATCCTCACTTACAAGAATGGGGTTTCGGTCGAGATCCAGAACACCGATGCGGAAGGTCGTCTGGTGCTGGCCGATGGCCTGATGGCGGCCTCCGACAGCGGTGCGGCTTATATCCTTGACGCAGCCACCCTGACCGGCGCCGCCAAGATGGCGCTGGGGCGCGACTACAATGCGGTGTTTGCCCTCGATGAGATCGAACAGCAGCGTGCGCTGGCCGCCGCCAAGGTGGAAAACGAGCAGGCGTGGGCGCTGCCGCTGGAACCTTGGCATGCCAGCCAGCTCACCTCGGCCTTTGCCGATCTGGGCAACGTCGCCTCGGCAGAAGGCACGGCCGGTGCCACCACGGCTGCTGCGTTTCTCTCCCGCTTCGTGCGCGATGAGGGCAAGGGCTGGGTGCACCTGGATCTGGCGGCTTCTTATCAGAAATCGGGCAACGATCTCTGGGCGACCGGCGCCAAGGGGCACGGTCTGCGCACCATCGCCCGCTGGCTGCAGGAGGTGACCGCATGAATGTCTGGTTAAGTCGTGAATTTGCACCGGCCGAGTGGGGGGAGGGGGCGCTGCTCTCTCACCGCGCCGACGGCATGGTGATCCATCTGGTGACGGCCAATCCGCTGCTCGATATCCAGCAGGCGGCCCGTCGCCTCTGCCAGCAGGGGATCCAGAAAGTGACCCTAGCTGGTCACTGGGAGCGTGAACAGCAGTGGGCTTTTGCCCAAGGGCTGCAAACCCCCAAGGCGGAGGTGCAACTGCAGTGGGCCATGTCCTCGGAAGAGGACAGAGAGGAGCTGGAAGCGCGTTGGCTCTGCGGCCGCTGGGTGCGCGAGATGACCAATGCCACCCCGGAGCAGTTGGGCCCGCTGGAGCTGGCGGTGGAAGCGGCCTCCTTTATTACCGAGCTGGCGCCGGACAAGGTGAGTCATCGCATTTTGAAAGGCGAAGCGCTGCAACAGGCGGGCTGGGTCGGCCTCTATCAGGTGGGCCGCGGCAGTGCGCGCGAACCGGTATTGCTGGAGCTCGACTTCAACCCGGGGCGTGACCCCAAGGCGCCGGTAGCGGCAGCGCTGGTGGGCAAGGGGATCACCTTTGACTCCGGCGGCTACTCCATGAAGAGCTCCGAGGGGATGCTCACCATGAAGTGCGACATGGGTGGTGCGGCGATTGTCACCAGTGCGCTGGCGCTGGCCATGTTGCGCGGGCTCGACAAGCGGGTGAAGCTGATCCTCTGCTGCGCCGAGAACCTGGTCTCCGGCCACGCCTACAAGCTGGGCGACATCCTCACCTACAAGAACGGCACCACGGTCGAGATTGTGAATACCGATGCCGAGGGACGGCTGGTGCTGGCCGACGGCCTGCAACTGGCGAGCGAGTCCGGTGCACCGCTGATCATCGATGCCGCGACCCTGACCGGCGCAGCCGTGATGGCGCTGGGTGGGCGCTACAATGCCCTGTTTGGCCTCGATAAAGGGCTGGTAAGCCGGGCCATGACCTATGCCGATGCCGAGCATGAGCCAGCCTGGCCGCTGCCGCTGGAGCCCTGGCACCGCCAGCAGTGCCCTTCCCATTACGCCGACACGGCCAACAGCCGTCCGGTGAAGGGGGGCGGGCCGGGTGGCGCCTCCAACGCGGCGGGTTTCCTCTCCCGTTTCGTTGCCAACGAAGGGATGGGCTGGTTGCATATCGATCTGGCCGCCTGCTTCAGTGACAACGGCGATGCCCTCTGGGCGCCGGGGGCCAATACCCTGGGGATGCGCACCATAGCGCGGGCCTTGCTGGCGGAAGCCAAATAGGCGAGACAAGGCACCTTCGGGTGCCTTTTTCATGCTGTTCGAATTGTGAACAAAAGATGGGGTTTTGGCGGCTTAAGGTAACTATCGTGCGCAAGCGCACATATTTTCCGGCTCTGCTCGGTCAAGATGAGTGTGGATGTTGATTGCAAGGGAGTGATGTTTAATAAAAAGTTGCTTGTTTGTGTGTTTTTCCGGTTTTTGTTTACGTATAATCGCCAGCGAACATGGATTCTAACAATAAAACTCTGTAGTTAAGGAAAGATATCAATGGCCATCGAACGTACCTTCTCTATCGTCAAACCGGATGCTGTCAGCAAGAACCTGATCGGTGCCATCTATAGCCGTTTCGAAAGTGCAGGCTTGAAAGTGGTGGCATCCAAAATGCTTCACATGAGCAGTGAACAGGCTGCCGGTTTCTATGCCGAGCATCAGGGCAAGCCTTTTTATGACAATCTGGTCAGCTTCATGACCTCTGGCCCTGTCATGGTGCAGGTGCTGGAAGGGGAAGACGCCATCCGTCGCAATCGCGAGATCATGGGCGCTACCAACCCGAAAGAGGCGCTGGCTGGTACCTTGCGTGCCTGTTATGCCGAGAGCATCGATCGCAACGCAGTGCATGGCTCCGATGCACCTGCATCCGCTGCCCGCGAAATTGCCTACTTCTTCTCTGACAACGAGATCTGCCCGCGCGGCTGATTTTTGTGGATGATGACCCAAGGGAGCCTCGGCTCCCTTTGTTGTTTTCGCCGTTTACGCAATATCCCTCTATTCTCCAGGTGGAAAGCCAGACCCATTATTTGTACAATGCCGCCCCCTGACGTCGTCAGCCAATAATTGATGAAGTGTTTGAACTGAGGCCATTGATGAGCGAAACAAAAATCAACCTGCTGGATCTTGATCGGGATGCCATGCGTGCCTTTTTCGTCGAACTGGGCGAGAAGCCATTCCGGGCAGATCAGGTCATGAAGTGGATCTATCACTTTGGGTGTGATGATTTCGATCAGATGACCAACGTCAACAAGGTGCTCAAAGAGCGCCTCAAGGCGATCGCCGAGATCAAGGCGCCCGAGATCAGCCGCGAGCAGCGCTCTGCCGATGGCACCATCAAGTGGGCTCTGCAGGTGGGCGATCAGGAGGTAGAGACCGTCTACATCCCGGAAGATGACCGCGCGACCCTCTGCGTCTCCTCTCAAGTTGGCTGTGCGCTGGAGTGCAAGTTCTGCTCCACGGCTCAACAAGGCTTCAACCGCAATCTGAAAGTCTCCGAGATCATCGGTCAGGTGTGGCGTGCGGCCCGCGTGGTCGGTGGCAAGCGTCCCATCACCAACGTGGTGATGATGGGGATGGGCGAGCCGCTGCTCAACCTCGCCAACGTGGTGCCCGCCATGCGTCTGATGATGGATGACTACGGCTTTGGCATCTCCAAGCGCCGGGTGACCATCTCCACCTCTGGCGTGGTACCTGCGCTGGACAAGCTGGGTGACCAGATCGACGTGGCGCTGGCTATCTCCCTGCACGCCCCGAACGACAAGTTGCGTTCAGAGATCATGCCGATCAACGACAAGTACAACATCGAGGAGTTCCTCGCCGGTGTCCGTCGTTACCTGGCCAAATCCAATGCCAACGGTGGTCGGGTGACCGTCGAATATGTGCTGCTCGATCATATCAATGACGATATGCAGCATGCTCACGAGCTGGCCAAGGTGCTCAAGGATACCCCGAGCAAGATCAACCTGATCCCGTTCAACCCCTTCCCGGGCAACCCTTATGGCAAGCCGAGCAATAGCCGTATCGATCGCTTCTCCAAGGTGCTGATGGAGTACGGTTTCACCGTGATTGTCCGCAAGACCCGTGGTGATGACATTGATGCCGCCTGTGGTCAGCTGGTGGGTGACGTGATTGACCGTACCAAGCGAACTATCAAAAATCGGATGCAACAGGATGGGATTTCCGTCAAAATGGTTTAAATGCTAAGCCATTGTATAGACAGGGAATGGATACACGTACATTGATCGTAGTGGCAGCGCTCTGCGCGCTGCCAGGCTGTGTGACCGAGACCACTTACGCTGGCCAGAACTCGACCCAGCGTGAAGTGGGTCCTGACCTCAAGGCGGCTGCCCAAACCCGCCTCGACCTGGGTATCCAGTACCTGCGTCAGGGCAATGCCGAGCAGGCCAAGTTCAATCTTGACCGTGCCCTCCAGTATGACCCCTCCAACCCCCAGATCCAGATCGGTTTTGCCTACTTTTACCAGAAGGTAGGAGATTTCAAGGCGGCTGAAGAGCATTACAAGAACGCCCTTGCCATGGATCCGTCCAATGCTGACGCAATGAACAACTATGGTGCCTTCCTCTGTGATCGCGGCCGTTATGATGAGGCAGACAAGGCATTCAACCAGGCTGTTATTCAGCCAGGCTACGTAAAAATTGCCGATACCTATGAAAATGCGGCACTTTGTGCGCTGCAAAATCGCAGAAATGATAAAGCAGGC
The DNA here is from genome assembly GCF_049174935.1 of Aeromonas sp. 600886. Classification (NCBI taxonomy): domain Bacteria; kingdom Pseudomonadati; phylum Pseudomonadota; class Gammaproteobacteria; order Aeromonadales; family Aeromonadaceae; genus Aeromonas; species Aeromonas sp. 600886. The sequence goes on along the minus strand of NZ_JAAKUB010000019.1, from coordinate 82,691 downwards.
GAGTACTATCGCCTGGCCTTGGGGTATAATCCCCGCAATCCAGGGTTATTGCTGGACTTGGCCGAGCTTTCCATGAAAGATGGCAAGCTGCCTGATGTGCAGTCCTACCTCGCCCGTTTTGCCGATGTGTCAGACGAGAACGAGGAGAGTCTCTGGTTGAGACTTCGGCTGGCACAGGCGATGGACAAGCCGGCATTACTTCACCAATTCGGGACTGAGCTGGTAAGGCAATATCCCACTTCGCAACAAGCCAAGCGTTATTTAGCCAATGACTATTGAACAGCAACACGATTTCCAAGACGACTCCCAGGCAGTAGGCCCAGGCCAATTGCTGCGCAACGCCCGTGAACAGCTTGGCTGGACACGAGAACAGGTTGCGTCCCGCATTCACCTTCGTCTGACCCTGATCGCCGCTATCGAATCGGATACCTACGACAAGCACACCTCCCATACCTTTATTCGGGGCTATCTGCGTACCTATGCCAAGTTGGTCGGGATCCCGGAAGAGACCATTCTGGCCGCTTACGACAAGCTGGGTCTGACTCCTCCCGACAATATCGACATGCAGAGCTTCTCCCGTCGCTCCCGCCAGCAAGCCAACGACAGTCGGCTCAAGGTGGTGACCTGGCTGGTGATCCTGGTGTTGATTGCGCTCTCGGTCGCCTGGTGGTGGCAGAGTACTTCCCGTCGCTCCGCCGGTGATGAAGCGCTGGCAGCCACCGAGATGAGTGCAACCAGTTCGACTCCGGCTGAACCTGCTATCACGCCGCCCGATGCGATCAACACCGCTCCGGTGGAAGGCGCTGCCATCGCACCGGCCGCAACTGACATGACTGCCCCTGCGGTGGTTTCCGATGCGACGGCTACCTTGGCGCCTGCTTCTGCGGCTGTGGCCCCGAGCGATGTCAGTGCGGCTGTCGGCACTGCGACTGATGCTGCGGTATCCGGTGCCAATGGCACCGAATCTGAAGAGGCTGTCGTTGATCCGGCGACTGCGCCGCAACTGAAGATGAGCTTCACCGCCGATTGCTGGCTGGATGTGAAGGATGCCAACGGCAAGACCCTGTTCAGTGGTCTGAAGAAGGCCAACGACGAGCTGGTGCTGGAAGGCGCCGAGCCCCTGAAGTTCATCATTGGCGCGCCCATGGCCGTCAAGCTTGACTACAAGGGGCAGTCGTTTGATATGAGCCGTTACAACAACGGTCGTACAGCCCGCTTCTCACTGCCGCAGGAGTAATCTGTTTCCCATGTCTTCTCACGAATCTCCCATCATTCGTCGTAAATCCAGACAGATCATGGTTGGTAATGTACCGGTTGGGGGCGATGCCCCCATTACCGTGCAGACCATGACCAACACCAAGACCACAGATGTCGCCGCCACCATCGAGCAGATCCAGCGGATCGAGCGGGTCGGTGCCGATATCGTCCGTGTCTCCGTGCCCACCATGGAAGCGGCGGAAGCCTTCCGGCTCATCAAACAGCAAACCCGCATCCCCATCGTTGCCGATATCCACTTCGACTATCGCATCGCCCTGAAAGTGGCCGAGTACGGTGCCGACTGCCTGCGTATCAACCCGGGCAACATCGGCAACGAGCAGCGGGTGCGCTCGGTGGTCGATTGCGCGCGCGACCTCAATATCCCGATCCGTATCGGGGTCAATGGCGGGTCGCTGGAGAAAGATATTCAGGAGAAGTACGGCGAGCCGACCCCGGAGGCGCTGGTGGAGTCCGCCATGCGCCACGTGGACTATCTCGATCGCCTCGATTTCCAGGATTTCAAGGTGAGCGTCAAGGCCTCCGATGTGTTCCTGGCAGTCGGTGCCTATCGCCTGCTGGCCAAGCAGATTGAACAGCCGCTGCACCTTGGCATCACCGAAGCGGGCGGTTTCCGTGCCGGCGCGGTGAAGTCTGCCATCGGTCTGGGTATGTTGCTCACCGATGGCATCGGCGATACCCTGCGTATCTCGCTGGCGGCGGATCCGGTGGAGGAGGTAAAGGTCGGTTTCGATATCCTCAAATCCCTGCGTATTCGCTCCCGTGGCATCAACTTTATCGCTTGCCCATCCTGCTCACGGCAGGAGTTCGATGTGATCGCTACCGTCAATGCACTGGAAGAGCGGCTCGAAGACATCATCACCCCGATGGATGTTTCCATCATCGGCTGTGTGGTGAATGGCCCGGGCGAAGCGCTGGTCTCCGACCTTGGTCTGGCGGGTGCCGCCAACAAGAGTGCCTTCTATGAAGGGGGCCTGCGGGTCGATCGGCTCGACAACAAGGATCTCATTCCAACTCTGGAGCGCCGCATTCGCGCCCGCGCCGCCATGCTGGATCCCGCTAACCGGATCCCGATGGACAAGGAGTGAGCGAAACAGGGCCACATTGGGTGGCCCTGTTTCCAGGTGACTGATTTTAAATCCCGCATCCGGATTCCCTGATTTTACCTTGGGGGGGAAAATCCCTATAATGCGGCCAAATTTTACCTCTTTTTCTCGAGTATCAACGTGGCAAAACAGATCCAAGCTATTCGCGGTATGAATGATTGCCTGCCGGAGCAGAGCCCGGTATGGCAGAAGGTTGAACAGATCCTGCGCCAGGTCGTTGCCAGCTATGGCTACAGCGAAGTGCGCATGCCGATTGTCGAGCAGACTCATCTGTTCAAGCGCGCCATCGGTGAAGTGACCGACGTGGTCGAAAAAGAGATGTACACCTTTGAAGACCGTAACGGCGACAGCCTGAGCCTGCGTCCGGAAGGGACCGCCAGCTGCGTCCGTGCCGGTATCGAACACGGTCTGCTCTACAACCAGGAACGCCGGATGTGGTACATGGGCCCCATGTTCCGTCACGAGCGTCCCCAGAAGGGCCGTTATCGCCAGTTCCACCAGTTCGGTGTCGAGCTGTTTGGCATCAACGGGCCGGACATTGACGCCGAGCTGATCATGCTGACCCACCGTCTGTGGCGTCTGTTTGGCATCAGCGAGCATGTCACCCTGCAGCTCAACACCCTGGGTCAGAGCGCCGAGCGTGCCGCTTACCGCGATGCGCTGGTGGCCTATCTGGAGCAGTACAAGGAGCAGCTGGACGAAGAGAGCCAGCGCCGCATGTACAGCAACCCGCTGCGGGTGCTCGACTCCAAGGATGAAAAGGTGCAGGCCATTCTGGCGGGGGCCCCGCGTCTGTTTGACCATCTGGGCGAAGAGAGCCTGGCCCACTTCGAGGGGCTCAAGCGCCTGCTCGAGTCTGCCGGTATCAAATACGAAGTGAACGAGCGTCTGGTGCGTGGTCTTGACTACTACAACCTGACCGTGTTCGAGTGGGTCACCAGCAGTCTGGGTGCCCAGGGCACCGTCTGTGCCGGTGGCCGCTACGATGGTCTGGTAGAGCAGCTGGGCGGTCAACCGACCCCGGCCGTGGGCTTTGCCATGGGCATGGAGCGTCTGGTGCTGATGCTGGAAACTCTCGAGCTCAACGCCGATATCCGCCCGGCGGTGGATGTCTATCTGGCGATGGTGGGCGAGGGGACCGAACAGGCTGGCTTCCAGCTGGCCGAGCGTCTGCGCGATGCCCTGCCGGACCTGCGCCTCATGAGCCACTGCGGTGGTGGCAACTTCAAGAAACAACTCAAACGTGCCGACAAGAGCGGCGCGGCAATCGCCCTGATCCTTGGTGAGACCGAGGTGCAAAACGGGGAGATCACTATCAAATATCTGCGTGGTCAGGCCGAGCAACAGACCGTCAAGGTTGACGCCGCCATTGCCCTGCTGGCAGCCAAAGGAGAGTAAGCTGTGGAAGTCTATACCACCGAAGAACAACAGGTTGAGGTTATCAAGGAGTGGTGGAAAGAGAACGGAACCTCGGTGATTGCCGGGACCGTGATCGGTCTGGTCGGTCTGTTCGGCTGGCGCTATTACAACCAGCACCAGCAAGAGACCATGGAGGCCTCCTCCCACTCTTACAACCAGGTGATTGAGCAGCTGGCCAAGGGCGATGCCGCCGGTTTCGAGCAGGCACAGCAGTTTGTTACCGCCAACAAGGGTGACTCCTACGGTGAACTGGCCGCGTTGCAACTGGCTGCCGCTGCCGTCAAGGCGGGCAAGCTGGATCTGGCTGCCGAGCAGCTGGAGCTGGTGGCGACCACGGGTGACGAGAGCATTCGTCCCATCGCGGCGCTGCGTCTGGCCCGTGTGCTGAATGATCAGGGCAAGGCAGATGAAGCGCTGGCCAAGCTGGCAACCATCCAGAATGAGGCCTTCAAGGCGCAGGTAGCCGAAGCCCGTGGTGATGTGCTGCAAAAGCAGGGCAAGACCGAAGAGGCTCGTGATGCCTATCAGGCGGCGGCGGATGCCGGCGGCCTGCAGGGTAGCGCCGAGCTCAAGCTGAAAATGGACGATCTGGCCCTGCCGGCCGTAGCGACTGGTGAGGCACCGGATGCGTAATCTATTCAAGATGGTGGCGCTGGGGGCTGCGGTCTCCTTCGCTCTGCAGGGTTGCTCCCTGTTCAGTTCCGAAGAGGATCTCAACCCGATGGCGCCGCTGCCCAAGGTTGAATCTGCCTTCACTGCCGACACCGCATGGTCATCTACTGTGGGTGATGGCATCGGTAACTTCTACTCCCAGCTCAAGCCGGTGGTGGAAGAGGATCGTATCTATGCGGCGGCCCGCGACGGCGATGTCAGCGCCTTTGACCGTGCCAGTGGCGATCGCCTCTGGACTGTCGATCTGGCCGACCTGCCGGTCAACGCCGACAAGCGCAGCGCCCGCCTTTCCGGCGGCCTGGTCTCCCGTTACGGCAAGCTGTTCCTCGGTTCCGAGAACGGGGTGGTCTACGCCCTGAACGAAGAGAATGGCGAAGTGCTGTGGCAGACCAATGTGCCCGGCGAAGTGGTGGCAAGCCCCGCGGTGGAAGATGGCCGCGTGGTAGTGCTGACCACCTCCGGTCGCCTGATCGCCCTCGACACTGATGAAGGCAAGATGCAGTGGTCGCTCTCCGAAGAGCAGCCGCCACTGACCCTGCGCAGTGCCGGTGCACCGGTGATCACCAACGGCGCCGTGATTTACGGTCGTGCCGATGGCAAGGTGGGCATCGCCCTGCTGAGCAACGGCCAGCCTGTGCGCCAGTCCAAGGTGGCTGATCCGCGCGGTGCCACCGAGCTGGACCGTATGGTTGACGTCGATGCCAGCCCGCTGATTGCCGGTGATGAGCTCTACGCCATCGCCTACAACGGTCAGCTGATGGCGCGCAAACTGATGACCGGCGATGAAGTGTGGAAGCGCAAGTATTCCGGCTATCGCGATCTGGCGATGACTGGCAATGCCATCGTGCTGACCGACAGCCGCAGCCATCTGTTTGCCATCGACCGTCGCAACGGTCTGGAGCTGTGGTCCAACACCCAGCTGGAAAATCGTACCGTCACTGCACCCGTCATCTTCGGTGACTATGTGGTGGTGGGTGATGTGGAAGGATACCTGTATTGGCTTGATCGTACCGACGGTACCATCAAGGCGATGCAGCAGCTCGATAGCAGTGGTCTCTATGCCGCCCCGCTGGTGGATGGCGAGACCCTGTATGTGCAGAGCCGTGACGGCAAGTTGTACGCCCTCAAGCGTCCTTGATCGTCCGATAATGTGAATATCCGGCTCCTGGTCTTCGGACCCGGAGCCTTTGTCGTCTTGAGAATGAGGCTTTTATGACTCCTGTAGTAGCCCTGGTGGGCCGCCCCAACGTGGGGAAATCCACCCTGTTTAACCGCTTGACCCGTACTCGGGATGCCCTGGTTGCCGATTTTCCCGGTCTGACCCGGGACCGTAAATACGGTCAGGCGAAGTTGGGCGAGCTGGAATTTATCGTGGTCGATACCGGCGGTATCGATGGCACCGAAGAGGGGATCGAGCTGAAGATGGCCGAGCAATCCCTGCTGGCCATCGAAGAAGCGGACGTCGTGCTGTTCATGGTGGATGCCCGTGCCGGTCTGACCGCGGCGGATCAAGCCATCGCCGAGCACTTGCGCAAGGCCCACAAGAAGGTATTTCTGGTGGCCAACAAGACCGACGGTATCGACGGTGATTCCGCGGTCTCCGAGTTCTACGGTCTGGCGCTGGGCGAGGTCTACCAGATCGCGGCCGCCCACGGTCGTGGCGTACTGAGCCTGCTGGAACTGGCCCTGGCTCCCCATCTGGAGACCCTGGTCGACGCTGCTACCGATGAAGATGCGCAGGATGAGGAAGAGGAGGACTTCGACGAAGAAGCCCTGCTGCGCATGGTGGCTGCCGGTGAACTCGATACCAAAGAGGACACCAAGGAGACCCCGTTTGCCGACCTGCCCATCAAGTTCGCCATCGTTGGTCGTCCCAACGTCGGTAAATCTACCCTGACCAACCGTATGCTGGGTGAAGATCGGGTCATCGTCTATGACATGCCCGGCACCACCCGTGACTCCGTTTACATTCCGATGGAGCGTGACGAGCAGAAGTATGTGGTTATCGACACCGCCGGTGTGCGTCGTCGTGGCAAGGTGCACGAGACGGTGGAGAAGTTCTCCGTTATCAAGACCCTGAAAGCTATCGAAGATGCCAACGTCTGCCTGCTGGTGATCGACGCCCAGGAGACCATCACCGATCAGGACTTGAGCATCCTTGGCTATGTGCTCCACGCCGGTCGCTCCGTGGTGCTGGTGGTGAACAAGTGGGATGGTCTGGATCAGAAGGTGAAAGAGGATGTGAAGAACGAGCTGGATCGTCGCTTGGGCTTCATCGACTTCGCTCGCGTCCACTTCATCTCCGCCCTGCACGGCAGCGGTGTCGGCCATCTGTTTGAATCCATTCAGGAGGCTTACCAGTCCGCCACCCGTCGTACCAGCACGGCCATGCTGACCCGCATCATGCAGATGGCGCAGGAAGATCACCAGCCGCCGATGGTTAATGGTCGCCGCGTCAAGCTCAAGTATGCCCACGCCGGCGGCTACAACCCGCCGCGCATCGTGATCCACGGCAACCAGCTGAACGACTTGCCGGACTCCTACAAGCGGTATCTGATCAACTACTTCCGCAAGTCCCTCAAGATCATGGGCTCGCCGATCCGGGTCGAGTTCCAGGAGTCGGTCAACCCGTTTGAAGGCAAGAAGAACACCATGACCCTGAGTCAGGAACGTCAGCGCAAACGCCTGCTGAAAATGAAGAAGAAATAAGCCCTTGCGGCTGCCCTCACCGGCAGCCGCTTTGTTATCCTCGCCATGTTAAGGTGAGGAATAAGGGGAGGGGGATCTGCCATGGAACAAGACCATGGCAGATCCACTTTCGAGGAGTTGATTATGGAAGCCCTGTTTTGCCCGTCATGCCAGGCTGAACTGGATACCCGCAGCAAGGAGCAAACCTGTGGCCAGTGTCAGGCCAATGTCCGCGTCACGGCCATCTGCCCCACCTGCCAGCAGGAGTTGGAGCGTCTCAAGGCGTGCGGCGCGGTGGATTACTTCTGCAACCACTGCAACTCGCTGATCTCCAAGCGGACGGTACAGTTCAAGGCTGAGCTGGTTTAAGACGATATTTAGGTGAGAAAGAAGATAAAAAAACCCGGCGAATGCCGGGTTTATGCTGTGTGCTCTGCAATAAGCAGGGTATAGGATCGATTTCTGCGCCACAGGTTGCGCTTGATGTCATTAAGCTTGAGTTTGCGTCTGGGGCTCCAGCTGCACTTCGCTTTTCTGACCAGACTGATTTTTCTACGTTTTTGCATCTTGGTCTCCTCCCAACTCAGTTGGCCATCCCGGCCTTGGGTCATTGATGGAGCCCATCCGAAATTGCTGTTATTTAATCTCTCAACATAATGAAAACAATGCGATTTCGGATAGGCTCCGATGTGAATCGATGGTAACAGAGAAGTTTGCGTGAAAACAGCCGAATAATGGCTGGTTAGCGCATGGTGATCTGATTGACCACTTCGGCGATGGCGGTGGGGCGCTCGGCCAGCTCGGGCTCGCTGTCGTTGTCGAGACTCTCCCGCTGATGTGCCTTCTGTTGCTCGTTGTCGAGCCAGAGCAGACTCTGGTAATACTGGCGCACGTTGTTGACATAGTTACGCGCCTCGCTGCCACGGGCATAGCCGTAACGTACCTTGCGGTGCCAGCGCGCTTGCTGCAGCAGCGGCAGCACCTCTTTCACGTCGCTCCAGGCGTCAGGATTCTTGCCGAGCTCTTTGGTCAGGCGGCGGGCGTCCATCATGTGGCCGTAACCGATGTTGTAGGCGGTGAGGGCAAACCACACCTTCTCGTCATCGGGCACCGAATCCGGCACCTTCTCCATCATCTGTTGCAGATAGAGGGAGCCACCTTTGATGCTCTCTTCCGGATGAAGCCGGTCGTTGACCCCCATCGCTTTTGCAGTGGGCTCGGTCAGCATCATCATGCCGCGCACGCCGGTGTAGGAGCGGGCCTGCGGGTCCCAGTGGGACTCCTGATAGCTGATGGCGGCGAGCAGACGCCAGTCGATATTCTTGGCGTGAGTCTGGAACAGCGGCTGGTACTTGGGCAGCAGGCTCTTGGCGCGCTTGAGGAAGGTGCGGGTATCGACAAAGTCGAAGTTCTGCACGTGGCCGAAGTACTTCTCGTCGAGCTTGGCGATGGCACCATCCATAAAGCGCTGACCGAAGAAGTCGATCACGCTGGCATAGAGGCTGTCATCGGGCAGCTTGCTCATGGCCCAGGCAACGGTTTGCTTCTGGGCCAGGGTCAGCCCCTCGGTGAGCTCCGGGTAGTAGCGCTGTGTACGGGCCAGCACGGTATCCTGCACCACCGTGTAGTCAATCTTGCCATCCACCACCTGCTTGAGCAGCTCCTCAACATCGGCGTTGTCGCTGGTGCTCCAGGCTAGTTTCGGATTCTCTTTGCTCATCTCTTTGAGCAGATCTTCCCCGGTGGAGCCGGCGGCCACCACCAGCTTGCCCTTGATATCGTTCAACGAAGCCGGCTTGGGTTTGCCGTTGCGATAGACCAGTTTGGGAGAGACCTGATAGAAGCCCGGGCCGAAGCGAAACAGCTCGCGCCGCTCGGGGGTGACCATGATGGCGGCAGCTGCCAGATCGAGTTTGCCCTTTTTCAGCAGGGTGACCAGTTGGTCAGTGGTGTCGACCGGGATGATGGTGAGTTTCACCCCCAACCAGTCGGCATAATTTTGCGCCAGCTCGTAATCGAACCCCTGGGCGAGGTCGTCACGCTGGTAATAGGAGGTGGGACCATAGATGGTGCCAACCCGGATCTCGCCTCGCTGGCGGATCTGCTCCAGCTGGCTGGAGGGGCTATAGAAGTCGCAGCCAACCAGCGTCAGCGTCAACAACAGCCCGATAAACAGTCGAAAAATGCAGCGCAAGTAGGTGAGTACCTTTGTTGAAAAAATCGGCATTTGTCAAAAAAGAGGCACCTTTATACCAGAGAGTGTGCGCAGAGTCACACTGCACGAAGTGAGAAAAACGTTTGTCCGCTGTGAGCCAGATCCCTATAATACGCGCGTCTCAATTCCCCCCCACTTTAAAACTTGGTGAGAAAGGTCATATGGATATCTTGCGTGGTGCCCCAGCACTGTCTGATTTTCGTGTCCAAAAACTGCTGCAACGCTTCGCACAGATGAGAAACGAGAGTGGAGTAGAGAGCGGAGTAGAGATAGAGGATGTCTATGCCGAGTATGTGCACTTTGCCGAGCTGACAAGCCCCCTCTCTCCCCCCGAGCGAGCGACCTTGGGCCAGCTCTTGCGCTACGGCCCGACCATCCCCGAACACACCCCCAGCGGTCAGCTGTTTCTTGTTACCCCCCGCCCCGGCACTATCTCCCCCTGGTCTTCCAAAGCAACCGACATCGCCCACAACTGCGGCCTGAAACAGGTCAAGCGGCTGGAGCGTGGTATTGCCTATTACCTGACCATCAAGGGGCAGGGTGAGTTGAGTGCCGCCCAGCGCAGCGCCATTGCCGCCGTGCTCCATGATCGGATGATGGAAGTGGTGTTTGCCGAGATGAGCGAAGCTGCCGCCCTGTTTGCTCACCACGAGCCGCGCCCCTTCACCCAGGTGGATGTGCTGGGCGGTGGTCGCGCAGCCCTGGCCGAAGCCAACGTGGCGCTCGGTCTGGCGCTGGCCGACGACGAAATCGACTATCTGGTGGAGAACTTCACCAAGTTGGGTCGCAACCCCAACGACATCGAGCTCTACATGTTCGCCCAGGCGAACTCCGAACACTGCCGTCACAAGATCTTCAATGCCGACTGGACCATCGATGGCGAACAGCAGCCCAAGTCGCTGTTCAAGATGATCAAGAACACCTTCGAGCAGACGCCGGATCATGTCCTCTCTGCCTATAAAGACAACGCCGCCGTGATGGAAGGGAGCCAGGGTGGCCGCTTCTTCCCGAGCCCGGCCAACGGCGAATACCAGTATCACCAGGAACAGGTCGACATCCTGATGAAGGTGGAGACCCACAACCACCCGACCGCCATCTCCCCGTTCCCGGGCGCAGCCACCGGCTCCGGCGGCGAGATCCGCGACGAGGGGGCCACCGGTCGCGGTGCCAAGCCCAAGGCGGGTCTGGTCGGTTTCTCCGTCTCCAACCTGCGCATTCCCGGCTTCGAGCAGCCCTGGGAGCAGGATTTCGGCAAGCCGAGCCGCATTGTCAGCGCCTTTGACATCATGCAAGAGGGGCCGCTCGGCGGCGCCGCGTTTAACAACGAGTTCGGCCGTCCGGCCATTCTCGGCTACTTCCGTACCTTCGAAGAGGAGGTGCCGAGCCACAATGGCGTCGAGGTGCGTGGCTACCACAAGCCCATCATGCTGGCGGGCGGCATCGGCAACATCCGCACCGAACATGTCCAGAAAGGGGATATCCCGGTCGGTGCGGCGCTGATCGTGCTGGGTGGCCCGGCGATGAACATCGGTCTGGGCGGCGGTGCGGCTTCCTCCATGGCCTCCGGCCAGTCGGCCGAAGATCTCGATTTTGCCTCGGTGCAGCGCGATAACCCCGAGATGGAGCGCCGCTGTCAGGAGGTGATCGACCGCTGCTGGCAACTGGGGGACGATAACCCTATCGTCTTCATCCACGACGTGGGGGCGGGCGGTCTCTCCAACGCCATGCCGGAGCTGGTGAGCGATGGCGATCGCGGCGGTCGCTTCGATCTGCGCGCCATCCCGAACGACGAGCCGGGCATGAGCCCGCTCGAGATCTGGTGCAATGAATCCCAGGAGCGTTACGTGCTGGCGGTGGCCAAGGAGAAGCTGCCGCTGTTCAAGGCGCTGTGCGAGCGCGAGCGCGCCCCCTATGCCGTCATCGGTACCGCGACCGAAGAGAAGCATCTCACTCTCTCGGATGAGCACTTTGACAACCACCCCATCGACCTGCCGCTGGACGTGCTGCTGGGCAAGACCCCCAAGATGCATCGCGATGTGGTGACCCTGCCTGCACAAGGCAAAGCGCTCCAACTCGATGGCATCACCCTCGGCGAGGCGGCCGAACGGGTACTGCGTCTGCCGACCGTAGCGGAGAAGTCCTTCCTCATCACCATCGGCGATCGCAGTGTGACCGGTCTGGTCAACCGCGACCAGATGGTTGGCCCCTGGCAGATCCCGGTGGCCGATTGCGCCGTCACCGCTGCCACCTACGACAGCTATCACGGTGAAGCCATGTCGATGGGCGAGCGTACCCCGGTGGCGCTGCTCTCCCACGCCGCCTCCGCTCGCATGGCGGTGGCGGAAGCGCTCACCAACCTGGCACCGGCCCACATCGGGTCGCTGAAGCGGGTCAAGCTCTCCGCCAACTGGATGGCCGCTGCCGGTCACCCGGGTGAAGATGCCGGTCTCTATGAGGCGGTCAAAGCGGTGGGCGAGGAGCTCTGCCCGGCCTTGGGCATCACCATTCCGGTGGGCAAGGACTCCATGTCCATGAAGACCCGCTGGCAGCATGATGGCAAGGAGCACAGTGTCACCTCGCCGCTCTCCCTGCTCATCTCCGCCTTTGCCCGGGTCGAGGATGTGCGCAACACAGTCACGCCACAACTGCGTACCGATCTCGGTGAAACCGACCTTATCCTCGTCGACCTTGGCAATGGCAAGCAGCGCCTCGGCGCCTCGGCGCTGGCGCAGGTCTATCGCCAGCTGGGTGACAAGGCGCCGGATCTCGACAATCCGGTCCAGCTCAAGGGCTTCTTCAACGCCATTCAGGCGCTAGTGGCCGATCGCAAACTGATCGCCTACCACGACCGCTCCGACGGTGGCCTGTTCGTCACCCTGACCGAAATGGCGTTTGCCGGCCACTGCGGCCTCGACATCCAGCTCGATCGCATCGGCGGCGAGCTGCTGCCGGCGCTGTTCAACGAAGAGCTGGGCGCCGTCATTCAGGTGCGTCGTGAAGACAAAGAGACTGTGATGACCCTGCTGGCCGGTCACGGCCTGGCGGCTTGCTCCCATGTGCTCGGTACCGTGCGCGAAGGGGATCTCATCACCCTGCAGCGGAGCGGTCAGGAGGTCTATCGCGCCAGCCGCACCGCCCTTCGCACCATCTGGGGCGAGACCAGCTGGCAGATGCAGCGCCTGCGCGACAACCCCGAGTGCGCAGATCAGGAGCACGCGGCCCGTCAGGACGCCACCGATCCGGGCTTGCAGGCCAAGCTCAGCTTCAACCCGGCCGAAGATGTGGCCGCACCTTACATTGCCCGTGGGGTCTCCCCCCGTCTGGCCGTGCTGCGCGAGCAGGGTGTCAACTCCCATGTGGAGATGGCGGCGGCGTTCGATCGTGCCGGTTTCGCGGCGATCGATGTCCATATGAGCGACATCCTCTCCGGTCGCATCAAGCTGGAGGAGTTCCAGACCCTGGTGGCCTGTGGCGGCTTCTCCTACGGTGACGTGCTGGGGGCGGGCGAAGGCTGGGCCAAGTCCATCCTGTTCAACGACAACGCCCGCGAGCAGTTCCAGCGCTTCTTCGAACGCGGCGATACCTTGTCGCTGGGCGTGTGCAACGGTTGCCAGATGATGTCCAACCTGCGGGATCTCATCCCGGGTGCCGATCTCTGGCCGCGCTTTGTGCGCAACCGCTCCGAGCGCTTCGAGGCGCGCTTCAGCCTGGTGGAAGTGCAGGAGTCCCCGTCGGCCTTCTTCGCCGGCATGGCAGGCTCGGTGATGCCCATTGCCGTTTCCCACGGGGAAGGGCGTGTCGAGGTGCGCGATGCCGCTCACCTGAACGCGCTGCAGCAGAGCGGTCTGGTAGGACTGCGCTTTGTCGACAACCGTGGCAACGTGACCGAGCAGTACCCGGCCAACCCGAACGGCTCGCCGGATGGTATCACCGCCGTGACCACCACCGACGGTCGCGCCACCATCATGATGCCGCACCCGGAGCGGGTGTTCCGCACCGTGGCCAACTCCTGGCACCCCGACAACTGGGGTGAGGACGGCGCCTGGATGCGGATGTTCCGCAACGCCCGGGTTCGTCTGGGTTAATCGCGACTGCGCCAACGCATAAAAACAGAAACCGGCCAAATTTGGCCGGTTTTTCAATATGGGCTCTGTCGATCAGGTTTGGCCGTGGCCAAGTTCATGAGGGGTAAACTCTCCCCGATCCAGAATACGCAGACAGGCATCGACCACGGCTTCATCCAGCTGGACTCCCCGCATGGCCATGATATGGGTTCGGGCCTGCGCAATCCCCAGGGCAGCACGGTAGGGACGATCCGATGACATGGACTCCACTATATCGGCGACCGTGAGAATGCGCGCTTCCAGCAGGATCTGCTCGCCTTTTAACCCTGATGGATAGCCGGAACCGTCGAGATACTCGTGGTGCTGGTGGATCATCCGGGCTATGGGCCAGGGCAGGGCGATATCCTTGAGCACCAGATAACCCGCTGTCGGATGCTCCTTGACCAGATTGAACTCCTGGGGGGTCAGTTTGCCCGGTTTGGTGAGGATCTCGACAGGGACCTGGATTTTGCCGATATCGTGCACCATGGCGCCCAGATAGAGACCGCGTAGCGGTTTATCACCCAACCCCAGTTCTCGGCCGATGGCCAGCGCCAGGGTAGCGACATGCTTCTGGTGTCCGGCGGTGTAGGGATCGCGTTGTTCCAGCACGGCAGCGATGGCTCCCAGCGCATCCTCCAGGGCCAGCTCCAGTTGGCGGGCATGCATGGCTTTTTCACGCTGGGCGGCAAGATAGGCCTGCTGGGTTCGACGTGCCTGCAGGCCATAGGTCAGGTAGTCGGCCAGTCCGTTGAAGAGATGCACCTCCTCATCGGTGAAGGCTCTGGCCTGCGTGCTGTGAATAAGCAGTCCGCCTGGCACAGTGGCTTGCCACTGCAATGGCAGCAGCAGCCGTCCCCTCAAGGTGGCGGAGTGGTGGACCAGTTCGGTGCCAAGTGCTTCGTTGCGCATCTCGCCTGAACTGATTGCACTGATCAGGGCTGCGTCCCGGGTGAGCCAGTTATCGCTGGCAAACCAGACGGCCTGACCTGCCTGCGCCAGGATCTGTACTCTGTTCTGATCAGCGGTCTGCAGTACGGTCACCAGGGGAAAACGGCCATCGAAAGTGATGGCATCACAGATCTCCTGCAGTAGTGTCTGTTCATCCCCCTGCTTGAGCATGGCATGGTGGGCGCGGGTTATTGCTTCCAGCGTCCAGGTATATTGCTGGAGACGCTCCTGCTGCTGTTTCTGGTCGGTGATATCTTCGAAAAAGACAGCGACACCGATCACCTTGCCCAGCTCATCGTACAGGGGAAACTTGGTGGTACTGAGCCAGCGGTCTTCACCCCCTTTCAGATAGGGTTCTTCGTGATGCCGGGTTGTGCCGCTGGCCATGACCTGGAGATCGTCATCCCGGTAGCGTTGGGCCAGCTCGGCCGGGAAAAAATCGGCATCGCACTTGCCAACCAGTTCGGCCGGGGTGAGGGCCAGATCGTCGGCCAGCAGTCGGTTGCAGGCGATGAAGTGTGAACGGGTATCTTTCAACAGGACGCGATAGGGCAGCTGTTCCATCACCTGATGGAGCAGGGCTGCGGTGGGGTGAGAGCTGACGCCCGGTGGCTGAATGGATGGCGGTAGATCTTTTAACATCATCTTGGTGCAACCAGAGTCAGGTGGTAGTAAAGCGGTAGCCCGCTTGCCAGACGGCGAAACAGGCATCGACCACCTGTTCGTCGTAATGCACACCGGCATAGCGCGTCAGCTCGGCGAACGCATCGGTGAGAGAGAGGGCGCGCCGGAACGGACGGTGGGCCGTCATGGCGGCCAGGGAGTCGGCGACCCGTATAATCCTCGCCTCCAGCGAGATCGCATCCCCCTGTAGCCCTTGTGGGTAGCCGCTACCATCGAGATTTTCATGGTGCTGCATCACTATGGTGGTGATGGGCCAGGGGAAGTCAATCTGTTGCAGGATCTCGCGGCCAGTGTCCGGATGCTGTTTGATCAGTTCGAACTCAACCGGCCTCAGTTCCCGCGGGCGTGTGAGGATCTCCGCCGGGATCTGCAGCAGGCCGATGTTATGCACCATGGCCGCAAGACCCAATCCATCCAGCTGCTCTTGCGGCAGTTGCAGCTGTTGACCTATAGCCAGCGCGAGATCATGCACGCGCCGTTCGTGTCCTGCCGTGACCGGATCTTTGTGGGCAATCGCGGAGGAGAGGGCCGCGATGGTCTGAAACAGCAGGGTGCGCTGGCGCAGCTCGCTTTCCTTGATATGGGTGATGTCGACCAGTGCCCCTATGATTCCGGCCACCTCGCCCTGATGGTCATAGAAGAGATCCTTGAAGTTGAGCACCTGGTAGCGGTGGCCGCTGCGATCAAACAGCGTGTGTTCAAAATATTGCGGCTGCCTGCTGCGCAGCACCTCCATGTCCCTTTGGGTATATTCGTCCGCCATCTCCGGGGGCAGGATTTCGTCCACCCGCTTCCCCTGCAGCTCGGCCTTGCTGATCCCGGTGACCTGGGTAAAGGCCGGGTTGCAGCTGAGAAAGCGCCCTTCGACATCCTTGTAGAACACCGGGATGGGAATGGCCTTGAGCAGGGATTCGTTGAGGCGCTGCATGTCGACCAGCTCGGCTTGCTGGCGCCTGGCGAGCTGTTCGCTGTCCTTGCACAACTGGATGGCGCGCGCCAGATTACCGAGCACCGGGCTGAACAGATGGCAGACCGGCACTGTGTGCTGCTGGGGTTGGGGGGCCAGCAGCAAGATGAGATATCCCCCGTCAACCCTGAGCCGATAGGCAAAGTGGTACGGTCGGCCACCGGGGAGAGGCAAGGTCGTTTGCAGCGCACATTGGTCACCTTCAACAATCCTGGCAGGCAAGGAGAGCAGCGAGCCACTGTGCCGGGATAGCTGATCATCACCAATGACCTTGAGCAGCTCATATCCTTCCCGTTGCTGCTGCAATACCACACCAACCGGTGTGGCACAGTGAAACATAAAGCGCTGCACCACCTTGGTGAGCAGGGCATCGAGTGTGACCTCCCGACCGATGCAGAGGGCGAGATCGCAGACAATGGCCATGGCGTGATCGTTATTCATTGCTAACCCTCGCTGAGACAGAGGATGGCACCGTTGTGAAAGAGCGGGTAATCCCCCGGCCTTACACTTCCTATCTCGCCAAGAGAGAGGGCCCCGACCAGCTCGTGGGCTCCGCTGTGGCTAAAGAGGGTCTCCAGCTCCAGGGTGCTCTGTTCGCCGAAGTGCTGCTGACGGCCGGCGCAGTAATAGATCTCGAGGCGCTCGGGTGTACCGTGCCGGCCGAGCTTTTCGGCCAGTTCGACAGCGTGCTCTGTGGGGCTTTCCGGGGCTTTCAGCAGTGTGAGAATACTGTGGTCAGGCACCTCTCCGACGCAGAGCAGGGCACCGTCGTCGGTAACGGCGACCGGGATCCGCACGATCACATCGCCATTGGCTCGCAGCAACCCCAAGGGCAAATGTACACCGTACCGATAGAACTGCTCTGGTGTGAGGTTTTGCTGGAACTGTTGCCGGATCAGGGATTGATAGCGGCTAAAAGCCGGCTCCCAGTCGATAAAGGAGATCTTGTTGCCTTCACTGCTGGTGGCGAGCATGGGCTGGGCAGTGAGTTGATAGCCGTGCTCCAGCAAGGGGGGACTGTGGGGGGAGAGCAGTGCACAGCTGACCCCATGCCCCAGCAATCTCTGGGTGTCAAACAGGCAGGGCATGGCTGTGAACTGGCCGCTACCTGCATTGACACCCGCATAGTTGACCCTGTCCGCCAGCCTTAGATAGATCCCCTCGAGCAGGGTTGCAATATTGGGGAGCATGGCGTCAAAGGTGAGAAAGAGGGTGGGAACCTTCTCGGTGTCCGGCCATTCTGCCAGTCGGGACGCCAACTGCTCGCAGATGATATCGGCCAGTGTATCGGCACTGGCTGTAGGGGAGAGCGAGAGCAGCAGAGGATTGTGGGATGCTGGTCGGGGCAACAGCCAAGCCCCCCTTTCGTGGAAACCGTGCCGACTGACAAGGCGTGGAAAGATGGCGCCGCAGAGTTGAATGTTGAGGCGCTGACACTGCTGCTGCAGATCGGCAACGCGTGCGGCATCCCGCTCGGCTAGCAACACATCGAGTCGTTGCCCCTCATAGGGAAGCAATGCATCGGCCAGTGGATGCGCATCAAATTGATGAAAAGTAGGCTGCATCATCGCTCGGAACTCCATTCCTGCCAGTCATCAATATATCAGCAAGGGGGTTGGATGAATACCGGACGAGACCAACGGCTGCACGGGGTGTGAGATGCCAACACAAAAGGGTCTCTGCCAGCAGGCAATCCACATAAAAAAGAAACCGGCCACATGGGCCGGTTTTGAAGGGAAATGAGCCGGGTTACTGCAACACCACCTGCTGGAACCCTTGTACCAGACTGATGACCGGCTGGGGATAGAGCCCCAGCAACACCACCAGGGCGGCAGAGAGCAGTACCACCACACCACCGGAGGAGAGCGCCCAGTCGGCGCTGGCATCGCGCTGCTGCATGCCCGGTTCGCGCAGATAGAGGGTCACCATCACCTTGAGGTAGTAGTAGAGACCCAGTGCGCTGCCGAGCACGATGGCGCCGGAGAGCCACCAGAGCTGCGCCTCGACGGTGACGCCGATGAGGTAGAACTTGCCGATAAAGCCGAGGGTCATCGGGATGCCCGCGAGTGACAACATCATCACCGTCAGTACGGCAGTCAGATAGGGGCGCTTCCAGAACAGACCGCGATAGCTGTGCAGGGAGTTGGCATCCTTGCCGCGATAGGGGCTCGACATCATGCTCACCACCCCAAAGGCACCCAGGCTGGTGAACAAATACATCAGCAGGTAGACCCCGGCTGCTTCCACCGGCATCTGGCCGAATCGGCTCGCCACGATCACCGCCAGCAGGTAACCGAAGTGGGAGATGGAGGAGTAACCCAGCATCCGTTTGACGTTGGTCTGCACCAGGGCCAGCAGGTTGCCGACCAGGATGGATATGACCGCCATGGCTGCCAGCAGCCAGTGGATCATGGGATCGCTCGCCGCCGGTACCGCCAGATAGAAGCGCAGCAGCACGGCAAAGACCGCCACCTTGCTGACGGTGGCGAGGAAGGTGGCGACCGGTGCCGGGGCTCCTTCGTAGACATCCGGGGTCCAGAGGTGGAAGGGGGCCAGGGAGAGTTTAAAGGCAAAGCCGACCAGCATTAACCCCAAACCCCCCATCAGCAGCGGATGGTGAGCCGGGCTCTCGGCCAAGGACTGCCCCAGGGCAGCAAAGCTCAGGCTGCCTGCCTGCGCGTAGAGCAGCGCCATGCCAAACAGCAGGAAGGCGGTAGCGGCGGCAGAGAGCACCATGTATTTCACCGCCGCTTCCAGCGAGTGGCGCTCGCGGTAGGCGTAACCCACCAGACCGAACATCGGCAGGGTCAGCATCTCGATCCCGATAAAGAGAGAGGCGAGGTGACGGGAGCAGGCCAGCACCAGACCACCAGCGGTGGCGATCAGCAGCAGCAGGAAAAACTCCTCCCGGTTGTCCGGGTAGGTTTTCAGCCAAGATTGACCGAAGGTACAGGTAGCCAGCGCGCCGATGAGTACCAGTCCCATGTAGAAGACGGCGTAACTGTCCACTTGCAGCAGCGGGGTGACCCCCTGATCTCCTTGCGCCATCACGATGGGCAGTGAGAACAGTGCCAGGTTGAGGCCAACAATGGTCACGGTAAAGGCGGTGGTGACACAGCGGCGCCAGGCGATGGCCAGCATCAGGGCCGCCATGGCCCCGGTGGTCAACAGCAGGGGAAGCAGTGCCAGCAGTTGGGAAGCGGAGAAAGTCATTGCAGGGCTCCAGCAGTCGGCAGCAGATACCAGTGCAGCACGTTGATAAGGCTGCTGCTGGCGGTGTCAATCACGGGTTGGGGATAGAGGCCAAGCAGAACCAGCAGGCCCGCGATCACCATCATCATGGTCAGCTCGCGGCGATCCAGCCCCTTGAGCATGCTCTCATCCTTGGCGGGGCCAAAGCAGGCGCGCTGCAACATGATGAGGGAGTAGACAGAGGCCAGTACCAGACCGAAGGTGGCGACTGCCGTGATGACAGGGGCAACCTGGAAGCTGCCGACCAGGATCAGGAACTCGCCGACAAAGTTGCCGGTGCCCGGCATGCCAAGCGACGCCACCGAGAAGAAGAGCATCACGCCGGGCAGATAGCGCAGGCGTCCCCACAGGCCGCCCATCTGGCGCAGATCCCGGGTGTGCAACCGCTCGTAGAGCTGACCACAGAGGATAAAGAGGCCGGCTGCGGAGAGACCGTGGGCGATCATCTGCATCACGGCGCCCTGCAGGGCCAGCTCGCTACCCGAGTAGATGGCGATCATCACAAAGCCCATGTGGGAGATGCTGGTGTAGGCTACCAGCCGTTTGATGTCGGTCTGGGCAAAGGCCACGATGGCACCGTAGACGATCCCGATCAGGCCAAGCACCATGGCGTAGGGAGCAAACTCGGCGGATGCTTCGGGGAAGAGCGGCAAGGCAAAGCGCAGCAGACCGTAGGCGGCGGTTTTGAGCAAAATACCTGCCAAATCCACCGAGCCTGCGGTCGGCGCCTGACTGTGGGCATCCGGCAGCCAGCCGTGCAGCGGTACCAGCGGCATCTTGACCGCGAAGGCGATAAAGAATCCCAGCATCAGCAGCCACTGAACGCCCTTGCTCATCGGGGTATTGAGCAGCTCCAGATAGTTGAAGGTGAAGACTCCGGTGGCATGCTGGTGGGTCAGCACCAGCCCGATGATGGCCACCAGCATGATAAGGCCCGAAACCTGGGTGTAGATGAAGAACTTGGTTGCGGCGTTGATCCGTGATTTGCCGTCAGTGACCGAATGGCCCCAGAGCGCAATCAGGAAGTACATGGGGACCAGCATCATCTCCCAGAAGAAGAAGAAGAGGAACAGGTCCAGCGCCATAAAGACCCCGAGCACGCCGCCCAGGATCCAGAGCAGGTTGAGGTGGAAGAAGCCGATGCGCTGCACGATCTCTTTCCACGAACAGAGAATGGCCAGTACCCCGATAAAGCAGGTGAGGATCACCATCAAGAGCGACAGGCCATCCACCGCCAGATGCAAAGAGATGCCGAAGCGGGGGATCCAGGGCAGGCGCCACTCGGCGGCCCAGGCGGAGGCAGCACCAGAGACGCCCGCGCTGTCGAGGCCGGTCGTGGCAAGGGAGAAATCACCACTTAGCCAGATGGCACAGGAGAGCAGCAGGCTGGCGCTCATGGAGAGCAGGGCAACCCAGCGGACAAACTGCCCGCCGAGACGCTCCATCTGCCAGCAGAGCAAGCCGCCGATAAAAGGAATTAGCAAGATCCAGAGTAAGGTCACGGTATCAGCTCTCGTTCAAGTTCATATGAGATTGCGCTCCCTGTTCCATCAGGGAGAGCAAACAGCCCGGCTGTACGATCTTCGTGTTGTTCATCGCGTTATCCCAGCAGCAACAGCGCCAGCACCAGCACGGCGCCGATCCCCATGGAGGCGGCATACCAGCGCAACTTGCCGGTCACGGTCCAGGCCAGCAGCTGGTTGCCACGCAGGGCAAGCCAGGCGGGCAGGCCCATCATCCAGTCCAGCGGGTCGCGGGCCAGCAGCCTAGTGGCCAGCAGATAGGGCTTGACCCACAGCTGGTCATAGAGCCAGTCAAAGCCCCAGGCGTTGAACCAGAGGGTGCTGAGCAGGCGGCCCGGCGCGCTGTTGGCAATGGAGGTGGCCAGACGGCGCTCACCAAGGAACAGAAATGCGGCCAGCGCGATGCCGGCAATGGCAATGATGCCAGAGGCTACCTCCAGTGCATGGCGACCCTCTTCGATATGGTCCCCCGGGCCTGCGGGTAGTACACCTGCCAGTGGCGGGGTGATCAGCGCGCCTATGCCGGTGGAGAGCACCAGCAATACCAGCAGCGGCAGATGGTGAGCCAGACCGTGGCCCGCATGGGCTTTGGTCTGCTCTTTGCCATGGAAGGCGATAAAGATCAGCCGGAAGGTGTAGAGCGAGGTGAGGAATGCCCCTACCAGACCAGCCCACAGCAGCGCGCTTTGGCCAGAGGCTTCTACTTGCCACAGGATAGCGTCCTTACTGTAGAAACCGGAAGTGACCAGCGGCAACGCCGCCAGCGCCGAGCCCCCCACCAGGAAGCAGGCGTAGACCAGCGGCAAACTCTTGCGCAGGCCACCCATCTTGAAGATGTTCTGCTCATGGTGGCAGGCAACGATCACGGCACCGGCGGAGAGGAACAGCAGCGCCTTGAAGAAGGCGTGGGTCATCAGGTGGAAGATGGCCCCTTCCCATGCGCCGACACCCAGTGCCAGAAACATGTAGCCAATCTGGCTCATGGTGGAGTAGGCGAGGATCCGCTTGATATCGGTCTGAACCAGCGCGGCAAAGCCTGCCAGCACCAGGGTGATGGCGCCAACCAGCCCGACCAGATGGAGGATCTCTGGCGCCAGCAGGAACAGGCCGTGGGTACGGGCAATCAGGTAGACACCGGCGGTCACCATGGTGGCGGCGTGGATCAGTGCGGAGACCGGGGTCGGGCCTGCCATCGCATCCGCCAGCCAGGTTTGCAGCGGCAGCTGTGCCGATTTGCCGACCGCGCCGCCCAAGAGCATCAGGCAGGCCAGCGACAGGGCAGGGGAGCCCTCGGCAAACAGGGTCGGTGCGCGCACCAGCAGCTCGTGGATATTGAGGGTGCCCAGTTCCCGATAGAGGATAAACAGGCCGATGGCGAGGAAGACATCCCCCACCCGGGTCACGATGAAGGCCTTGAGGGCCGCCGCGCCGTTCTTGCGATCCTTGTAGTAGAAGCCGATCAGCAGGTAGCTGCACAGCCCTACCCCTTCCCAGCCGAGGTAGACAAACAGCAGGTCATCGGCCAGCACCAGAAACAGCATGCTGGCGATAAAGAGGTTGGTGTAGGTGAAGAAGCGGGAGTAACCCTCTTCTCCGCGCATATACCAGGAGGCAAACAGGTGAATGAAGAAACCCACCCCAGTCACCACCCCCAGCATGGTCAGAGACAGGCCATCCAGTGCCAGCGAGAAGCTCGGGGTAAAGTTGCCCACCGCCATCCATTGCCACAGGCGCTGGACATAGACGCCCCCCTCGGGCGGGTTGCCCAGAAAGTCGATGCCCACCCACAGGGTAGTGAGGGCCGACAGGCCAATGGAGCCCACCCCGATCAGCGCCGAAGTACGCTCACCAAACCGGCCGAGGGAGAAGGCCAGCACCAGCCATCCCAGCAGCGGAAATAGAAAAGTCAGATATAAGAGGCTCATCCGCGCATCTCGCTCACAGTGTCCACGTTCAGGGTGTGGTAACGACGATAGAGCAGCAGTAACAGGGCAAGGCCGATACTGGCCTCCGCTGCCGCCAGAGAAATCACCAGGATATACATGATCTGGCCATCGGCTTGGGCCCAGCGGCTACCCGCCACCACAAACGCCAGTGCCGAGGCATTCATCATGATCTCGATACTCATCAGGATGTAGAGCAGGTTGCGGCGGATCAGCAGACCGCACAAGCCGATGCAGAAGAGCACCGCGGCCAGCAGGAGGCCGTGCTCCATAGGGATTCCATTCATTGCTGACCTCCTTCTTGTGCAGAGCGGGATGCTGTGCGGGGGGCGGAGAGCACTTCACCGCTCTTCTCTTCCCGACCCAGGTGATAGGCGGTTACCAGACCCGCCAGCAGCAGGATGGAGGCAAGCTCCACCGCCAGCACATAGGGGCCAAAGAGCTCGACACCCACCTGCTTGGCGGTCACCTCGGTCACCCCGATCAGGCCCCCGGTCACTCCGAGAATGCCGTGGGCCAGAAAGCCCAGCAGGATCAGCGAGAGCAGGGCTGGGCCCCCCCAGGTCATGGGGGTGAGCCACTTTTTCTCCTGTGCCTGGGCACTCCCCAGGTTCAGCATCATCACCACGAACACGAACAGCACCATGATGGCGCCGGCGTAGACGATCACCTGCAGGGCCCCCGCAAAGGCGGCACCCAGACAGAAGAAGATCATGGCCACGGCGATGAGGGAGATGATGAGATTGAGCAGCGCATGCATGGGATTGCTGGTGCTGATCACCCGCAGCGTGCTGTAAATGGCCACCAGGGCCGAGGCATAAAATGCCAGTTCCATGATTGACTCCTCAGGGCAGCAGGCTCTTGACATCGATGGGCTTGGCTTCGTTTTCGGCATCCCCTTTCGGCTTGCCGTCGATGGCCATCCCGCTCATGCGATAGAAGTTGTAGTCCGGGTATTTGCCGGGCCCGCTGATCAGCAGATCCTCCTTCTCGTACACCAGATCCTGGCGGCGATACTCACCCATCTCGAAATCCGGTGTCAGCTGGATGGCGGTGGTGGGGCAAGCCTCTTCACACAGGCCGCAGAAGATGCAGCGAGAGAAGTTGATGCGAAAGAACTCCGGATACCAGCGACCATCTTCCCGCTCGGATTTTTGCAGCGAGATGCAGCCGACCGGGCAGGCAACTGCGCAGAGGTTGCAGGCCACGCAGCGCTCGTCCCCGTCGGGGTCGCGGGTCAGCACGATGCGACCGCGGTAGCGGGGGGCCGCATAGACTGCCTGCTCCGGATAGTTGAGGGTTTCACGGGGCCGCCAGGCATGGGAGAAGACCATGGCCAGACTGCGTAACTGGGTGCCGACACCCTGAATAATGCTAACAATTTTCATATTGAGTGCCTCACTGCGTACTTATCAGTACAACTGCCGCGGTGACCAGCATATTGATCAGGGTCAGCGGCAAGCAGACTTTCCAGCCAAACGACATCACCTGGTCAAAGCGCGGGCGAGGCAGGGAGGCCCGCAGCAGGATGAAGAACACCATGAAACAGGCGGTCTTCAGGGCAAACCAGATGAAGGGGGGCAGCCAGGGGCCGTGCCAGCCACCGAAGAAGAGGGTCACGATGAGCGAGGAGATCAGCACGATGCCGATATATTCTCCCACGAAGAAGAGACCCCACTTCATCCCCGCATACTCGATGTGATAGCCGTCGGCGAGCTCCTGCTCGGCTTCTGGCTGATCGAACGGGTGACGGTGGGTGACGGCGACACCGGCAAACAGGAAGGTGACAAAGCCCAGGATCTGGGGCACCACGTTCCACAAGTCTGCCTGTGCCTCGACGATATCCCGCAGGTTGAAACTGCCGGTCTGGATCACAATCCCCATCAGGGATAGCCCGAGAAACACCTCGTAGGAGAGGGTCTGAGCCGAGGCGCGCAAGCTGCCAAGCAATGAGTATTTATTGTTGCTCGACCAGCCGGCGAACAGCACCGCATAGACAGCCAGCCCTGCGATGGCCAGGATGTAGAGCAGCCCCACATTGAGATCCGCCACGCCCCAGGTGGGGGTGATGGGCACCACCGCAAACGCCAGAATAAAGGCGGTGAATGCGATGATGGGGGCCAGGATAAAGATCCGCCGATCAGCGAACGGCGGGATCCAGTCCTCCTTGAAGAACATCTTGATCATGTCGGCGGCCAGCTGGAGCAGACCAAACGGCCCCACCCGGTTGGGGCCGTAGCGATCCTGCCACAGGGCCAGCAGACGGCGCTCGATAAAGCTCATAAAGGCGCCAGCCCCCACGATCCCCACCAGCACGATCAGTGCCTTGCCCACCTCCAGCAACAGATCGATCAGCGACTCGCTCATGCGATCACCTCCTGCAGGTTAGTGATTGAGGCTTGTTGCAGGGCCGTCGGCAGGCCGTTCACCCCAAGGGGGAGCCCCGCCAGACCGGCGCTCAGCTGCTCGCTAAGCCGCAGACGCAGTTGCCAGTGGCTACCGCCCCAGGAGAAGGAGACCTGACTGCCTCCGTGGAGGGCCAGACGCTGCGCATCAAGGGGATTGAGTACCAGCTCGGGTTCGTTCATCCGGGCCTGAATGACCGGGCTGCGAGCGGAGAGCTCCTCGCCGCCAAACAGCTGGGCATAATTGACCACTTGCAGCGCCTCTGCGGCCTTGAAGGGGGCGGGGATGGTGGTGAACCAGCCGAGCAGCTCCTTGCCTTCTGCCTGCGGGTCTGTTGCTTCCAGCAGACGGCGACCCGGATCGCCAGCACGCAGTTTGCCACCCACTTCATCCTGGAACTTGTTCCAGGCGGAGGGAGAGTTCCAGCCCGGTGCCCAGGCGAACGGTACTTGCGGCAGCGGCTGACGGGCACCGGCATACCCCTCCATGGAGAAGTTGAAGGGGGAGTCGGGATCTTGCGCCACCCGCGGCTCGCTGACGTTCTGATCCGCCAGCATGGAGGTGCGGCCGCTGTAGCGGTGCGGCTCACGGGCCAGCCGCATGCCACGGATCCGCAAGCCTGCGTTGGGCGCCGCTTCCAGCATGGTAGCCAGCAGCGGATTGCTGGTGGCGCAGTCATGGTTGACCTGGTCGAAGTTCTGCCAGCGCAGCGGCTTGCGTTCGATCGCTCCTTGCAACGCCGCCAGCCAGCGCCACCCTTCACGCACCTGAATATCGGCGTTGTAGAAGGCGGGCGCATAGACCTGGAAGAAGCGCTGGGCGCGCCCTTCCATGTTCACTAGCGTGCCATCGGCTTCGGCAAAACTGGCCGCTGGCAGCACCAGGTCTGCCTTGTTGGCGGTCGGGGTCGCCTGATGGTCGATGACCAGCAGGTGCTGCAGCCGTGCCAGCGCCGCATCCACCCGGTTGCGCGGCGCGCGGCGGTAGAGATCGTTCTCCAGGGTGACCAGCGCCAACCCCTCTTCTGACTCGATACGTGCAAGGGCGGCTTCGAGCGGCTTGTCTGACAAGGTTTGGGCGCCCAGCATGGCCAGACCCAGTGAGTTGGCCTCCTGGCCAACCAGCGCGATGCTGGCATTCTGTCCACGGCCTTTCAGGGCGCGGGCAATGTTGCTGGCCGCCTCAAGCAGCGCCACATCGCGGGAGGTGGAGCCTGCAATGATGAGCGGCTTCTTGGCGTTGCCGAGCAGCTCGGCCCAGCGAGCCGCTAGTGCCTGCTGTTCGGGGCAGAGGTCGCTCACGGCCGGTGCACTCGGGTCAAGCAGATTGGCGATGGCAAAGCCAAGGCGCGCCTGATCAGCATAGGGGGCGTGCAGCTTGTCGGTCGCCACATCGTCCAGACGGGTGGTGTCGAGGCTGGTGATGAGCAGCGGGTAGCGCTCGTTTTGACCCAGGGTCTGAACGGCGGCGACTTGCCACAGATCGACCTTCATCTTGCGGGCCAGATCGCGGGCCTTGCCCTTGACGGCTTGGCGCAGCGCCAACGCGATACGAGCGGCGCTCATGGTGACATCTTCACCCAGTACCAGCACTGCGTCAGCCTCTTCCATGTCCCGCAGGCTCGGGGTCGGCACGCCGCCCTGTTGCAGGATCTGCAGCATCTTCAGCTGACAGGCCCATTCGGCCTGCTCGACGCCTGCGTAGAAGTTGGCTTCACCCACCAGCGCGCGCAGGGCAAAGTTGCTCTCCAGCGAGGCGCGGGGCGAGCCGATGCCGATGAGGCCGCGGGCACTGCGCAGGGCATCTGCGGCGCGGTTGAGGGCGCCATCGACTGTGATGGTCAGCTGGTTGTTGCCATCTTTGAGCAGCGGTTGGCGCGGGCGGTCGGCCAGATTGACGTAGCCATAGCCAAAGCGGCCACGGTCACAGAGGAAGTAGTGGTTGACGCTGCCGTGGAAGCGGTTTTCGATGCGGCGCAGCTCGCCATAACGCTCACCCGGGCTGATGTTGCAGCCCACGGAACATTGCTGGCAGATGCTGGGGGCAAACTGCATGTCCCACTTGCGGTTGTAGCGCTCGGAGTGGGTCTTGTCGGTGAAGACGCCGGTGGGGCAGACCTCCACCAGGTTGCCTGAAAATTCGCTCTCCAGGGTGCCATCCTCGACCCGCCCGAAATAGACGTTGTCGTGGGCACCGTAGACCCCGAGATCCTCGCCACCGGCATAATCCTTGTAGTAACGGACGCAGCGGTAGCAGGCGATGCAGCGGTTCATCTCGTGACCGATGAAGGGGCCCAGCTCCTGATTCTGGTGGGTGCGTTTGGTGAAACGGTAGCGACGGCTGTTGTGGCCGGTCATCACCGTCATGTCCTGCAGGTGGCAGGCGCCGCCCTCTTCACACACCGGGCAGTCGTGGGGGTGGTTGGTCATCAGCCACTCCACCACGCTCTTGCGAAACTCTTTGGCCTCTTCATCCTCAATGGCGATGTAGCTGCCATCGGTGGCCGGGGTCATGCAGGACATGACCAGACGGCCGCGCTTGTCATCGGCATTCTGATACTGTTTGACCGCACACTGGCGGCAGGCGCCAACGCTACCCAGCGCCGGATGCCAGCAGAAATAGGGGACGTCCAGACCCAGCGACAGACAGGCTTGCAGCAGGTTATCTGCCCCGTCTACCTCGTACTCTTTGCCGTCTACATAAATGGTTGCCATACAACTTCCCTGAAACCTGTTTTGTGAAATCTGTGGTGTCGTTACCAGCGCTCGCCCAGCAGGTTGGGCTGGATCCCTTTGACCGGCTTGCGGTTGTCGCCGCTGCCTTTGATCCCGGCCTCGAATTCGGAGCGGAAATATTTGATGGCGCTGGCCAGCGGCTCGACGGCGCCCGGCGCGTGGGCGCAGAAGGTCTTGCCCGGGCCAAGGAAACTGCAGAGTTGCTCCAGGGTCGCCAGATCGCCTGATTGCCCTTCGCCACGCTCCAGTGCCCGCAGCAGTTTGACGCTCCAGGGCAGGCCGTCGCGGCAGGGCGTGCACCAGCCGCACGATTCGCGGGCGAAGAACTCCTCCATGTTGCGCAGCAGGGAGACCATGCTGATGGAGTCATCCACCGCCATGGCGAGGCCGGTCCCCATCCGGGTACCTACCTTGCCGATACCGGCGGTATACATCTGGGCATCGAGGTGCTCCGGCAGCAGGAAGCCGGTGCCCGCACCGCCCGGTTGCCACGCTTTCAGGCGATAGCCGCTCTTCATGCCGCCGGCGTAATTTTCAAACAGCTCGCGGGCGGTGATGCCAAACGGCAGCTCCCAGACGCCCGGGTTGTTCACCTTGCCAGAGAAGCCCATCAGCTTGGTGCCGTGATCTTCCGAGCCCGGCAGCGCCAGCCCGTGATACCAGGCGACTCCGTTGCCGATAATGGCAGGCACGTTGCAGAGGGTTTCGACGTTGTTGACGCAGGTGGGTTTGCCCCAGACGCCGGAAACGGCGGGGAAGGGGGGCTTGGCGCGCGGGTTGGCGCGGCGCCCTTCCAGCGAGTTGATAAGGGCCGTCTCTTCGCCACAGATGTAGCGGCCGGCGCCGGTGTGGACGAACAGCTCGAAGTCAAAACCGGACCCCAGAATGTTCTTGCCCAGCAGACCGGCGGCCTTGGCCTCTTCCACCGCACGGCGCAGGTGGATGGCAGCATCGACATACTCGCCGCGCAGGAAGATGTAGCCGCGATAGGCCTTGAGCGCCCGGGCACTGATAATCATCCCCTCGATCAGCAGATGGGGCAGTTGCTCCATTAGCAGGCGATCTTTCCAGGTGTTGGGCTCCATCTCGTCGGCGTTGCAGAGCAGGTAACGGATGTTCATGCTCTCGTCTTTGGGCATCAGCCCCCACTTCACGCCAGTGGGGAAGCCCGCACCGCCGCGCCCCTTGAGACCGGCATCCTTGACGGTACTGACAATCTCGTCCGGGCTCATCTGGCCGAGCGCCTTGCGGGCGGCTTCATACCCCTGTTTGGCCTGATACTCCTCCAGCCACACCGGCTGGCCGTCATCCCGCAGCCGCCAGGTGAGCGGGTGGGTCTCGGCGGCGCGTGCCGTGCGGTTGGCGGTGCCAAGAGAGGCGAGGATCTTGTTCTGCGGCAGGCTCATGGGTAAGCCTCCAGGGTTTTCAGCAAGGTCACCGGATCGAGGCCGCCATAGGTGTCGTCATCGATCATGATCGCTGGCCCCTTGTCGCAGTTGCCAAGACAGCAGACCGGCAGCAGGGTGAAGCGGCCATCCGGGGTGGTTTGACCGGGGCCGAGGTTCATCACCTCCTTGAGACCGGCCATCAGCTCTTCATGGCCATTGATGTAGCAGACCATGCTGTCGCAGACGCGGATGATGTGGCGCCCCACCGGCTGGCGGAAGATCTGGCTATAGAAGGTAGCAACCCCCTCCACATCGCTGGCGGGAATGCCGAGCTGGGCCGCGATGGCGTGAATGGCGCCGTCGGGGACCCAGCCTCTAGCCTGCTGCACGATCTTGAGCGCTTCGATGCTGGCGGCGCGGGGATCTTCGTAATGGTGTTTCTCGTGTTCGATGGCATCGCGTTCAGCCTGGCTCAGAACGAAGTCGTCCTGTTTGCTGCTGCATGCCCCTTGCCCCTGTGGGGTCTGATTATTGTGACACTGACATTGCTGGCTCATGACTTGACCTTTGGTGGCTTGTCCTTTTACTGCTCGTTCGGCGATCCCGATTCCCGGCCATGACCGGGAGGGCGGATCACTTAACGGTCCACATCCGACATAACAAAATCGATACTGCCCAGATAGACGATGAGGTCCGACACCATGCTGCCCTTGATCACCGAGGGGATCTGCTGCAGGTGAGCAAAGCTCGGGGTGCGGATCCGGGTCCGGTAGCTCATGGTGGAGCCGTCGCTGGTCAGGTAATAACTGTTGATCCCCTTGGTCGCCTCAATCATCTGGAACGACTCGGCTGCGGGCATCACCGGGCCCCACGACACTTGCAGGAAGTGGTTGATCAGGGTCTCGATGTGTTGCAGCGTGCGCTCTTTGGGCGGCGGCGTGGTGAGGGGGTGATCCGCCTTGAAGGGACCCTCCGGCATGTTTTTCATGCACTGCTCGATGATCGACATGCTCTGGCGGATCTCCTCGATCCGCACGGTGGCTCTGTCGTAGGCATCGCCATTGCTGCCGACCGGCACTTCAAAGTCGAACTGATCGTAACCGGAGTAGGGACGCCATTTGCGTACGTCGAAGTTGAGGCCGGTGGCGCGCAATCCGGCCCCCGTGGTACCCCAGGACAACGCCTGCTCGGTGGTGTAGGCCGATACCCCTATGGTGCGACCGCGCAGAATGCTGTTGCGCATCGCCGCTTTTTCGTAATCCATCAGACGCTTGGGCAGCCAGCTCAGCAGGTTGTCCTGTACCAGCCGTTGCCATCCCTTCGGCAAGTCGTGGGCCACACCGCCGATACGGAACCAGGCCGGGTGCATACGGGCTCCGGTGATCGCCTCGATGATGGTGTAGATCTTCTGCCGGTCGGTGAAGGTGAAGAAGACCGGGGTCATGGCCCCCACGTCCTGGATATAGGTACCGAGGAACAAGAGGTGGCTCTGGATGCGGAACAGCTCCGCCATCATCACCCGGATCATGTCGACCCGCTGTGGCACCTTGATGCCAGCCAGCTTCTCGACCGCCAGCACATAGGGGAGGTTGTTCATCACCCCGCCCAGATACTCGACCCGGTCGGTATAGGGGATATAGCTGTGCCAGGATTGGCGCTCGCCCATCTTCTCGGCACCACGATGGTGATAACCGATGTCGGGCACGCAGTTGCGGATCTCCTCGCCATCGAGCTGCAACACCAACCGGAAGGCGCCGTGGGCAGAGGGGTGGTTGGGGCCGAGGTTGAGGAACATGTAGTCCTCGTTCTCGTTGCCGCGGGCCAGGCCCCACTCTTCCGGTTTGAACAGCAGGTTCTCCTGCTCCATGTCCTGTTTGGCTGCATCGAGCATGAAGGGATCGAATTCGGTGGCGCGCGCCGGGTAATCCTTGCGCAGCGGGTGACCCTGCCAGCTCTTGGGCATCATGATGCGGGTCAGATGGGGGTGACCGTCGAAGGTGATGCCCATCAGATCCCACACTTCCCGCTCATACCAGTTGGCATTGGGGAAGTGGTTGGTGATGGTGGGCAGATGCAGGTCACTCTCGGCCAGCGCCACTTTCAACATCACATCGGCGTTACGGTCGATGGAGATGAGGTGATAGAAGACGGTGAAGTCGCTCTGGGGCAGACCGTCGCGATGGCTGCGCAGCCGCTCATCGGTGGCGCTGAGATCAAACAGCATCACAAACGGGGAGGGCACCTTGCGCAAGAAGCTCATCACATCCTGCAGCAGTTCGCGGGGAAGCCAGACCACCGGTACGCCGGTACGCGTGGTCTGCACGGTGAAGTGCTCGGCCCCGAAGTGGGCAAACAGTTCGCCAATGACTTTGGCATCCTTGTGGTCGCTGGGCTGCCACTGGGCCATGGCGTAATTGCTGGGAAAATCACGAGTCAGTTTCATGGTCAGATCTCATCCGGCGTGCGCAGGTTGGTCACATTGATCCGTTCGCCGCGCTTGCGCTCTTTTTCGGCCTGCATCTGGGGACGGTAGATCCCCTGATCGCCCACTACCCAGGAGAGGGGACGGCGCTCTTTGCCGATGGAGTCCTGCAGCAGCATCAGTGCTTGCAAAAAGGCTTCGGGACGGGGCGGGCAACCCGGAATGTAGACGTCGACCGGCAGGAACTTGTCTACCCCCTGCACCACTGAATAGATGTCATACATGCCGCCTGAGTTGGCACAGGCCCCCATGGAGATCACCCACTTGGGTTCGAGCAGCTGTTCATACAGGCGCTGGATGACTGGCGCCATCTTGATGAAGGGGGTCCCTGCAATCACCATGAAGTCGGCCTGACGGGGCGAAGCGCGGATAACTTCGGCGCCGAAGCGGGCCACATCGTGGGGGGAGGTGAAGGCGGTACACATCTCCACGTAGCAGCAGGAGATGCCGAAGTTGTAAGGCCAGAGGGAGTTTTTGCGGCCCCAGTTGACTGTGTCTTGCAGCACCTCCTCGAGACGGCCCATCATGATGCCGCGCGTCGCTTCTTGCGCCAGTGGGTCATCGACGGTCTGGCGCTGCTCCTGGGGGTAGCGCTCAACGGGGGCATCCGGGTCAATCCGGGTCAGGGTGTACTTCATGGTGCAACCTCAAGGAAAGGGTCTGTGGTTCAATCACTGTTTTTGTTGTTCAGCTGCGGTTTGCGCGGTGACCAGTCCAGTGCGCCGATGCGCCAGAGGTAGATCAGGCCGATAAGCAGCAGTCCGATGAAAATGGTGGCTTCAATAAAGCCGACCCAGCCGCTCTCCCGCACGGAGACAGACCAGGCAAACAGGTAGAGCGCCTCGACGTCGAAGATGACGAAGAACATGGCGACCAGATAGAACTTGGCGGAAAAACGCAGGCGGGCACTGCCGACCGAGTCGACACCAGATTCAAATGGCTTGTTCTTGGTGCGGCCGTAGGCACGACCTCCCAGCAGGGCGGCGAGGCCTATCATCACCAGACAGATGGTGATGGCACCGATGACATAAATGGCAAAAGCCCAATGTTGAGCAGAAATATCAGCAAACATAGAGGTTTTTCCTAACCAAATTAATCAAGTGACTTAACAATAATGTTACGCATTATGACACTTTCGCACTGATTTACATGTCATTTTTACGGGTTAATTATTAATCGGTTAACCGGTAATTAAATTTTGTTAAGAAGCGCACTTTTTTGTTGGTTATGGCGGGCGAGAAAGGCCTGGAAAGCGCAGAGAGCTGCTCCTCGTCATCACCTGAAAGGGGTAAATGCCGCGGGCGAAGCCGGATCAGGTCGGTATCGTGGGCAGGGGGCACAGGTGGGAGAAGAGCGTGATGGCGGGTGAGATAGGGGGTGGCAAGAGCAATAAAAAGAGAGGCTTTCAAGCCTCTCCTGTCATCGCGTTCCGGTTTCGAGCGTGGGGCGGTCAGGGTTTATTGGCGACCAGCAAGACCTGATCCGGGTAGGCGCCAATGGAGCGAAGACCGATATCTCCCGAGGTGATATCCAGATACGCCCGCTGACCATTGGCGGAGGTCACCGTGCTGCTCATCAGATAGACATAGCCCTCATTGACCTCTTTACCGCCCCCCGCCATGGCGCGCGGGAAAATGGCTTCATTGAGAGAGGGCTGGTAGCAGGCATGCTCGACCAGGGTTGCCAGCTCCTTGATGTCGGGCAGGCGCCACTGGCTGATACCGCCGAAGTGATAGAGTGCATGGCTGCTGTCACTGCGGATCCGCTCCGCCACTTGCAGCCCCTGCTGCCAGTAGTAAACGGTCGGTTCCCCCAGGCAACTGTTGCCACTCCATGTCTGCCCCAGTTTGCAGCGCATCCAGGTGAGGCCGGTGTGTTGATCCGTGACGGTGCCGTTGCCATGGTCAAGAAAACGGGCAGAGGGGGCGGTGCGATCCATGGTGTCATCACAAATGGCAGCACCGTGGGCCAGGGGGGCCAGCAGTGCCAGCATGGCGAACGAAAAGCGATAAAGGCTCATGATATTCCTCGGATTATTGGGGAGTGGCGACCAGTCGTACCTGCATCAGCTCGATATAGGTATCTTGCTGCACCAGCGCGGGATAGGTGGTGCCCGCATCTTCTCCCAAGAGCAGGACTGTGCGTTTGCTGATGGGACCACCGGAGAAGCGCTGAGCTGTGTTGCTGGTGGCGCTCCAGTAGTAGCCATGGTAGGTGTCATCTTCCGAGGGGGCGATATCCGGGAAGTAACGGGTATCCACGATGATGCGCTGACCCAGCGGGTCCTTGGCCAGGCTACCGTAGTGCATCAGTGACATCAGTTCACCCATGGTGGGCAGCCGCCACTGGCTGATGCCGCAGCGCTGCTCGCCATTGAGCCACTGCTGATACGCGCGGGTGGTCAGCATGGTGGTCAGCGCCTGTGCCCGGGCGAGGGCCGCCAGATCTCCTTCGGCGGTGAGCTGTTCGATCCTCTTATGAATATGCTGGTAGGCCGCTTGCTGCTCGCCTGCGGTCGCCTTGAACTGCTCATCCTCATAGGCAAAGGGTCTGCTTTTCCAGGCCGGACTCAAGGGATCGTCCGATTTGACCTCCCACACCAGACCGGTATTGAGATCCTTGACGCACTGCCAGCTCGGCGCGTTGTCAGGGAGCGCCTGACCGCGATCATCGAGTTTGCGATAGGCAAGCTGGGGACGAGTGCGATTCCAGCTGGCATCTTGTCCCGGATAGTCGTCGGGCTCCTGTTCCAGCAGCGGATCGTTGCCATCGCTGAAGGTGGTGACGCCGGTGACGGTCAGCAGGTTGCGTGGCTGCTGCTGCACCAGCAGGGTCAGTAGCTCGCTTTGGGTCTCTTCGGCAAACTGGCCGTTACGCTGCCACTCCTGAGCCAATTGCGCCAGCATCAGGCTGATGGCGCGATAGCTGGTGGTGAGCAACTGGGTCTCCTTGGCGGTGGCAAGGCGTGTGCGGGCCTGTTGCTGCAAGCTGATCGCCACCTGCTGTAGCGCCTGATCAAACTGGCCGAGACCTGCGAGGGCCGCGCGGTCGCTGCCCGGTTGCAGCGGCGCGAGATCGGCCAGCAGCTGCGTCAGTGCGCGATCGGCGGCCACCCCTTCGGCAATGCGGCTCTGCCATAGGGTGCTGAGAAGGGTCGGTTGCAGCCGTTGTGGGTCCCCTTTGGCGGCCGGATGTGCCAGCAGCAGACCTTCGCTCCTCGGAACGAACAGCAGGGGCGAGTTGACGATGTTGGCCGAACGGCTGACCAGGGCCACAGCTCCTTCGCCGGTGACGGCAGGGTCGGCAGGATCACATTGCCAGTTCTGATCCAGATCGGCGCACAGGGTACCGGCAGTCGGCAGGGCGACATCGACCCGGTAGTCCGGGATCGCCAGTGGTGCGTTATCTTCCCCGCCGCCACAGGCGCTGAGCAGGGCTGAGAGGGTTGCAATAACCAGTACGGATGGTTTCACTTCACATTCCTTGATTCGGTCACAGGTTCACGGGGGCGGTAACCCCCGTGGTACAGGATTCAACGGCGCGGGGTGCTCCGGCGCCAGAGGCGGGGCCAGAGGGCCAGCAACAGCAGCAGGGGGGAAGTCGTGCCGCCACCCCCTTCATCCTGCTCAAGGGGAATGATGCCGGTGTTGGGCAGGGCTTCATCCTTGTCGCAGCGGGCGCCGACTTGCTGGGCGACCCGCCAGTTGCGCAACTGACCGGTGTCACCGGCGCTGGTGTCGTTGATCTCCAGCAGCCAGCGGCCAGCGAGCGGTTCGCCGTGCAGCTTATCCAGCGATTCGAACGGTACCAGTTCACGGGGGAACTCCCCCTTGAGCCGGGTATGGCTGGCGTAACCCTTGTTCCACAGGCTGATCCGGGTACCGTAAGGGGAGGTGAGCCAGATCTCCAGCTGCTCCAGCTTGCTGTGCTCCAGATCGAGGGCAACCACGAATCCGCTGTCGATGCGGGCCTTGCTCTCGGGCAGGGTGAGAGTGAAGCGGGACAGGCCGTGCCGTTCATCGCTCACCGCATCCTTGATCTGGCCACCCTGGCCGATGGCCCGCTGCCAGAGCGGTTCACCGATCGGCAGTTGCAGGTCAAGGCGAGTCTGGCGCTCGGTGGGGCTGGGCAGGGTGAGCTGGAACTGCAGCGGCAAGGTGACTGCCTCGCCACAGGTCAGGTTGCTCGCCGCTTCCAGCGGCAGGGTCCAGCGGGCGGTGCCATCGGCGTTGAGCTCTCCCTGCCAGTGATCGTCACCCATGAGCCCCTTGCTCGGGAGCAGGCTGGCGTCAGCCACGGTCAGGGGGCGGCCGCTCTGGTTGGTCAATTCGATGGCGAGGCTCTTTTTCTCCCCGGGCAACAGGTAGCTATCATCGGCAAGGCGGGCCGCGATGGGCGTTGGCAGCAGGGCGTGGTGGCGGAAGGCCTGCTCCAGCAGCTTGCCATAGCTGCGGTCCGGATAGAGGCGGTTGGCGGTATCCACGGTGACGCGCGCCAGCTGGGGCATCCGCACCTGCGGGCCGAGGCCGAAGTGGGATTCAATCAGCAGGGTATCGAACTCGTCACGGGCTACCTCGCCATACTGTTCAACGGCCTGGCGCAGCGCGGTGAAGAGCGGAGTGCCCCACAGCTGGTCGCCGTTGCTACCGTTGATAGTGAGGTGAGCCGGATAGAGGAAGCCCGGATGATAGCGCGCCCGCAGATCATCGAGCTGACGGGGCGTCCGGCCGCTGATCCTGGCATCCCAGTTGAAGACCATGAAAGGCTCGAACTGGCGGGCTTCGGGACTGCGCTGGCGCCAGCTGGCGGCCAGATAGTCGCTAAAGCCCTCGCCGATGGCGCCCCAGTCCCCCTCTTCTCCCATGTCGGGCAGGATATGGTGCTGCACCGCATGGCCAAATTCGTGCCAGATCACCATGGGATCTTCCGCGTCGGGCACCCCTATCCGGCCAATTTCCAACCGGCGCAGGAAGGGGTCATAGAGGGAGTTGTCCTGCTCCCCGGCATCGGTATCGATGGCCAGGGGGCCGCCCATCAGCGTCGGGTAGCCAAGGGATTCCAAATGGCGCTGGGCCAGATCCAGATGGTAGTAGCCATTGATATCGAGGAAGGCGGGCTGCTGGTGATCCAGCTGGAAGCCATCGGCATCAGGGCTGCTAAAGGGGGCAGTTTCCGGCGCCGTGCCATCCACGACCCGGGCGCGTGGGCCACTCAGCTGGTAGGTGTCATCCACCTTTTGTACCGTGAGCGGGACGGTGCGATAGGCCCGGTTGTCCAGCACCAGATCGTGGCGCCACAGCAAATTGCCATCTTGCAGCTGAGTGCGTGGGTCGAGGGCAAAGATGCGGGCCTGCACCGTGGCCGCTTCCCCTGCCAGCGGGACTGCTTCAGCACGGGTGTTGGCCTCTTGCAGCGTGCGCCCCAGCAGGGCGCTGCCATCGCAGGTGACAAACAGTTGCCAGTGGCTGCTCTTGCTGTTGCCCGGCTGGCTTTCCACCGCCAGCAGACGCCAGGCCGCAGTCAGGGTGTCGCCATCCTGCCAGTACCAGGGCTGGGCTTCGTCACTGCCAGCGAATTGCCACACCGTACTATCCAGCGTGGCGGTATAGGCATCCACCCCGGCGCGGCTTGCTTCATCACATGGCGCCGCCTGTGCCTGCATCAGCCGGGTATTGTGATAAAGGCGCCACGGGCGACCCTGCTCATCGAGACTGACGGCGGCCATCAGGCCGGCGATCGGTGCGCCATTGAGCTGCTGGCGATAGTGAAGATAGTGGCCCAGCTTGCCTTGGCGCTGGTAGGCCGGGGCATCACTCAGGGTGACGCCGAGCTGCTGTTCGAGCCAGAGGCGGGTATCGGCCGGGGCGTCCTGTTCGACAAAACGCAGTTCGGCGGCCTGAGTGGAAAAGCCAGCCAGCCCCAGCAAGAGGGCGGGCAACAGGGGTTTCATAGTGGTACTCCCAATCAGCGGCAGGGTCATTGATTGATCCCCGCCAGATGCAACAAGAAGGCAAATTCACGAGCCCGATCGCCACCACCGGCGCGGTGGCCACCCTCCAGTTCGGTCAGCAGCAGGTAGGGGCCGGAGCCCGTGCTGTGCTCCCGCAGGCGGGCCAGCCACTTGACCGGCTCCCAGTAGGGCACCTGGCTGTCGTGCAGGGCGGTAGTGACCAGCAGGGGCGGGTAGGGGGCGCGGTGCAGGTTGTCGTAGGGGCTGATGCGGCGCATCGCCTGATACTCTGCGGGCTTGGCCGGGTTGCCCCACTCCTGATACTCCTGACGGGTCAAGGGGAGGGCAGGATCGCTCATGGTGCCGAGCATATCGACGAAGGGAACCTGCAACACGGCACCGCTAAAGAGTGTCGGTTGCTGGTTGAGGGCCGCAGCAACCAGCGTGCCCCCCGCGCTGCCCCCCATGGCAAACAGGGGCAGGGGAGCAGAGTCGGGCGACCAGTGGCGCAGGACGCTACCTGCGGCGATAAAGTCGCTGATGCCGTTCTGCTTGTGGATGCCCCGTCCGTCGCGGGTCCACTGCTCCCCCAGCATGCCGCCGCCGCGCACATGGGCGATGGCGTAGACAAAGCCCCGATCCAGCAGGCTTAACAGCTCTTTCTGGTAGTAGGGGCGCATCGGCGTGCCATAGGCGCCATAGCCGTAGAGCAGTACGGCGCGAGGGGCCAGATCCTTGCGCCACACCAGCGAGACAGGCACCCGGGTGCCATCGGCAGAGGTGATCCAGCGCCGCTCGCTCTGATAGGGCAATGCTTTATTACCTGCGGTGTGCTGGTCGTTGATCCACTGGCCGCTGTTTAAATCCAGCCAGCGCTGGCCGGGGGGCTGGCTCAAGCCCTGACTGCGCACCAGAATACGGTCGCTGGCCGGGTCATGTTCTCCTTGCAGCCAGCCGGTACCGGCGCCACTGGCCAGCGGCAGGCGCTGGCGTTCATGGCCGTTGCGATCGAGCAGGGCGAGCCAATCCTCCCCCTGCTGGCGAAACTGCACCACCAGATGGCGATCAAACAGTCGCCACTTCTCGAGATCGCCGAGATCCTCGTCTTTGGCGGGCCACAGGCGCTGCCACTCACCGAGCGGCGTGCTGGCTGAGTAGAGGGCAAACGCCCCCTCCCGGTTGCTCTTGATCACCCAGCCGGATTGACTGTCCAGATAGTATTCCACCCCGCGCTGGCGGGGTTTGACCTGCTGCGGCTTGTCCGAGTCGAGCAGGTACTGCTCCGAGCTATCGTGGTTGTTGCCCTGCAACACCAGATGCTGGCCATCCGTGGTGCGATAGAGGCTGAGTAGCCAGGCGGGATCCTGCTCCTCATAGAGAGTCTGCTCCTGGCCATCCTGCCAGCCGCGCAGCTGCCAGGGGCGCAGGGTATCGCGCTCGTTGGCGATGGTGTAGAGGGTGCGACCATCTTGTGACCAGGCGAGATCAGCGCTGCGCTGCGCCAAACTGGCCAGCGCCTTGCCGCTCTGGAGATCGAGCAGGGTGACCTGATAGTCGAGATCGCCGCGCCTGTCTTCGGCGATGGCCAGTGTGCGGTTATCCGGGCTCAGGGCCCAGCCGCCCGCTTCGTAATAGCCCTCACCCGCTCTGGCGGGAAGTCGTTGCTGCACCTTGCCCCCGTGGCGTTGCCAGAGTGAGCCATCCGGGCGCAGTTGCCATGCCTGATCGCCGCGGACAAGCCAGTTGTCTGGCACAGATTCCCCCGCCGGATGACGGGTAAACTCGGCGCGCAAGGTTGCTTCCAGCGGCTGCTGCGCGGCGAGCTGCTGCTCGCTCCAGCGATTTTGCTGCTTGAGCAGGGCGAGAATGGCCGGGTTGCTACGGCTCTCGTCCCGCAACCAGAAGTAGGGATCCTGGCGTACGGGATTGCCTGAAATCAGGTGCGATTGGGACGGGATCGGCGGTGGCAGGGCCTCTTGCGCCCACGCCAACGGGACGGCCAACAGGGCCGCCATGATTGCATGATGTTTCATCACATCCCCACGAAACGGTAACTGAGGCTGGCTGACAGGTAGCGGCCGCTCTGGCTGTAGAGGGAGGTGTCGCTGCCAGCCGGGAGTCCGGCCACATCCTGATAGCGGACGTAGCGGGTATCGAGCAGGTTGCCGATGGTGGCATTGACCTTGAGCGCCTCGGTGATCTGCCAGTCGCCGGTGAGATCCAGACTGAACCAGCCTGCGCTGCTCTGGCAGGCACCGTTGTAGCCAGTCTGCGCATTGGCGCACTGGGGCACCTTGGTCATGGCGGCGGCATAGTTGCCACTGAGCTCAACCCCCCAGTCGAGCTGTTGCCAGCGCAGGGTGGTGTTGCCTTCCAGCGGTGTCTGGGTTCGCAGCGGCTCACCGCGGTGATCCTTGCCATCCATCCAGGCCAGATTGGTCGAAAGCTCCCACTCGTCGCTCAGCCAGAGGCTGGCGGCCAGCTCGGCGCCCCAGGTTTCTGCTTTGGCAACGTTGTGATATTGGCGCAGGAAGACACCGTCATCGAGGCGAAAACCGGTCTGGCGCCAGTCGATGAAGTTGTAGTAGCGGTTGTAGAAAACGGCCGGTTTGACGCTCCAGTTGTCGCTTTGGCCATTCACTCCCCACTCCAGACTGTGGCTGGTCTCCTCCTTGAGGTTGGGGTTGGCAATGATCTCGAACGGCGGCATGGCAAAGTAGTGAGGAATGTTGCCGTAAACCTGATCGTAAGCGGGGGCGCGGAAGCCGTTGGCATAGCTGAGCCAACTGCGCCATGTTTCGTTGAAGCGGTAACTGGCCGCCACACTGGGGGAGATGTGGTCGCTGTGGTTCTCGGCCAGATTACTGTCCGGTGCGCGCAGGCGCTGGCGGTCAAAGCGCAGGGTCGGCGTAAACTGCCAGCTGCCCAGATCGATCACATCGCTCAGCCAGATGCCATCGCGGCGGGTCTCGGCCTTGCTGAAGGGGGCTTTCTGTCCCTGGGTGGTGATGCCATCTTCCAGTGTCAGATTGCTGACCGGCCGCTCGTGGTTGGCCTGCTCCAGCTCCACACCGTAGCTGAAGGTGTGATCCAGCGAGCCGGTGCTCAGCTTGCTCTGCAGCTCCAGCTCACTGCCAAGGCGCAGCTCCTCGAATGTGGAGAGGGTGCGCTGGCTGCGATATCTGGGATAGCCGCTCAGGGCATCGTTGCGCAGCAGCTGGCGCTGGTTGGCTTCGTTGCGTGACTGGTTGCCAAACAGGCTCCAGTTGAGGGTATCGACCATGCCCAGATCGTTGGCTTCCCAACTGAACTTGCCGCCCTGGGTGCGCTGATCGCCATCTTCCTGAAAACCGACCACGTCCCAGCTGCCATCGGGTTGGGGCACCGCTTTGGGCCCCATCTGGCGTTTGGCGTGATCCTCGTAGTAGTCCAGCTCCAGCCGCAGAGCGTGATGGGCATTGAGGGGGAGGCGGCTGCTGGTGGAGGCACTCATGCCATCCAGATCA
Organism: Aeromonas sp. 600886; assembly: GCF_049174935.1. NCBI lineage: Bacteria > Pseudomonadati > Pseudomonadota > Gammaproteobacteria > Aeromonadales > Aeromonadaceae > Aeromonas > Aeromonas sp. 600886. Next base: position 41,426 of record NZ_JAAKUB010000019.1, on the reverse strand, counting down.
GCCGGAATACGGCTCTCCTCAAAGTTGGCGGTTTCGTTGCCACGCCAGCCGGAGAGGCGCAACAGATGTTCGCTCTCCAACGCCCGCACCGCGCCGGTCATGTTGAGCTTCTTCTTGTTGCTGTCGCCACCGTAGAGGGTCTTGGCCGCCAGATAGCTATCTTGCTGTTGCAGATAATCTTCCGGCTGCTTGGTATTCATCACCACGGTGCCGCCGATGGCATCGGAGCCATGCAGGGAGGAGCCGGCCCCCTTGGCCACCTCAATCTGCTTGATGTCATCAAGGTCGAAGTTGAAGCGACCCACCTTGTCATTGATGTTGTCGGCGCCAAAGCCGTCGCTGACGCGCCCCCCATCCTTGATCAGCAGGATACGGTTGCCACCGATGCCGCGCACGCTGATGTTTTGCGGTCGCCCGGCAGAGCCGGTGACCGAGACACCGGGGATCTTGCGAAACACATGGGTCAGCTCGCTGGCGACCTGACGGTCCAGCTCTTCCTGGGTGATGACGGTGATGGAGCCGGAAACATCGGAGAGTTTCTGTTGTACCCGTTGCCCGGTGACAATGATGGTGTCGTCGTTGCGAGCCTTCTCCACAGGGGGAAGATCGGCCGCGCCAGCGGAGGCACACAGGAGTGCCGGCCATGCCTGAAGCAGTTTGTTCATAATGATAATTGTTTTTATTTAAGCCTGAGGGGCGGCATTATTGCAGAGGCCTGACTACTTGACAATAAATAGCAATCATTATCATTAATGTCTTATGGTGTTGATATTATTGAGTTATTTGTTTTTAAAAAAGAGGCTCCCGCGCGAAGCGGGAGCGGGGGGATCAGGGCTTGAGCAGTTGCAGCGACTCTTCTGCTGCCTTGCCTTGAGAGAGGGTGATATCGACCCGGCGATTTGCCTGGCGATGTTCGGGGGTGTCATTGGCAAAGCGGGGTTGAGTGTCGGCAACCCCCTGAGCGATGACTCGTCTGGCATCCAGCTGGGGATTGGTCAGCATGGTCTGCACGATGGAGGAGGCCCGCAGCACCGAGAGCTCCCAGTTGTTGCGATAGAGCTCCACCGGCGCCTGGGAGTTGTCGGTATGGCCGGTGACCACGACCTGCCCCGGGATGTTGGCCAAAATGCCGGCGATCTTGTTGACCAGCGGGATGAACTGGGGCTGCAGGAACGCCGAATCGGCGGGAAACAGCGCCTTCTCGCCGATGCGGATCACCAGCTGACTGCCAAGCTGCTCGACCTCCAGATCCTTCGATTCGATCTGGGCCTTGAGCTGCTGCTCAAGCTTCTGCTTGGTCACCTGCACCCACTCCTGCTCCCGAGTCTTGTGGGGCCAGGCTTCGGTGGCGCTCGGTTTTTCCGAGGCACCTATGGTCTCGTTGAAGGGGTCCGATGCCGCCATGGGGGCATCTTTCTCCAGCACAGTCTCCTCTTTCGGGCTGCTCGGCGTAGTTTTTGATTCCGGCTCGAGAATTCCTGTGCCCCCCTGCATCAAAGGTGAGCCGGCAGGCGGGGAGATGAGGCCGATTTTACCCAGCGACTCGATAAAGCCCTGGATAAGCACCCGGGTTTCGGACTGCTTGGCCATGGCAAAGGAGTAGAGTACCACAAACAGGGCGAACAGCAGGGTCATGAAGTCGGCATAGGAGACCAGCCAGCGTTCGTGGTTCTCCGGTGCTTCAGCCTTTTTCTTTTTGGCCACCGTGACCTCCCAGATAAGGTTCGAGGGTAACTTGCAGGCGTGCCTGGGATTCGCCATCCACGATGCAGAGAATGCCGGTCAGGGTCATCTCCTTGTAGTGGCGGATCTGGTGGGCAAACCCCTTGTAGCGGTTGCCGAAGGGCAAGAAGATCAGGTTGGCTGCGGATACCCCGTAGATAGTGGCGATAAAGGCCACCGCGATGGCGCCGCCCAGCTTGTCGGGGGCATCCAGCAGACCCATGGCGTGGATCAGGCCAAACACCGCGCCGACGATCCCCATGGTCGGGCAGTAGCCGCCCATGGCTTCGTAGAATTTGACTGTCTGTTCGAGATCTTCCTGCTCGAACTCGATCTCGTTCTCCAGCACCTCGTGTATCTTGGTTTTTTCGTAACCATCAACCATCATCTGCACCCCTTTCTTCAGGAAAGGATCCTTGATCTCGTCGATCATCCCTTCCAGCGCCAGCATGCCGCTGCGGCGGGCGTTGCCTGCCAGGGTCTCCAGCAACTGGGCCTGTTCATGCATATCGAGCTTGAGGGGGGAGAGCAGCCATTTGAAACGCTTCATGGTGCTGCCGACGACGGAGAAAGGGAACTGGGTCAGCGCAGCACCTATGGTGCCACCGATCACAATGAGGAATGCGGGCAGATCGAGCAGTGCACTGGGGTGCCCCCCCTCGATCATGTTGCCGCCAAGGATGGCGATCAACGCCAGCACCAAGCCAATCAAGCTCATTTTTTACACGTCCCTGTATGGTGATAATCGCTAGTGTAGCTAGTTAAGTATCAGTTTTTCAAAATGATATCCAATCGCTGAGCAATTAATCGGCGTGGTATGTGGCAACGGGTGTGGCGCACAACGCTGGGGGTGCTGAGTGCTGTTATGGCATCTGTGGCTAGAGACTGATCCCATAAGAGCAAGGAGCGAAACAAGCAGTGCGCAATCATCCAAATCCGGGAATCCATGTCGCCCAATAAAGAGCTTCTCCTCTCGGGACCATGTCCTAGTGATTAGGTGAACGTGCTTATAAAGAAGGCGACCTGATGGTCGCCTTCTTGTTGTGCATTGTGACGTGCAGAGTTCGCAGCCTAAGGGGCTATCAGAGCACCATGGCGGCAATCCAGCCGAAGATCACCAGCGGGATGTTGTAGTGAATAAAGGTGGGCACCACGCTGTCCCAGATATGGTCGTGCTGGCCATCGGCGTTGAGGCCGGATGTCGGGCCCAGGGTAGAGTCGGAGGCCGGTGACCCCGCATCCCCCAGCGCGCCAGCGGTACCGACCAGCGCGATGATCGCCATTGGTGAGAAGCCGAGCTGCAGACAGAGCGGCACATAGATGGTGGCGATGATGGGCACGGTGGAGAAGGAGGAGCCGATCCCCATGGTGATGAGCAGGCCAACCAGCAGCATCAGGAAGGCGGCGATGCCTTTGTGCTGGCCGATGCCGGAGGCGACCACCTGGACCAGAGAGTCGACCCCGTGAGTTGCCTTCATCACGGCGGCAAAACCGGCGGCGGAGATCATGATGAAGCCGATCAGCGACATCATCCGCACCCCCTGAGTGAAGGCATCCTGGCTTTCGCGAAACTTGATAACGCCGCCGCAGGTGAAGATGACAAAACCGGCCAGTGCACCCAGTACGATGCTGTTGGTCATCAGTTGCAGCCCCAGCGCCACGCCAATGGCCAGCAGGGCCACCCAGATGTGGGTAAGGTTGAGCTCGACCGCTTCTGGCTCGGCATCCAGGATCTTGGCCAGATCGTACTGGCGTGGTTTGCGATAGCTGATGAATACCGCAATCAGCAGGCCCAGTACCATACCGGCGACCGGAATGGCCATCGCCAGCGGGATCTGGCTGGTGGTGATGGGCACGCCGTTATCGATCAGGTTCTTGGCCAGAATGTTGTTGAGGAAGATGCCGCCAAAGCCGACCGGTAGCACCATGTAGGTGGCGGTCAGACCAAAAGTGATGACACAGGCCACCTGACGACGGTCGATCTGCATCTGCGCCATCACATGCAGCAGCGGCGGGATCAGGATGGGAATAAAAGCGATGTGAACCGGGATCAGGTTCTGGGAGGAGATCGCCACGGCCAGCACGGAAGAGAGCAGCAGGGTTTTGACCCACATGATGCGGGTCGAGCTGGCATCCTTGCCCAACTGGTTGATCACCTTGCGGGCCAGCAGGTCAGTGATCCCGGAGCGGGAGATGGCAACCGCAAAGGCGCCCAGCATGGCGTAGGAGAGGGCAATCTCGGCGCCACCGCCCAAGCCACCGCTGAAGGTGGTGAGGGTATCGGTCAACGACAGCCCACCGACCAGGCCGCCAGCAATGGCCCCCAGCGCCAGCGAGACCACCACATTGATCCGCAGCAGACTGAGCACCAGCATCAGCCCGACTGCGATAACAACTGGATTCATTTGATTTCCTTATAGTTTGTTACTGCTGTCTGTCATGTGAAGGGGAGTTAGTTTGCGAAAAATGTGACAAATGTCGAGTAAAAAATCAGTCAAACCTCTCATATCGCAGCAGCATGTGGCACAAGGTTGCTCAACATGAGGGGTTTTGACCTGTTTGTCTCCGTTCATCCCGTGCGCAGCGGTTGATAGTGACATTGATGGCGATTTCCGGTGCGCCGTGCAATCAATCACTTCCCCAAAAAGCGAAGGCTGCCACTGGCAGCCTTCGTCCGTTTATGCTTGCCCCTCATCGTCGGCAGGGGCATCGGTTGTGTCATCATCTGGATGCGCTGGCGGCCATCCCCCCATGCTCTTCCAACGGTTGACGATATGACAAAAGAGCTCTGTGGTGCGTTCGGTGTCATAGAGGGCAGAGTGCGCCTCTTTATTGTCAAACGGGATGCGGGCGCTCTGGCACGCTTTGGCCAGCACGGTCTGACCCAGCGCCAATCCGGAGAGAGCCGCGGTGTCGAAGGTGGCAAACGGGTGGAACGGATTGCGCTTGAGGCCAGCGCGCTCGGCGGCAGCCATCACGAAGCCGTGATCGAAGGTGGCGTTGTGGGCCACTATGATGGCGCGGCCGCAATCCTGCTCCTTCATCCCCTTGCGGATCCCCTTGAAGATCTCGGTCAGTGCCTCTTTTTCCGAGACAGCGCCACGCAACGGGTTGTAAGGGTCGATGCCGGTGAACTCCAGCGCAGCCTTTTCCAGGTTGGCCCCTTCGAAAGGCTCGACATGAAAGTGGAATACCTGATCGGGAACGAGCCAGCCCTGCTCATCCATTTTCAGGGTGTAAGCCGCGATTTCGAGCAGGGCATCGGTCTTGGCGTTGAACCCGGCTGTTTCAACATCGATGACGACGGGGTAAAAACCACGGAAACGGCCCTTGAGGGTATGAACTGCGTCGGTCATGGGATCTCGGTCGGGATAAAATGAGGCGGCATTATGGCAAAAAAGCACAGGCTTGTCCCCCCATCCCACGCAGTCGGCCGCGGCAAGATGGCGCAGGATTCAATATCTGTGCAGCCACCAGCGGGCGGCAATCAGCGCCGTGAGCGTGCCCAACAGGGCGCTGGCCAGCACATCCACCGGCCAATGCATTCCCATTACCATGCGCGACAGACCAACCCCCAGCGCCCACAACGGCAGCAGCCAGACGCCCGTGGGGGCGCGGGCCAGCCAGATAAGGCCGAAAAATTGGGCCAGGCTGATGGCGGCGATACTGTGGCCGGAGGGGAAGGCGTAGTTCACCTCGGCCTGCCAGTGGTGGCCGAGCCACTCAGGCAGGGCCAGCAACTGGCTGGCGGCATGAACCTGTTCACTGCGCACATCGATGCTACTGGCGTAGAAGTGCTTGATGGCCGGGATCAGCGACTGACTCTCCAGCCAGAGCAGATAGGGTCTGGGCTCTTCGGTCAGGTGTTTGATCAGGCTCTTGAGCACCCAGTCGCTGGCGAGCAGGGCTGCCAGCGCACACCCCAGTGCAATGAAGGGGGACAGCTCCAGTTTGAGTTTGTAGCGGGTCAGCAACAGCAAGAGGGCGCCACTGACCCCGATCCCGGGAATATCGACCATGCGGGTGAGGGCGTATGACCACCATAACCAGCCTGATTGCAGGGAGCCGGTCAGAAAAGGCTGCCAGGGCAGGGTGGCGAGCAGCAGCAGGGGCAGGATCAACAGGGCAGTGAAGCCAAGCACCTGACTGCGGGTGAGTGAGGCGGTTGACGTTGGGAGCGACGAAGCGTGTGGCGGCATGGTGGGTATGGGCGATCGCGAAAAAGAGGGGCATTGTGCCACCGTGATATGCCCGGACAAAGCCGAGCAGCACGTTTGTTACCTCTGCTTACACATTTGTGGCGACATCCTCGGTTTGAACAGCAGGAGAGAGTGGCCACCGAACAATGTGGTCCCCTTTCGCGCCTGATTGCATCACAGGCTGAAATCTCGGGCGGCTTTGCGCTAGAATGGCGCCCCCGTGGCGGTTGTGACCAAAGAGAGCCCGATGAAGATAGTCGTTGATGAGAATATGCCCCATGCCGTGGAGCTGTTTGCCGAATTTGGCGAGGTGATCGCCTTGCCCGGACGGCAGATGCAGGCCCGCGATCTGCTGGATGCCGATGTGCTGCTGGTGCGTTCGGTCACCCGCGTCAACGGCGATTTGCTGGCGACCAGCCCTAAACTCGGGTTTGTCGGCACCGCCACCATAGGCACCGACCATGTGGACAAGGCGTTGCTGGCAAGCCGCAATATTCCCTTCTTCAGCGCCCCCGGTTGCAACAAGTATTCGGTGGGGGATTATGTGCTCTCCGCCCTGCTGGTGCTGGCGGAGCGCTACGAATTCGACCTCTCGGCCATGACGTTGGCGGTGATTGGCGCGGGCAATACCGGCGAGTGTGTGGCTGGCAAGGCCCAAGCGCTCGGCATGCGGGTACTGCGCTGCGATCCACCCAAGGCGCGTAATACCCCCGATGCGGGCTTTGTCGATTATCATACCGCTCTTGGTGCTGATATCGTCAGCTTCCATGTGCCCATTACCCGCGAAGGGCAGGATGCCACCTACCATCTGCTCGATGCCGAACAGATTGCCGCGCGTCCTGCCGGGCAGATCCTGATCAACGCATCCCGTGGCGAGGTGTGGGATAACCGGGCTCTGCTGGCGCGCCAGTTGGGAGATGCGCCTTTGCGACTGGTGATGGATGTGTGGGAGAACGAGCCCGAGCCACTGGCTGCGCTGGTGCCCCATACCGAGATTGCCACCCCCCATATCGCCGGTTACAGCCTGGAGGGGAAGGCCCGCGGTACCTGGATGCTCTACCAGGCGCTCTGCCAGCAGTTGGGATGCCAGCCTCGTCAGGATTTGAGTAAGCTCCTGCCAGCCCCCGATGTGCAGGCGGTGGTGCCGGGCCGCGCACCGGATCAGGCGCTGATCAAGCAGCTGGTGCATCTGGTCTATGACGTGCGCCGCGATGATGCCCGTTTCCGGGCCCGACTCGGCCTGCCCGGCAGCTTTGACGAGCAGCGCAAACACTACCCCGAGCGCCGTGAGCTATCCTCCCTGCAGGTTGAGGGAGCCTTTGCTGACCAGGCGCTGGGCGAGCTGGGATTTGCGCTGTCACGTCCCTGAATCGGGGACTAGGAGTTGGAAGATAACTGGAAGGGGTGAGCCGCGCTGGCCACACCAATCCCATTTTTTACTGAGCAGGCTCAGATGCTACTGTGCCTGCTCAGCCATATCAGGCAGCGTCATCTCGCCGTGCGGGAGCCTGCCGACCATGGCGCCACCCGGCGCCATTGCAGCATTATCAGAGGAGAACAGAATGAGCCAGCAGTTTAACGTAGCGGTATTGGGTGCCAGCGGCGCCGTGGGTCAGGCGATGATCGAGATCCTGGAAGAGCGCGAATTTCCGGTAGCGACCCTCTATCCGCTGGCTTCCAGCCGCAGCGCCGGTGATACCGTGCGCTTTGGCGGCAAGAACCTCGAGATCCTCGATGTGGAGGAGTTTGACTGGAGCCAGGTACAGATCGCACTCTTCTCCGCCGGTGCCGAGGTCTCTGCCAAGTGGGCGCCGATTGCTGCCGAACACGGCTGCATCGTCATCGACAACACCTCCTGCTTCCGTTACGACGAAGATATCCCGCTGGTGATCCCGGAAGTGAACCCGGATGCGCTGGCCGATTTTCGCAATCGCAACATCATCGCCAACCCCAACTGCTCCACCATCCAGATGCTGGTGGCCCTGAAGCCGCTGCACGACGAAGTGGGCATTGCCCGCATCAATGTGGCCACCTATCAATCCGTGTCAGGCTCCGGCAAAGAGGGGGTCAGCGAGCTGGCGGGTCAGACCGCTCATCTGCTCAACGGTCGTCCGGTGGAACCGACCCTCTATCCGCAACAGATCGCCTTTAACCTGATCCCGCAGATCGACAGCTTCACCGACAACGGCTACACCCGTGAAGAGATGAAGATGGTGTGGGAAACCCAGAAGATCCTGGGGGATGCCAGCATAGCCGTGAACCCGACTTGCGTGCGGGTGCCGGTTTTCTACGGTCACGCCGAGGCGGTACACGTCGAACTGCACCAGCCGCTCGATGCCGAACAGGTCAAGGATCTGCTGCGCAGTGCGCCGGGCGTGACCCTGTTTGATGACGAAGGGGATTATCCGACTCCGGTGCGCGACGCAACCGGCAAGGATGAGGTGCTGGTGGGGCGGGTGCGCCAGGATATTTCTCATCCGAGTGGTATCAATATGTGGATCGTGGCCGATAACGTTCGTAAGGGCGCGGCAACCAACAGTGTACAGATTGCCGAGCTGCTGGTTCGCGACTATCTGTAAGGCTGGATATCTGCCACAGATGCGCAGCAGGGAGTGCTGCCCATCCGGACTGTGATAAATCGGGGGTGTGACCCATGCCGCACTCCGCTACATCAAGATTCTGTTGCGATATCAACTGATTAAGTTTTTTCCTACACTCAGAGTCAAGTCGGGTGCTAAATGTGTCGGACTACTGGCTTGCGACGCGAGCCTGATTTATATTGAACCGACTGTTTTGGGGTAACTATCCAGATTTTTCAATGTGATAGGGCCGTCATACGAAGGAACGAATATGGGACATTCCCGCATAACATTGGCAACGCTACTCGCATTGGGTCTGCTGGGCTCCGTCCAGGCTGAAGACGCTGCGCGGGAGCCTTTTTTTGTCGAGCTAAAAGGCCCTGACGAGCCCGCACCTCCAGCCGTCAATTCCCAGCCGCTGGCGCAACCGGTCGCCAGACCCGTGGCGCAACCGGTACGTGCAACCGCCCAGCCGGTGGTACGTCAGGTCACGGCCAATGCCGGTAGTTATGGCCCTGTTCGTCCAACCGATACTCTCTGGAGTCTGGCGAGCAAATACCGTCCCTCCAGTAGTGTCAGCGTCTACCAGACCATGGTGGCGATCTACGAGAAAAACCCCCGCAGTTTTGCCGATGGCAATATCAACCACATTCTGGTGGGGTCACGCATCCTGCTGCCGACCGTGGCCGAGGCGAGCGTCATCACCGATGCCCAGGCTCGTGCTAAGTTCCGCAGCGACAACGCCAGCTGGAAGGGGTTAAGCCCCAAGTATCTCGCCGAGAAGCAGGCCCATGGCGCCAAACCGGCGGCCAAGCCCGTGAAGGTTGAGACTGCCAAAGCCGAACCGGTGAAAACCGCGCCAGCTCCCTTGCCTGCGGCAAAAGCGGCACCCATTCCTGCTCCTGTCGTAGCACCGCAACCGTCTGCTGAAACCAAAGATGTTGTCAAGGCGAGCGAGCCTGCGCCAAAAGAGGCGGTGGCCCCAGTCCCGGCGACGAGCGCCGCAGCAAGCACCACACCGGCGCCTCTGCCTTCCGATCTGGAAAAACCGGTGGGCAAACCGGCCACCGAGATGGCGCTGGCGCTGGAAGATGCCAATGCCCAGCTCGGTCAGGTGACCGAGATGAACCACAGGCTCAAACTGCGCTTGCAATCTCTCACCGAAGAGGTCGAGACCCTCAAGGCCCAGTTGCAGGATCAGACCGCGCTGCAAAAAGAGCTCGCCGAGCTGAAGGCCAGACCTGTCCCCCCCGTGGTGGCAGAGCCTGAACCCAAGCAGCACTGGCTGATGGAGCTGCTCTCCTCACCGCTCAACCTTGCCATGATCATCCTGCTGCCGGTGCTGCTGGTATTGGCGCTGGTGACTCTGTGGCTGCGGGCCCGTGCCCGTCGCGAGCTGGAGGAGCAGGAGAAGAGCCTCTCCGAGTCCACCGCCATGATGATGGATCAGGAGCAGAGCGAGTTTGACGATCTGCTGAGTGTCGATGTGACCGACAACGAGCCGGTACGCCCGGTGCCGGATCTCAATACCCCTGATGGCTTTATGCCGGTCGAGCCAGATGAACCGGCTAAAAAGCCGGATGTTGATCTGGTTTTCAGCGACGATGGCGAGATCGATCTGCAAGGTTTCGAGCCGGAGCGAATGGCTGCCCAGTCAGCCAGTCGTGACCCGGATCTGGTGCCGGATCTCGATCTCTCGCTGGATGAGCCTGTCGCGTTGGCCAATGAACCCGACATGGATCTGGCCAGCGAGTTCAATCCCAAGTCCAGGGATGCTGATGAGCTCATGAGCGAAGAGGAGCTGCAGGCAGCCCTGTTTGCCGAGCTGGATGCGGATCTTTCGGCTGATCTGGAACCGGAGTTGAGTGCAAGCAGCAAGAGTACGGCTGCTGATGATCTGGCCAGTTTTGATCTGGGTGATTTTGAAAATGAGCTGGATAAACCGGCTGCGGGCGAGGGCAATAATGCCATCGACTTGAGCGTGGATGGTTCGGCTGATGATATGTTGGCCGAGTTGGGGCTTGAGCCAACCAAAGGCAAGGAGACCGAGCTCGATCTTGAGTGGGATCCCAACGAACTGGCGCTCTCCGATTTCGAGGATGCCTTTACCGAAGTGGAGTCTCATCCGGCAGAATTGCAGCCAAGGGAACAGGCCCAGGCAAGCGGTTACGTCGAGATCGACAAGCTGCTGGCCGATGCGGATGCCACCGCGCCGGAGCAGGAGCCCTATCAGGGTCTCTCGCTGGACGTGGGGCTCGATGGTTTCCCCGAGGTGTTGCCTGAATCCACCGGCTTTGATGTGGATGCCGATGACGGCGGTGTGGGGGCCAAGCTGGATCTGGCCCGCGCTTACCTCGAGATCGACGACAAGGATAGCGCCCGCGAGCTGCTGCAAGAAGCGGCAGAGCAGGGCACCGAGCATCAGCGTGCCGAGGCAGAAAAACTGCTCAAGCGGTTGGGGTAAAATTGTCCCTGTCGCGGGATCAGCAAGAAGGGGGCAGCCATTGGCTGCCCCCTTCTTCATGGCAATTTGCACAGGGTGAATTCTCCGCCCATGCAAGCCAATCAGGCGGTTTGTGGGACTTTTCGAGTTGAGCGCGTATAATCCGCCCCGTTTCTTTCACTGCGTTTCACAACAAGACAAGTTTATCCATGCGAATTGCCCTAGGTATTGAATATGACGGCAGCCGGTATTTCGGTTGGCAGCGTCAGCGTGAAGTGATCAGCGTGCAGGAGGAGTTGGAGAAGGCCATCAGCCGGATCGCCAACCACCCTGTCTCCATCCAGTGTGCCGGGCGCACCGATGCCGGCGTCCATGCGACCGGCCAGGTGATCCACTTCGATACCGAGGCGAACCGTGCCGAAGGGGCCTGGACCCTGGGGCTCAACTCCAACCTGCCGCCAGATATCGCCGTGCGCTGGGTCAAGGAGGTGGACGAAACGTTCCACGCCCGCTTCAGCGCCACCGCCCGTCGCTACCGCTACGTCATCTACAACCACAACTTCCGTCCGGCGATCCTCGGCAGTGGCGTCAGTCACTACCACGAGACCATCGATGCCGAGTTGATGCACCTGGCGGGCCAGAGCCTGCTGGGGGAGCACGACTTCAGCACCTTCCGTGCCGTTGCCTGCCAATCCAACACCCCGTGGCGCAATGTGACCCATCTGTGCGTCAGCCGCTCCGGCCCCTACATCGTGCTCGACATCAAGGCCAACGCCTTCCTGCACCACATGGTGCGCAATATCACCGGCTCCCTGCTGCTGGTGGGGCAGGGGCTCAAACCGGTGGAGTGGATTGCCGAGGTGCTGGCTGCCAAGGATCGCAATCTGGCCGGGCCGACCGCCAAGGCCGGTGGCCTCTATCTGGTCGACGTGGATTACCCGGCCGAGTTTGCTCTGCCGCAGTTGCCGCTCGGCCCGCTGTGGCTGCCGGACTCGGCACCGGGTACGACCAGTTTTTAGTAACTGCGCCCGAAAAATTGTGGTTTAATGACCCGTCATTTGTTGCCATCGAGCTATTAAGTCATTGAACAATCTAGGCTCGATGCGTTTTGTCAGGCACAAAAGCATTAAGGAATTCCATGAGCTGGCTTGAGAAGATTCTTCCCAAGAGCAAGATCACTGCACCCCGTCGTCACAACATTCCGGAAGGGGTGTGGACCAAGTGCAGTGCTTGTGAACAGGTGCTCTACCGGGCAGAGTTGGAGCGCAACCTCGAAGTGTGCCCCAAGTGTGATCATCATATGCGCATCAGCGCTCGCGCCCGTCTCGAGAGTTTCCTCGACGAGCAGGGTCGTACCGAGATCGGTGCCGAGCTGGAGCCGCAGGATGTACTGAAATTCAAGGATTCCAAGCGCTACAAGGATCGTTTGTCTGCCGCCCAGAAAGCGACAGGAGAAAAAGATGCGCTGGTGGTCATGAAAGGGACCCTCAAAGGGGTGCCGGTTGTCGCCTGTTCCTTTGAGTTCTCCTTTATCGGTGGCTCCATGTCCTCCGTGGTCGGTGCCCGCTTCGTGCGCGCTGTCGAGGAGTGCATCAAGGAGGGCCGCGGTCTGGTCTGTTTCTCTACTTCTGGTGGTGCCCGCATGCAGGAAGCCCTCTTCTCCCTGATGCAGATGGCCAAGACCAGCGCGGCGCTAGACCGACTCTCCAAGGCTGGCCTGCCCTTTATCTCTGTGCTGACCGACCCCACCATGGGGGGCGTTTCCGCCAGTCTGGCGATGCTGGGTGACATCAACGTGGGCGAGCCCAAGGCGCTGATCGGTTTTGCCGGCCCGCGCGTTATCGAGCAGACCGTACGCGAGAAACTGCCGGAAGGCTTCCAGCGCTCCGAATTCCTGCTGGAGAAGGGGGCCATCGACCTGATTATCGATCGTCGCGACATGCGTAACCGTCTGGCCAGCCTGCTCGCCAAAATGCTGAATACTCACGTCATCGAAGAGTGAAGATGAGTTCAAACATGCAACAATCCCAAAGCCGGTCGCTTGTCGACTGGCTTTCTTATTTGGAGCAGATCCATCCGGTCAATATCGACATGGGTCTGGATCGGGTCGGTGCCGTTGCCCGGCGTATGGGGCTGACCCAACTGCCGTTCAAGGTGATCACGGTGGCGGGTACCAACGGCAAGGGCTCCAGCTGTGCCATGGCGGCCAGCATTCTGATGGCCGCAGGCTATAAGGTCGGCGTCTACTCCTCTCCCCATCTGCTGCGCTTTACCGAGCGGGTGCGGATCAACGGGCAGGAGCTGCCCGACAGCGACCACTGCGCCGCCTTTGCCGAGGTGGAAGCGGCTCGCGGCGAGATTGCCCTCACTTTCTTCGAGTTCGCGACACTGGCTGGGCTGTGGCTGTTTCGCCGCGCCGCGCCCGATGTGCTGCTGCTGGAGGTGGGGTTGGGTGGCCGGCTCGACGCCACCAATGTGGTGGAGTCCGATGTGGCGATGATCACCTCCATTGCCCTCGATCACTGCGACTGGCTGGGTGATACCCGTGAAGCCGTGGCGGTGGAGAAGGCTGGGGTCTATCGCGCCGGCAAACCCGCCATCAGCGGTGAGCCCAATCCACCTGCGACTATCGCGAGCGAAGCCCAGCGTCTTGGCGCCAACCTGCGTCAGGTCGGTCTCGATTTTCGTGGTGATGAGCACGAGAGCGGTTGGGATTATCACGGCCTCAACCAGTGGCGGGATCTGCCAAAACCGGCGCTGCCGCTGATGAACGCGGTGACCGTGCTGGCGGCGCTGGAATCCCTCGGCTTGCCGCTGCCGGAGTCCGCCATTCGTGACGGGCTTGCCAATGCCCGGCTGGCTGGCCGGATGCAGCAGTTGCAAAGTGCGCCGCTGGTGATCGTCGATGTGGCCCACAATCCCCATTCGGCAGCCTATCTGGCCGCGCAATTGCGTAAGATGCCCTGCACGGGTGTGCGCCGTGCCGTGGTCGGCATGCTCAAAGACAAGGACATGGCGGGGTCACTTGCTGAGCTCGACGGTCTGATCGGCGAGTGGTATCTGGCCAGCCTCACCGGCCCGCGCGCCGCCACCGCTGCGCAACTGGCTGTGGCGCAGGGGGAGGGCAAGGGGCCTGCCAGGGAGTTTGATGATGTCAGCGCCGCTTATCAGGCAGCGTTGGCCGCATCGAGTCCGGACGATATGGTCATTGTGTTTGGTTCGTTTTACACTGTCGCCGACATTCTGGCGGGTGTCGCCGTCTAGGCCACACCCCGGCTCCCCAGCCCTTTGGCGGGGAGCCAAATCGCATATTGAGTTACGTAAAGGTAGGATTCAACTTGGCCTCGAAGTTTCAAAACCGTCTGGTGGGCACCGTCATCCTGGTGGCCCTGGTTGTTATTTTCCTGCCGGACTTGCTGGATGGTCACAAGCTGGCACAAAAGGAGGAGGCCTTTGCCAAGATCCCGCTGCGCCCCGAGCTGGAGCCTGCCAAGCCTGCGCTGCAGGTCTCGGCAGCCAGCAGCCTGCCCGCCGATCATCTGGCCAGCCAGCAACAGGCCTCTGCGGCCCAGCAGTGGCAAGTGGAAGAGGTGGCTGACCCCATGACCCTCGCCGGTCAGGGCAACGGTGCGCAGCTGGCGACAACCCCTGCCGCACCGGCACCGGTTCAGCCGCAACAGAATGCCCAACCCAAGCCACAGCCCAAGCCGGAAGTGGTGGCCAAAAAACCGGTCGAACCGCCAAAGCCAGCACCCAAGCCGACGCCAGCCAAACCGGTTGAAGTGGCCAAGGCACCCGCACCGACCAAACCGCAGGCGGGTCAGATCAAGTCCCTCGACGATCTGATTGAAAGCAAGATGACCCAGCCGACCACTCCCGCGCCTGCTGCGGCACCGGCGCAGGGCAGCTGGATCCTTCAGCTTGGCGCCTTCAAGAACGTCGACAGCGTCAACGCGCTGGTGAGCAAGCTGCGGGCGGCGGGCTACTCTGCCCACACCTCGCCGCGCACACCGGTGCAGGGTCAGCTCAACCGTGTCTTTATCGGGCCGGATGTCTCCAAGGCCAAACTGCAGGGGATGCAGGGACGGATCTCCCAGATGACCGGCCTCAGTGGCTCGGTGGTCTCCTACAACCCGTAATGGCGTTGCCGTTTGCAATGGCCCTCTGAAACAAACACCGCGCCCCGTGCGCGGTGTTTTTTATCTGACCGTCGTGATTTTTAATGACGGCGTCGTACAGGCCACCACCCGGTTGGGATTTGCTGTCAGTTGGGGTAGTCTGGGGCCTTCTGCTACTCACAGGAGTTCAAGATGATCCTCTCGACGACCCCCACGCTGGAAGGCAAAACCATTCGTGAATACCGCGGCATCGTGGTTGGCGAAGCCATTCTCGGCGCCAACATTTTCAAGGATCTCTTTGCCGGGATCCGCGACATCATCGGCGGCCGCTCCGGCGCCTATGAAAAAGAGCTGGCCCGTGCCCGCGACATCGCCTTCGATGAGCTGAAAGAGCGCGCTGCCGCCCTTGGCGCCAATGCGGTGGTCGGTATCGATATCGACTACGAAGTGGTGGGGCAAAACGGCAGCATGCTGATGGTCAGCATCAGTGGTACTGCCGTGCTGGTGTGATGCGCCACGCAAGGGTTGCCGACAACTGCCGTCGCAGGCAGGGTCACGGATAAAGTGGATAACTGCTGGCTGCCCAAGGGCCGACAACCCGGTTGTCGGCCCTTCTCGTTTATTGATCAATTTCTGTCGTTGCCATACCAGTCGAGCTGGTCGGCCAGAGTGACCACCGAGCCGATAATGATGAGACTCGGGCTCTTCACCTGACGGGCCAGTTCGGCCAATTGCTGCAGCTCGCCGCGCACCACCCGCTGACTGAGCTGGGTGCCTTGCTCCACCAGCGCCACCGGGGTGTGGCCGGGCATGCCGTGGGTTTGCAGCGCATCCTGAATGCGGGTGGCGTGGGCCAGCCCCATGTAGAACACCAGGGTCTGGCGTGGGGCCGCCAGCGCTGACCACTCCTGGGCGATATTGCCCTCCTTGTCGTGGCCGGTGATGAACTGCACCCGCTGGGCATGGTCGCGGTGGGTGAGGGGAATGCCGCTGTAGGCGGCGCAGCCTGAGGCTGCCGTAATGCCCGGTACCACCGAGAAGGGGATGCCCGCCTCGGCCAGGGTTTCCAGCTCCTCGCCACCCCGGCCAAAGATAAAGGGATCGCCCCCCTTGAGCCGCACCACCTGTTTGCCCAGCTGCGCTTGTTCCAGCAACAGCTGGTTGATCGCCTGCTGGGGCACACAGTGGCGGCCCGCCTCCTTGCCAACAAAGATCCGCTCGGCATCCCGGCGAACAAGCGCCAATACCTCCTGCGAGACCAGTCGGTCATAGACCACCACATCCGCCTGCTGCAACTGTTGCAGACCGCTTAGGGTAAGCAGTCCCGCATCGCCGGGGCCTGCGCCCACCAGGGTTACGCTTCCCTTGCTCTGCTGTTGCTCATCGAGTAGCTCGGCGACGCTCTGTTCGGCAGCTTGCTGCTGGCCGCGGGCCAGTTGGCGGGCGAGGCGATCGTGGCTAAATAGCCGCTCCCAGAAGCGGCGGCGGGCCAGCTTGTCCGGAATGAGTTTGACCCGCTCGCGCAGCTTGCCCGCCAGCGCCGCGAGCTGGCCGAGGTGTTGCGGCAGCATGGCTTCAAGTTTTTCCCGCAGCTGGCGGCTTAGAACCGGCGCCGAACCTGCGCTGGAGATGGCCACCATCAGCGGCGAGCGGTCGATGATGGCGGGCATGATGGCGCTGCAGTGGGCCGGAGAGTCCACCACATTGCAGAAGATCTGGCGCAGGCTCGCCTCATGAAAGACCTGATGGTTGACCTCTGGCTGGTTGGTGGCGGCGATCACCAGCCACTTGCCATCGAGCAGTTCGGGATGAAAATCGGCGGCGCAGACGGTCAGGCGACCCTGCTCGGCCCAGCTCATCAGCTGGGGTTCCAGATGCGGGGCATTAATGATGATCTTCGCCTTGGCATCGAGCAGCAGGCGCGCCTTGCGCACCGCCACCTCACCGCCGCCGACGATCAGGACCGGCTTGTTTTGCAGCTGACAGAAGAGAGGGAGAAAGTCCATAACAGGCTCCGGATGCTGGCCCGCTCGCAATGCCGCGCCGGGCGAGATAGCAGGGCGCGCCGTGACGCACCCCGGATGGTCGGGGGAAAGATCCCCCGACGGGAATAAAAAAGGGGAAGGGTGATCTACGCCCGGGCCAACGACAGATCCCCACCGGTGTCGGCCACTTGATCACGCTTCCCCAAACGAGGTTTTTCCTATTGCACCGCTTTGACGTGCATGTTGGCGACGTACTGATCTTCGGCCCAGAAGATGCGGTCAGCGACCATGGCTTCCGGGTTGAGGGTGACGCCGCGCAGCACCCGCTCCTTGAACTTGTGATAACCGGCCCGGTCGATAAGGTGACCCATGTGCAGGTAGATGGGCTTGCCATCCAGCATCTCGGCCTCGAACTCGAACAGGTTCTTGATCACCGCATGCAGCACCTCTTCAGTCACCCAGTTGAGGAACAGCTTGCCGGTACGGGGAGTCTTCTTGCTGGTGCGTCCCCCCAGCTTGACCATGTAGAGCTGCTTGGGATCCCGCTGCCAGGCCAGGGTCGGGCAGGCCAGCACACACTCGCCACAGCCGATGCACTTGCTCTCCTCTTTGACCGCCTTGCCATGCTTGATGGCGAGGCAATCCACCGCGTGGTGGCTGCACGCCTTGACGCAGGCGCCGCAGCCGATGCAACGCTCGGCATTGAAGTGGATCTTGGCGATGCCGAGGATACCGAAGTCGGCCATGTTGGCCTTGGCGCAGTCGTTGGGGCAGCCGGCGATCACCATCTTGAGGTGATAGGGGTTGGGGTAGAGGTGCTTCTCCATCCGCTGAGCCAGCCCGGTGCAGTCGATATTGCCCTTCTGGCAGATGGTGTTGCCTTGACAGGCGACGATATTGCGCCCGCCGATGGTCTGGTAACCGGCTGTGGTGTCTTCTACCTCGATGCCGCAGGTCTCCACCTCGATCTCCTTGATAAAGGGCTCGAGGGCGGCGTTGACCTTGTCCATGTCCTGATACTTGATGCCGGGCATCGCCAGCTTCTGGCGGGTGGTGAGGTGGATCAGGCCGTTGCCATACTGTTCGGCGATCTGCTGGGCCACCGCCAGCAGGTGGGCGGGCATGATCCCGCCGGGAATGCGTACGCTGATCATCGCTTCGCCGCGCACCTTGGAGAGGCGGTATTCGTTCTTGGCGCGGGCCTTGATGATGTCGATATCGAGACTCATGGTGTTCTCCCTCAGTCGATCAGATGCTGGGCCTGGTCAAAACGAAAGACCGGTCCATCCACGCAGATATAGGTGTCGCCCATCCGGCAGTGGCCACACTTGCCCACGGCGCAGGCCATGCGGCGTTCGTAGTCGACCCAGATGCGATCCTTGGGGATGCCCCGTTCGAGGAAGGCGAGCACCACGAAGCGGATCATGATGGGGGGGCCGACCACGATCACCTGGATATCCTCCTTGTCAGCGAGATCCAGCTGGTCGATGTAGTCGGTGACCCGGCCGATGCGAAACTGCTCGCTCTCCTTGCCCTCGTCCAGGGTGACGATGAGGTTCTGCTGCTCGGCCCAGAGCGGCATCTCGTGGCGATAGAGCACCGCCTGCTCGTTCTTGAAGCCGAGGATCATGTCGAGGGATTTCACCTGTTCCGGATGTTTGCTGAAGCGGCGCAGCAGCCCCTTGACCGGCGCGACGCCGGTGCCGCCCGCCACCACGATGAGGTGCTGGTTGCGGTAGGTCTCCAGCGGATAGCCGTTACCGTGGACGCCGCGCATCCACACCTTGTCGCCCACATCGAGGGCAAACAGCGCATCGGTCACCTTGCCGACCTTGCGGATCAACAGATCCACATAGCCATCGCCATAGTCGGAGACCGAGATGGGCGCTTCGCCCACGGTGGGCAGGGAGATCTCCACAAACTGGCCGTAGTGGACATCAAAGTCGCGTGATACACGAAAGTTCCACTCCAGCTCGGTGTGGCGCTCGATGGCCAGAATGGTGTAGGCCTTGGGCAGCAGGCGGTTTTCGACCACGTCCTGCTGCGGTTCTGCTGTTGCGGTTTGTTGGCACTGGCACATATCAGTTCGCCCCCTGCGCGTTGTCGGCTGCGATGGTCTGTTCGACCACATCGGTCATCTTGTTGATGATGTTGCTAAAGGAGATGTAGTGAGGGCAGCGATCGTCGCAGCGGCCACAGCCGACGCACATGTGCTCCTCTCCCTGACGGGCCTTGTAGTCGTTGACCTTGTGCAGGGCGCGATAACGCAGGCGCTCGCCATGCTTTGCGCGAAAACCGTGGCCACCGGCCATGTCGCTGAAGCCATCCACCATGCAGCTGGCCCACTGGCGACGGCGCTCGCCCTGCTTGGGGTTCTCCGCATAGGTGAGGTCGTGCACGCTGTAGCAGCTGCAGGTCGGGCAGGAGGTGGTACAGCGGCCGCAGCCGATGCAGCGGCTGTCGTACTCGGCCCAGACCGGATGGGCGGTGAGGATCTGGCGGATCCGCTGGGGGTCGTCACAGACGCTGTCCGGAGTGCGTACCTTGACCGGGTTGCTCTGGACAAATTCCGGGGTGAAGTCATCGGCTTCGCCCAGTTCGGCAAAGTAGCCGAGCAGCTCGGGATCCTTCACCTCAATACGGGCACCCTCATCGCTCAGACGAATGGCGGCGGCGTAGTCCTGGGTCTCGTTGCTGCCCATGGAGACGCAGAAGCAGTTCTCGAAGCTCTCGCGGCACTCCAGCAGTACCAGCTTGAGCTTGCTGCGCAGCCGGGCGTAGTAGACGTCGCTGTTCTGGCCGTTTTTCAGGTAGACCTGATCCAGCCTGCGCAGAGCGTGGATATCACAGCTGCGCAAGAACAGCAGGGTGGGCTTGGCCTCCACCTTTGATTCGCGCAGTTCCAGATTGTCGAAGTGGAACAGGGTCTGGGTGATGGGGAGCACCACCTCTTTTGGGGAGAAGTGGGACTTCTCCTGCCACACCAGATCGGCCGGATGGCGGATGCTGTGGTAGGTGACGTTGTCGGTGTCGGAGAAGCGGCCGCCCCGATATTCGGCCGCGGGCGCCATGATCCGGTAATCGGGCAGCAGCCGCTCGAACAGCTGCGCCAGCGCGGGATGGGTGAGAAGAAACGACATAAATAAACACCTTGTATGAGGGTGAGATGACCTGGCATAGGGATGAGGAGCGGGCCGGTCAGGGTGTCTGGCACCGGTTCTGGCCGCGCTTGCCTCGCCACGGTCTGTTTTTATGACTCATGTTGCTCAACTGACCCGATTGTTATTGTGTTGGCGGCGCGTGCGTCGCGGCAGGTCGGGTCATGCCTGTAAAGCCCTTGTCAATTGAGCAGGGCGGCCTGATAGCCTGCGCACTTGCCCATCACGTATCCCATCTCCAGCTTGTTGATATCGCGGGTGAAACGGGAAACGGGGAAGTAGTCGGCCGGGGCGATCACCTCGATCTGGCAGTCCTCCGGCGGATTGGCGATAAAATCGAGCGCCTCGTTGTAGCTGCGATCCCGCTGCTCCAGCGCCTGTGCCAGCGCGGGGCGGGTCTTGAGCAGGGTGCGGATCATCCAGGGGAAGGGCATCGGCTTGAGCCGGTAGCCAAGGGGCTCGGAGAGGATCACCGTCAGGTGACGGGCACCGCGACGGTAGGCCTCGATCACCGGGATGGAGTCGGCCACCCCGCCATCTGTCATCGGTACCCCGTGCACCTCCGGGTATTCGTGGGAGGCGAGGGGAATGGCGCAGCTGGCGGGCAGCACCTCGTTCATGTTCTCCGGCTTGACCCGGATGTACTCCGCCTTGCCGGTCAGGGTATTGGTCACCACCGCATAGAAGGGGATGCCGGTCTCCCGGTAGGTGTGAATGTCGAGGGGATACTTGCTGCAGCTGGTGTTCCACAGCCAGTGGATATCCACCAGATTGCCCCCCTTGGCAAAGCGCAGGGGATCCATAAACTGCTGGCTGCACGCCAGTTTGGTCAGGATCTCGTGGCTGCGGCCATGCTGGCTGGCGAGATAAGCCAGCAAGTTGGTGGCCCCCGCCGAGACACCGATGGCGAAGTCAAATGGGCGATAGTCATGCTCGATAAACGCATCCAGCACGCCGCTGGCAAATATGCCGCGCATGGCGCCGCCTTCTACAACCAATGCGCTGGGGGATGCGTTTTTGTTCATGACAGGCACCTCATTGATAAGTCAGAGAGAAAAAGTGGGAAAGAGAACGTCCGGGCTGTCAGGCCGACCGTTCTGACAACCAACCGGGGTTGGCCATCGCAATGAGGTCATTCTAGGAAGGGGATGGTGTTTAGAATATCTGTTAATAATGAATCAAGTGTTTTGTATTTCTAAACGACAGTGATAAACCCGTTGTGATCAAAGGGATTGTGCAGGAGTCTCAACAACTCTGTGATGGCTGGATATTGGCAAGGATGAGTGTGTCATGACGTTATTGGTTCCCCCGCTGCTCCAACGTGGCGATACCATCGCTTTTTTCTCCCCCTCCAGCGCTGCGACCGCTTGGGCACCCAACCGTTTTGCCCGCGCAAAAGCCTTTCTTGAGGGGCAGGGCTTTAGGCTCAAGGCGGGCAGCCTCACCGGCCAGCAGGATCACTGGCGCTCCGGCTCCATCGCCGCACGAGCCGAGGAGCTCAACGCCCTTATTCGCGACCCAGAAGTGCGCTGCATCATATCGGTGATTGGCGGCAGCAACTCCAACTCCCTGCTCCCTTATCTCGATTTTGATGCGCTCAAGCGCGATCCCAAGATCATCGTTGGCTACTCCGATGTGACGGCCCTGCTGCTCGGCATCCACGCCCAAACTGGCCTGGTTACCTTTTATGGCCCGGCGCTGGTGGCCTCCTTTGGCGAGTTGCCGCCGCTGGTGGATGAGACGCTGGCCAGTTTTTTACAGATTGCGTTGGCCGATGAAGCTGGCGTCCCCTGCACGCTGCCCACCCCGGTAAAGTGGAGCGATGAACGGCTCGATTGGGAAAGCCAGACCCGGGCCAAGCGCTGCCAGCCCAATCGGCTGATCTCGGTGGGCTCAGGCCGGGTTGAGGGACGGCTGATTGGCGGCAACCTCAACACCATGGCGGGGATCTGGGGCTCCCCCTATATGCCGCCCATCGAGCACGGCGGCATTTTGCTGCTCGAGGACAGCCTGAAATCTGCCGAGACGGTGGAGCGATCCTTCGCCCACCTCAAGCTGTGCGGGGTGTTTGATAGGATCGGCGCGCTTATCCTCGGCAAGCATGAGCTGTTCAACGATCAGGGTAGCGGTAAGCGCCCCCTCGATATCCTGCTGGAGGTGGTGGGGGAGCTGAACTTCCCCATTCTGGCGGAGTTTGATTGCGCCCATACCCACCCCATGCTGACGCTGCCGCTGGGTATCGAGGTGGCGCTTGATCTCGACCGCCAGCAGCTCACCTTGCTGGATCCCTGGTGGGATGACTGTTGAGGCTATGTTGCCGAGGGAGATGAAGCACACATGCTATGTGCTGAAGAGGATTGATGAATGCTCGACACCGCCCATCAAGGGTAGTTTGCGGCAACAAGCGCGACTCGGGAGCGCGCTTGTTGCCATTGGCTGGATTACCAGCGGTAGGTTTTCAGCAAGGCCTCCAGTTTTTGACACTGCTCGACCAGCTGGATACTGGCGAGGTTGGCGGCATGGGCCTGACCCAGAGTGTCATTTGACGTATTGCGAATGTCGCTGACCGCGTGATCCACTTCGCTGCAGACCCTGTCCTGCTCTTCTGCTGATTGTGCCATCTGGGCGTTGAGGTCATTGATGCTGGCGATGCGTCCAATGATGTTTTGCATGGCCGCCAGGGTCGCCTCTGTCTTGCTGATGCTCTCACCGGCTTTGCTTTTTGCATCCCCGATCACCACAACGGCGCTTTGGGCCTCGTTTTGCAGGGCGGCGATCATCTGGGAGATCTCCTCGCTGGCGGCACGGCTACGGTTGGAGAGGGCCCGCACTTCATCGGCTACCACCGCAAAGCCACGGCCTTGCTCGCCGGCCCTGGCCGCTTCAATGGCGGCGTTGAGGGCCAGCAGGTTGGTCTGATCGGCAATCCCCTTGATCACCTCAAGCACACCGTCAACGGCGAGGCAGCGGCTATCGAGTTGCTGGATCACCTGATCCACCCGATCAATTTCTGCCGACATCTCGCCCATATCTATGATGGAGTGCTGGGCGAGGCGGCTGGTATTGGCGGCATCCTGATTGGTTAGGGCGGAGAGCTCGGCGCTCTTGCGGGCATGTTCGCGCACTTCGTGGGAGCTTGCCGCAAGCTCGCTTACAGCGGCGGCAACCTGAGTGGTCATCGACTCTTGCTGACGGGCCGAGTTTTCTGTCTGGGTCGCCACCTGACGGATCTGGCTCGACTCCTGATAGAGCTGATGGGTCGCCCCTTCTACTTCCTGCAGGCTGTGCCTGAAGCCCTGCACCATCTCATTGACGGCACGGGTCATCTGGCCCAGCTCATCCTGACTCTGGTTTAGCAGGGGGATAGCGAGGTTACGCTCTTTGGCCATCTGGAGCATGGTACGTTGCAGTTGCCGCAGCGGGTGTTTTACATAGCGTTGCAATACCCACCACAGCAGGCCGAAACCGAGGCTGAAGACAAGGGCCAGACTGCCGCTCAGGATCAGGTTGTTGTGGCGGATCTCGCCGAAGGTATGGCTGAGATCGTAACTGATCCGCACCGCTCCCATGACAGTGCCTTCAGGCACTTGATGGCAGGTGGTGCACTGGGTACCGCGATACTCCTTGTAGGCTTTGAACGGCTTGATCAGGGTGAGCTGGTTACCCTGTTGCTGCAGGATGGTTTCCCCCTGATTGATGGCGCGTTCGTCGAAGCTGTCCTGGGCTTTCTGGTCCGGGAAACCCGGGCCAAACAGGTTGCTGACGGCCGGGGCTCGAACCAGACGAGCCTCGACAATGCCCGCTTCACTCTTGAGTTTGGTCTGCACTATCTGCCGGTTGGCCATGCCACCTGTCATCATCAGCACGTTGACCTGATCCATATAGGTGTTGGCCATGCTCTCAACCTTCTCCTCTGCCAGCCGGATGGCGAGATCCCGTTGCAGCCAGGCAGAGAGCTCGAAGCTGAGGCCAAAGGTGGTGCTGATGACCAGCGCAAGAGGGAGAAAGATTTTCCAGTTCAGGGAGAGGTTATGCATAGTCGGGGCGTTCCATGCGTTGTTGTGTTTTATCTGTTCCAGCTTCATCTGAGCGTAGGCGAGGAGAGCAAGAATGATGGTTCTCTATCGGCACACCATAACCGCTCTTTAGTAAATAATCTGTTAAGCAGATCGGTAATGCTGGTTGCCAAAATGACTTCGACGAGCTGCACGGCTCTGCGGGTTGATCCAGAACAAAATGCCAGTAACGATAATCGTTATCATTGTCATTATTTACTAAATAGTGACCACCATGAATCTGACCCCTTCCATGACCGGTATCTCCTCGCCGGATCCCCTCAAGTTTGCCTTTAGCGCCAAGACCTCGGCCCACGCCAGTCGGGGAGGGATGCGCCCCTTCCCGCTGGATGAGGCTGGCTGGCAGAGCTGGTGGCAGCGAGAGAGTGAAGCTGAGGAGCGCGCCCTCTACATCCATATTCCGTTTTGCCGCAAGCGCTGCAGCTTCTGCAATTTCTTTGAAAATGGCGCCAACCCGGCGCGGATCAACCGCTATGTCAACGCTCTGTGCGCCTCCCTTGCGCAGGCGGCTGACACCCCGCTGGCGCAGAGCCTGC
The DNA here is from genome assembly GCF_049174935.1 of Aeromonas sp. 600886. Lineage (NCBI taxonomy): Bacteria > Pseudomonadati > Pseudomonadota > Gammaproteobacteria > Aeromonadales > Aeromonadaceae > Aeromonas > Aeromonas sp. 600886. The sequence continues at coordinate 16,610 of NZ_JAAKUB010000019.1, read as the reverse complement.
CATTTTCAGCCGTCTATGTGGGGGGCGGTACGCCGACCGACATGAGCGCCGACGAGCTGGCCATGCTGGCCGCCGTGATCCGCCGTTTTCCGTTGTCGGCCGATGCCGAGGTGACGCTGGAGGGGCGGCTCAACGGCTTTGATGATGAGAAATGGCAGGTGGCGCTGGCCGGGGGCTTCAACCGCTTCTCATTCGGGGTGCAGAGCTTTGATACCCGGGTGCGTCAGCAGGCGGCCCGTTTCGATGACAGGGAGACGCTGCTGACCCGTCTGGGTGAGCTGACCCGGGATGATGCGGCTGTGATCGTGGCGGATCTCATCTTTGGTCTGCCCGGTCAGGATGATGCCGTGTGGCAGCAGGATATCCGCGATGTGATGGCGAGCGGTGTACACGGGGTCGATCTCTATCAGCTCATCGCCATGCAGGGCACCAATCTGGAGCGGGCGCAGGAGAAGGGCACCCTGGATTGGCTCGCCGATGGCCAGCAGCGGGCGGCCATGTATGCCTATGGCGGGGCGCAACTGGAAGCTCACGGCTGGGAGCGTCTCTCTTGCAGTCACTGGCGGCGCAGTCCGGCCGAGCAGAGTCGTTATAACCAGATGGCCAAGCGCGGTGCGGAGATCCTCCCCTTTGGCGCCGGTGCGGGGGGCAGCATTCTTGGCCACGGCTTGATGTATGGACGGGATCTGGCCCCCTGGCACGACGCGCTGGCCAGTGGCAAGCGGGCGCCCGGGATGGTGATGGGGCGCAATCCCAATGCAAGGATGGACGGTCTGCTGCGCGGTGCCCTCGACAGTGGCGTGCTGGCGCTGGATCGTCTGCCGGTCTCCTTGCGTGCTCATCTGATGCCGCTCTTCTCGGCCTGGCAGCAGCATGGCTTGGCCGAGATAAGCCATGAGCGACTGCAACTCACCCTTGCCGGACGCTTCTGGAACGTCAATATGCAGGCTGGCTTGTTCGACTTCCTGCAGCTCAATCCGCTCGATGGTTCAGCGCCGCCCAGCCATGGTACCGCCGCGGTGCGCCATTCGCTGGTCTGAGCCCGAGTGGAGCATTTGCACGGCTCCGTGTGATCCACAACGAAAGAGGGAGCCTTGCAGGCTCCCTCTTTTGGCTTGGCAGTTAGCGTCGCGCGAGCTTACTCGTCGCTGCTCTCCTGATAGCTGTCGCGCATTGCTTTGGGCAAGCGGCGCATTGGCGCAAAGCCGATATCCTCGCCCACCACTTCCCGCTTGCGGGACTTGTTTTGAGGAGACTGGGCGGGCTTCTTGGAGGCATCATCCTTGGCTTTGCCCTTGCCTGCGGCAGGTTTGCCTTTGGCATTGCTCTTGGCGTTGGCATGGCCGCGAGCCCGGGGCGGGTTCTGCACCGGCTTGCTGCCCGGCAGAGTCTGGCGACTCGGCTTGCCGCTTGGCTCATACCCTTCCAGGATCTCCACGGTCAGGGATTGGCCGATCAAGGCTTCGATAGCCTTGAGCTGACCCAGCTCGTCCTGGCTGACCAGCGAGATTGCCTCGCCGCCACGACCGGCGCGGCCGGTACGGCCGATACGGTGGATGTAATCCTCCGCCATCTGGGGCAGTTCGAAGTTGATCACGTAGGGCAGTTGATCGATATCCAGACCGCGGGCGGCGATATCGGTTGCCACCAATACCCGAACGTCGCCACTGCGAAAATCGGCCAGCGCCCGGTTGCGGGCTCCCTGGCTCTTGTCACCGTGGATCGCCACGGTATTGAGGCCATCTTTTTGCATCTGCTGGGCGAGGCGGTCGGCGATCTGCTTGGTGCGAACAAAGACCAGCACCCGCTGCCAGTTGCCACGGCCAATCATGTGGGAGAGCAGCTCGCGGCGGCGTTCCCGATCCACCTGAATGATGCGTTGGGTCACCTGCTCCGCGGCAGTATTGCTGGGGTCCACCTCGATCAGGGTGGGGTCGTTCAGCAGGTCATCGGCCAGCGCCTTGATGTCGTTTGAGAAGGTGGCAGAGAAGAGCAGGGTTTGCCGCTCTGCAGGCAGCGCCTTCATGATGCGGCGGATGTCGACGATAAAGCCCATGTCGAGCATGCGATCCGCTTCATCCAGTACCAACACTTCCAGTTGGCTCAGGGTCAGGGCGCCCTGGGTCAGCAGATCCAGCAGACGGCCCGGGGTGGCGACCAGAATGTCCACCCCCAGCTTGATGGCGTCCAGATTGGGCTTGATGCTGACACCGCCATAGGCGATCAGAGTCTTGAACGGCAGGTGGTGGGCATACTTTATGATGCTCTCGCCCACCTGTGCCGCCAGTTCGCGGGTCGGGGTGAGCACCAGGGCGCGCACCTGACGTCGGCCGCGGCCATGGTTGGCCAGCAGACGCTGCAACATCGGCAGGGTGAAACCGGCCGTTTTGCCTGTGCCTGTCTGGGCACCGCCGAGCACATCCTGACCAGCCAGAATAGCCGGAATGGCTTGCTGCTGGATGGGGGTTGGCTGTTCGTAACCCAGCTCCTTGACGGCCCGCAGGATGTGCGGGGACAGACCCAGTTCGTTGAATGACATGTTCGAGAGAAACTCCTGAGATGAGCCTTTGGCTCAACGGGTGGCCAGCGCGTTGGGGCCAGCCACGATATGGAAATGATAACGGGGGCGTAATATAGCAAAAGAGCGGCCGCTGCGCAGTAGCTGTTGTACCGGCCGCTCTTTTGTATCGCGAAAAGCAATCAGAGCAGGTCGCGGATGGGGGTGACCAGACTCTCCGGCTTGGTGGTGGGAGCAAAGCGGTCAACCACCTTGCCATCACGGTCGATCAGGAACTTGGTGAAGTTCCACTTGACGTTTTCGAGCCCCAGCAGCCCCGGTTTCTCTTTCTTGAGCCATTGATAGAGGGGGTGGGCCTGTTCACCGTTGACATCGCACTTGGCCATGATGGGGAAGCTGACCGGATAATCGAGAGAGCAGAAGCGAGCGATCTCGTCCGCATCCCCCGGCTCCTGATTGCCGAACTGGTTGCAGGGGAAGCCCAGGATCACCAACCCCTCTGGCCCCAGCTCGCGATAGAGGGCTTCCAACCCCTCGTATTGAGGAGTAAAGCCACATCGGCTAGCCACATTGACCACCAGTACCACCTTGCCCGCCAGTTGAGTCAGCGGGTAGGGGCTTCCATCCAGTTGTTGCAAAATAAGGTCGGGCAGAGGCATAAGCAGATCCTTCTCGTGGTTATCCGTGGGGTGTCAGGTCGGTTGTGGCGATGAGCGCCGGCCTAACGACATGATGGTGATGTGGCTACGGTATCGGTTGGCTCTTTTAACGGCAAGGTGAGAGCAAGGATCCGTCCCCTTGATTGCAAGGGCCATCACAGTTTCGACAGCCAATACGCTCCTTGGCAGAGCGGGATCACAACTGTCGACAAAAATGCGGGGCGGCGGGCAGCAACTCGCGTATTGATGTTGGGACTTCTCAAGAGAAGCAAACCGGTTTGTGACTTTGCCGGTAAGTCGCTACAAAGCGCCCTCTTTCCACTCATTGTGAGCCAATCTTGGACTATCAAGCTGCCATGGATGCCATTTACACCCGGGGATGGGTGATAGTGGATGATTTTTTGACCGCCACCGAGGTGGATGCCCTCAAAGCCTGTTTGCCAAGCGAATGGCAACCGGCCGGGATCGGCCGTGACGCCCTGCACCAGGGCAATCCCGACATTCGCCGTGACCAGATCCACTGGCTGGAGCCCTCCCTCGGTGCGCCGGTGGCTGACTACCTCGCCCGGATGGAGTCCCTGCGTCTTGCCGCCAACCGGATGCTGATGCTGGGGCTGTTCGACTACGAGGCACACTTCGCCCGCTATCGCAGCGGGGATTTTTACGCCACCCATCGGGATGCCTTTGCCGGTCGCTCCAACCGCCGTCTTACCACCGTATTTTACCTCAACAACGACTGGCTGCCCGAAGCGGGTGGAGTGCTGCGCATGTATGACGACAGGGAGCAGTTTCTGATGGATGTCAGCCCCAAGGGGGGGCGGCTGGTCATGTTTCTCTCCGAGGAGTTTCCCCACGAGGTGCTGCCCGCCAACCGCGAGCGCTACAGCATCGCTGGCTGGTTTCGGGTCAATGGCAACGGCATGGGAAGGGTCGATCCCCCGCGCTGAGGGGCAATGTGTCCCGATTTTGACACAGGGGAGACTTTTCACTGCAAGAAGTGGGGTCATGGGTCTCCCATCAGCTGACAAGGGTTGATCTCCCTTGCTACACTGGCGCGCACTTATGTTCGTATCTGGCTTCGTCCGGTTTTTATGGTGGTTGGCTTATCAAATGGTCATGACGAGGCCGCTTTTCCCAAGGGATCACATCTAATGAAGAACATGCATGTCTTGCTGCTGTGCGGCGGCGGTGGCTCCGAGCACGAGGTTTCTCTGCGCAGCGCCAATTTCCTCGAAAAACAACTCGCTCTCCTGCCCGGCGTCGAAGTGACCCGCGTCGAGATGTTTGCCGACCGCTGGCTCAGCGCCGATGGTCGCGAGTGCAAACTGGGGCTGGACAAGCTGCTCTCGTTTGACAGCGTGGCCCGTCCGGTAGACTACGTGGTGCCCTGCATCCACGGTTACCCGGGTGAGACCGGCGATCTGCAATCCTTCCTCGAGCTGGCTGGCCTGCCTTATCTGGGCTGCGACGCCGAAGCGAGCAAGATCTGCTTCAACAAGATCACCACCAAGCTGTGGCTCTCCGCCATCGGTATCCCCAACACCCCTTATCTGTTCCTGACCGAGCAGGGCGATGCGGCTCTGGCTGAGGCGAAAGTGGCACTGGCCAAGTGGGGCAAGGTCTTTATCAAGGCCGCCTCCCAGGGCTCTTCCGTTGGCTGCTACTCCGCCAGCAACGAAGCGGATCTGGTGAAGGGCATTGCCGATGCTTTCGGTTACTCCGAACAGGTTCTGATCGAGAAAGCGGTCAAGCCGCGCGAGCTGGAAGTAGCGGTCTACCAGTATGGTGACGAGCTGGTGGCCACCTATCCGGGCGAGATCTGCGTGCCGCAGGACAAGTTCTACACCTATGAAGAGAAGTACAGCAGTGCCAGCCATACCGAGACCGCACTGCGTGCCGAAGGGCTGACCGAGGCGCAGGCCGATGCGATCCACGAGTATGCCCTCAAGGCGTTCCGTCAGCTGAAACTGACCCATCTCTCGCGCATCGACTTCTTCCTGACCGAGGAGGGGGAGATCCTGCTGAATGAAATCAACACCTTCCCGGGCATGACCTCCATCTCCATGTTCCCGAAACTGCTGGAGCATCACGGTCACCGCTTCGCCGACTACCTTGAGCAGATCCTTCGCAAGGCCAGCTAAGCGTGCTCTCCCGCTCGCGGGATGAAGCAGAACCCAATAAAAATCCCCGCCAATTGGCGGGGATTTTTTTATGTCTTTATCAAGCGGGGCAGGCCAGCTTGAAGGGATAAACAGACGGGGATGACTCTTCCCCGCCTGTTGCTAGCTGTGGGTGTTACCGGCGGTTAGCCGCGAGCCACCCAAAAGCGCACGCTGCGGGATTGGCACGGCGCCAGCTCGCCAAACTCGCCAGCGGCCAGTTCAAGGGGCAGGGGCTGCTCGTCCATCCGCACCGCTTGCCAGTCGCTCAGGGCGTGTTCGCTGCTCACTTTGCCACCCTCCAGCCGCGCCTGCTCGCTCGGGTTGTAGACCCGGATCACCAGCGCCTCTTCATCCTCTGCCTTTTTAAGGGCGCTCAGCACCGGACCGGACGGGTCCATGGCGAGCAGACTGAAGTGCAGCGGGGTGGTGAAGCTCGCCTTGTTGAGCTTCATGGCATCGAACGGGATCTTGTTGTAGCAGCGCACCGGGGTGAGGTAGCTGCGCGCCGCCTGCATCACGTTGGCGCTGATGTGATCACCGGCAAACGCCAGCAGGCTGAAACGGCAGCTGAGCTTGCCACGCACCTGGGAGTCCGGAGTGGGCAGCTTGATGCCGGAGGGGCGACCCGGGCGCAGCAGCAGCTCCTCTTTACCGAGTACGCCGACCCCGCGCAGCAGGGTGAGTGCCAGGGTGTCGCACTGCTCACCGATCACTTCAAACTCGCGCAGACCGTTGCTCAGCACCGCCAGCCCCTGCTTGCCATCTTGAAGGGCGACGAAGTTCATCAGCTGCCAGACCGGAATGGGGGCCTCTTTCCACCCCTCCGCTTTCCAGTTCGCCATGGCGCTGTCACGGGTGGGGCGGGTGATGCAGCCAAACTGGTTGTCGGAAAGCACGGTGTCGCTCGGGAAGGGGGTGGGGATCAGCACCCGCACCCTGTGGTCATCAGCCTGATTGTCGAGCTCCAGCTCGATGTCGATCCGTGGGCTCTGATGCGCCAGCGTAATGCGGCAGGTGACATCGAGGTGGCCGCTGCACTGGCGATCCGCACGCTCGGCGAGATTGGCCGGCAAGGCCATACGCAGTTTGAGAGTGGCGATGCTCTGCCACGCCTGATGGGTGACCTCGCGGGTCACCGCATACTCGGTGGAGTAGCGCAGCCACTCGTCCCGCGACGGCGAGTAGTCATATTCGTCGCCATCATCGGAGCCCTCTTCGAGCGTGAGTACCTGATCGAAGGTGGTGCCGCGCAGTTTGTCCAAGATCTGCAGGGTGCCGTTGTCGTTGAGGGCGATGCGGTAAAAATCGTTCTCCAGCAGCTCGCCGCTGGCCGTCACCGGCTGTTCCAGTCCCGGCTGGTTGCCCTCGATATGGAGGGTGCAGTAGCCCATGGCCGGCAGCGGATGGCAGAGCTGGATGTCGTACTCCATAAAGGGGTCGTAGTTGCCGTAGTGAACGATCTGTCTGTCCACCAGACCCGGGTCAATCTCGCGTCTGGCGCGAATGAAGTAGGGGACCGGCTGGCCCGCTTCATCGCGCAGGGCAAAGGATTGGGCGCGAATGCGAATGCTGGTGTTGATCACCTCCTGACGGGGGAAGGGCATCAGGTTGAACAGGCAGAGCTTGTCGGCCACCTGTACCCCGTCTTCGCACAGCACCACCGGCATGTTGTCGACAATTTTGCGCATGTAGAAGCGGATCAGGTTCTCGGCCATGTCGTCGGCCAGAATGAAGCGGGTCATCACCTCCTGATGCACCTTGTCGCTGCAGCAGCAGCCGATGCTGTCATGGGCGTGGTTCTTCATGATCTCCTTCCACATCTTCTCGAGCAGCCCGTGGTGGTACTCGAAGCCGAGCGCCCAGGCGATGCTTGCCAGCGGTTCGAGAATGTTGACGATCTTGTTCTCGATGGCGGCGTGGGCCAGCTTGATGTCCATCCGGGTGGAGGAGATGGTGCGGTGTACCCGCATGTATTTGCCGTCGTTGAACTCCCCCTTGAGGGTGGCCAGCTGGTCGCGGCACGCCTCGATGCGCTCGAAGACCTGCTCGAAGCGGCTCATGTGGAATTCACGCTGGGGGTAGATCTCCCGCAGCTTGTCGATAATGGCGAAGATGTTCTGTTGCAGCGGCATCTGGTCGTGGCCGTTGGGCAGCAGGATATCCTTGGTCACCGAGGCCTTCTCCAGCACCTCGAAGTAGGATTCGAGCCGCTTGCGCAGCCCAGCTTCATCTTCCGGCAGGTACTTGCCGATGGCGTAGCCGAGCGGCAGTACCTGGGCGGTCACCTCGCTGCCGTCGTTGCTTTGCCAGAGGAACTCGGTCTTGTCGGTACCGTGACGCTCGGAGCAGCCGCGCCAGAACATGGCCCGATCGATCCCGAAGCCGTTGAAGATGTGGGGCAGCTGGGAGGACATGCCGAACGAGTCGGGCAGGTAACCGATCTTCATCGGCTCGCCAAGGCTGAGGCAGTCGCGCATCCCGTAGAGCAGGTTGCGCAGGATGGACTCGCCGCTCACCTGCATGGTGTCGGTCTGGGTGTACCAGGGGCCGATGATGAGCTTGCCCGCTTCCACCAGTGCCTTCACCCGGGCCTTGTTCTCGGGCTGGATGGCGAAGTAATCCTCCAGCACCGCGGTCTGGCCGTCCAGCACATAGAACTTGTAGTCGGGGTCGGATTCAAGCCGTGCCAGGATCTCCGCCATGTTGTTGACCAGCAGAATGCGGGACTCCTCGGTGGTGAAGTACCACTCCCGATCCCAGTGCATGTGCGGCGTGATGTGAACTCGTGAAACTGTCATGACAATGATCCTTTGCTGACGCACGGCGGCCCTTGCCTGCCGTGCGGAAAAATAGTCTGTTGAAAAATCGGTTGTGAAGATGCGCCTTACTCTGCGGCAACCACCTGATAGGTGCCGCGCTGCATGGCGTGACGGCGCCAGCCGATCAGCACCACAGTGGAGATAAGGGTGCCCACCAGCGCCGCACCGAGCCAGACGGCGGCAGCCATCAGGGCACCGTGGCCGCCATCGTGGAGCAGGAACAGGGAGAAGATGCCGGCCCCCGGGGTGGAGAGACCAATCCCCATGGCTCCCACCATGGCGCCGGTGACCACCGAGCCTGCGAGGAAGGAGCCGATCACCCGGATCGGATCTTCGATGGCCATCGGAATGGCGCCCTCGGTGATCCCCGCCAGCCCCAGTAGCCAGGTGGACTTGCCGGTCTCGATCTCGAAGGTCTGGAACAGGCGTGGCGCCAGCAGGGTGGAGAAGGTGACGGTAAAGGCCGAGACCATCTTGACTGCGCCGAAGATGGCGTAGGGGCCGTAGACCCCGTTGGCCATGGCGCCGAGGCAGAAGGCGTAGGCCGCCTTGTTGACCGGGCCACCCAGGTCAAACGAGCACATAAAGCCGAGCAGGGCGCCCAGTACCAGCGCATTGGTGCCGGAGAGGCCGTTGAGCCACTCGGTGAGGCTGTTGTTGAGCCAGGCCACCGGCTGACCGATGACAAACAGCATCAGGCTGCCCGCCACCAGAGTGCCGATCACCGGATAGAGGTAAAAGGTGAGAAAGCCGTTGAAGTTGGGGCTCAGACGCACATGCTGCTTGACCCAGCGCATCAGGTAACCGGCGATAAGACCACCGACCACACCGCCGAGAAAGCCGGAGCCAATCATGTTGGCGGCCAGTCCCGCTGCAAAGCCCGGGCCCAGCGCCGGTTTGTCTGCCAGCGAATAGGCGGTATAGGCCGCCAGCACCGGCACCATCAGGGTGCCCAGCATGCCACCGCCGAGTTTTCGGTACATCCAGAGCCAGGAGTTCTCGGTGTCAAACAGATGTTGCAGGCCAAAGATCTGGGCCAGCAGCACAGAGACGGCGAGCACGGTACCGCCTGCCACGATGAGCGGCACGGCAAAGGAGATGCCGCTCAGCAGCGCCTGCTTGAGCTCGGTCTTGAGGCTCACCTTCTTGCCGGTCGGCGCGTCGCTCTGGCTGGGGTTTGGCGTCGGGGCGGTGCGACCGGCCTTGGCCGCTTCCAGCGCATCATTGAGGATCCGCTCGGCATGGCGAATGGGCTCGGCCACCGGCGTCTCGATCCGGGGGATACCGGCGAAACGCTCCTGCTCCTTGATGGCCACCTCGGCGGCGAAGATGCAGGCCACCGCAGCATCGAGCGCCTCTTGCGGCAGGCGATCCTCGATGCCGTTGGCACCCTGCTTCTCGACCAGTACCCGAATGCCCAGCTTGCGCCCCGCCTTTTCCAGATACTCGGCAGCCATATAGGTGTGGGCGATCCCCGCCGGACAGGCGGTGACACAGACCACAGTGGGTTTATTTGTATTTAAGTTGTCTTCTTTTTCTGGTTGCTTGCCACTATCCCCCTCACCATCAAGCAGCGCCATCAGTTGCTCGGCACTTTTGGCTGCCAGCACCGCCTCGCGGGTATCGTCATCCACCAGGGCAGTGGTGAGGGTGGTGAGCAGCTGCATGTGGGTGGAGCCCGCCTGATCGGTCGGGATCGCCAGCATGAAGATCAGGTTGACCGGCTCGGTGCCGTCGATCCCCTCCCAACCCAGCTCTTCGCTCAGGGTGGCGACGGCAAAGGACGCTTCACGCACCGCATCGCACTTGCCGTGGGGCACCGCCAGCCCTTCGCCAAGGGCGGTGGGGCCCTGTGCCTCGCGGGCCATGACCGCGGCCAGAAAGGCGGCCTTGTCGTGCAGCTTGCCGGCCTGATCGAGCCGATCAGCCAGGGCATGAATGGCCGCATCCCGATCGGCAAACCGGGTTTGCAGCGTGATGAGATGGGGGCCGGTAAGACTGGTCAGATTCATGATGATCCTCTGTCAGGTTGGCTTGCCAGCAAGCCGTCATGGTGAAAGTGACAGCGATGCTAACAAACCGACCGACTGATTTTTGTGAGTGGTATCATACAATTCGTTATTTGTATTATTTTTGTATTGTTTGATCAAGGGGATTTGTTAGGTCAAATGAGGCCGAGCCTTTTTGTCTGCCGGGCAACTGGGGTAGAATGGCGCCTCTTCCATTTATCATGGCGCAGAGCCGACGAGGTGGCCTTTCGTGTCGAAAAAACCCATGTATCGCCAGATAGCCGACACCATCCAGCAGTGGATTGCGCAAGGGGAGCTGGCCCCCGGCGATGCCCTGCCCACCGAAGCCGAGTTGCGCGAGCAGTTCGGGGTGAGCCGGGTGACGGTGCGTCAGGCTCTCAAGCAGCTGACCGAACTCAACGTCATCGAGAGTATTCAGGGCAGCGGTAGCTACGTGCGGCAGGAGAAGGTGAACTACGACATCTATCAGCTCACCAGCCTCTATGAGAAGGTGACCGATCCGGCGGCCGAGACCCACAGCGACATTCTCGCCTTCGAGGTGATCAAGGCGAGCAGTGAGTTGGCCGAGCGGCTCAATCTGCTGGAAGGGGCGCTGGTCTACTACGTCAAGCGGGTGCGCTTTATTCGCCAGATCGCGGTAACGCTGGAGGAGACCTGGATGCCGCTGGCCCTCTTCCCCGATCTAAGCTACGCGGTGATGCAGGGCTCCAAGTACCACTACATCGAAGAGGTGAAGCAGCTGGTGATCGACCGCAGCGAGCAGGAGATCATTCCGGTGCTCCCTTCGGCGCAGGTGGTGGAGGCGCTCGGTATCGATCCTGCCAAGCCCATTATCGAGAAGGTTTCCCGTGGCTTCCTGCAAGATGGCACCGTGTTCGAGTTCAGTCGCAACTTCTTCAAGAGCGATGACTACAAGTTCACCCTGGTCGCCCGCCGCGCCAAGGGGTGAGCAGGCGCCAGCACCCGAGATAAAAAAGGCCACCACCCTGTTTGCGGTGGTGGCCTTTTTTTGTTTGGCCGATTAACGGGTCGATGCCGGGCTAAATAGCAGATTGGCTGGTAGTTTGATGCAGCAGATCTACTGCGCTGAGTCGTTGATAACTTCCTCGACCCGTACCTGCAAGCTCCCTTGCGCCAGGGTGGTGACGAGCTGGTCGCCACTGTTGACCTGATCGGCGCGGCTGATGACTTCGCCACGCGCGGTGCGGGTGATGGAGTAGCCGCGCCCCAGGGTGGCGAGCGGGCTCACCCCGTCGAGGCGGGCGCTGAGCATGGCGAGGCGGTGACTAGCAAGGTCTTGCCGTTTTGCAATCAGGGCATGAAGCCGCTCCTCGGCCAGCTGATGGCGGCGTTTGCCAGCTGCCAAGAGGCGCTCCGGACTCTTGCCCTGCAGGCGCAGTTCAAGGTTGGTGAGGCGCCGCTCACCCTGATGCAGCCGCTGGCGCAGCAGTTGCTGCAAACGGGTGGAGAGCTCGTCGAGTCGCTGGGATTGTTGCTCCAGCCGCCGCTTCGGATCCTGATGGTCGAGCCGCTTTTGCAGCAGGATGAAATCGTGGCGGGCGGCGGTCTGCTGGCGGCTCATCGCCTGCAGCAGTCGCTGCTTGAGGTGAACGAGACGCTGGGCTCGGGCGCTCTGATCCGGCGCCACCAGCTCGGCGGCGGCCGATGGGGTAGGGGCGCGCAAGTCGGCGGCAAAGTCGCTGATGGTGACATCCACCTCGTGGCCCACCGCGCTCACCACTGGTATGGCGGAGTGGGCAATGGCACGCGCCACCGCCTCTTCGTTAAAGCACCAGAGATCTTCGAGCGACCCGCCGCCGCGCCCGACGATCAGCACATCCACCTCGGCGCGCTGGTTCGCTTTGGCGATCGCCGCGACGATCTGGCTGATGGCGGCGCTCCCCTGTACCTGAGTCGGGTAGATAAAGACCGGTAGATCCGGCGCACGCCGTTTAAGCACCGTCAGCATATCGTGCAAAGCCGCACCGGTGGCGGAGGTAATGAGGCCTACCGCGCGCGGTTCGCGGGGCAGCGGCCGCTTGCGGCTCTCGTCAAACAGCCCCTCGGCGCCGAGGCGGCGCTTGAGCTCTTCAAAACGCAGCGCCAGCACGCCATCGCCTGCAGGTTGCATCGACTCGATGATCAGCTGGTAGTCGCCGCGCGGCTCATAGAGGGAAACTCGCGCCTGCACCAGTACCTGCATGCCATCCTGCGGGCGAAAGGCCACCCGCCGGTTGTTGCCCTTGAACATGGCGCAGCGCACCTGCGCCGATATGTCCTTAAGCGAGAAATACCAGTGGCCGGAGCTTGGCATCGCCAGGTTGGAGAGCTCGCCGGTCAGCCACACCAGCCCCAGATCTTGCTCCAGGATCATGCGCACGGCGCTGTTGAGGCGGGTGACGGTAAAGACCTGCTGTTGCCTGTTTTGGCCGGATTCGTTGCGATAGTTCAAGGCGGTTCCTGCGCACGGTTCCTCGCCAGCGAAGGCGGAGGAGAGAAACAATGTCGCCATCTTACCCCACTTCACCTCGTCCGCCGAGTCAATGGATCAGGTTGGTCACTCCTCCCTGCAAATCGGTGTTGCATGGAAATGAAAGCGCTATCAATCACATACAGCCAATAGCGAAGTCGATGGTGGTCACATTTTGCGCGCATTCGCCATGAATTGGTTATGGGGAACTCTAGACTGATCGGGCTCATCCGAAGGCGGGACTGTAGCGGATGGGGGAATGCCGGGGCACACCGGCATCACACACAAAACAATGAAAATAAAGGACTATCAATGGCTAGATGGATACTCGCGGCCGGATTGTTGGGAACCCTGATCACGGCGCCGACGTCGGCGGCGGAGTGGTTCTTCCGGGGCACCGCGAATGGATGGGCGGCGACCGCCATGACGTCGACGGACGGCGTCAATTTTGATACCTGCCAGCGCTTCGTGAGCGGGGATGCCAGCGGCGGACCGCGCTTCAAGATAGACAGGTACGGCAACTGGCAGCAGAGCTACCCGGCGGCCGACTACGGGGTCAATGCCAACACGGCGTACCAGATCCGCATCAACGCCAGCACTCAGGCGGTGAGCGCGACGGCGGTGGCCAGTTGCGAGGCCTCGGGGTTTGCCAGCACCTTGCCGCAACTCAACGTACGCGGCACCTTCAACGGCTGGGCCAGCCTACCCATGACTCTGGTAGGGGATCACCTATGGCAGGTGGAAGCCTACATGGATGGCAAGGCGAGCCAGCGCCTCAAGTTTGATCAGGCTGGCGACTGGGCCGTCAACTTTGGCGACAGCAACGGCGACGGCGTGCTGGAGAAAAGTGGCGGCGACATCTTCTGGAGCGCCGTGGGTACGGTGCGCATCCAGGTCAACGACCAGACCCTGGTCTACAGCATCACCCCCCTTGGGGATGACAACCAGCCGCCGCTCGCGGTCATCACCCCGGGGGGCACGGTGAATGTGACCCAGGGGGCGTCACTGACCTTGAGCGGCAGCGACTCTACGGATCCCGACGGCCAGATCACGAGCTATCTGTGGAGCAGCGGCGAGACCACGGAGAGCATCGTCGTCAGTACCACCCAGACCGGCACCTTCACCTATGGCCTCACGGTCACCGACGATCAGGGCGCCAAGGGCAGCAGCAGTGTGAGCGTGGTGGTCGGGGCAGGACAGAGCAGCGACAGCTGGTACTTCCGGGGCACGACCAACAACTGGGGGCTCACCCCAATGACCAGCGAGGATGGTACCACCTTCTGCACCGAGCAGGCCTTTGGCAGCAACAACCCCCGCTTCAAGATTGACCACAAGGGGGACTGGACCGAGGCGTATCCGGCCCAGGATTACCTGGTCAGCGCCAACACCCGCTATCGCATCTGCTTTGACAGCCTGCGCAAGGCCATCGAGGTGGAGACGCTGGCTGGGGCCGATCTGCAGGCCCCCACGGTGACGGTCACCCCGGCCCCGGGGAGTTATCTGGACAACCAGTCCATCACCCTGGGGGTGAGCGACGATCAGGACAGCGCCCCCGCCGTGCATTTCACCACGGACGGCAGCCAGCCCACCACGGCGTCGGCCCGCTATGCAGGCCAGCCCCTGGTGGCGAGCGACAAGGGGAGCGGCACCGATCTGGTGATCCGCACCCTTGCCATTGACGCCAGCGGCAATCAGCGCGAGCAGCGCTTCGAGTACCGTATCGGCGAGCAGGGGGTGGCGAGCGGCGATTTTCGTGCCGAGAGCATCTACTTCCTGCTGACCGCCCGCTTCTATGATGGCGATGCCAGCAACAACTACCATAACCGGGATCGCTACAAGGCGGGGGATCCCCATTGGCGCGGCGACTTCAAGGGCTTGATCGCCAAGCTCGACTACATCAAGGATCTCGGCTTCACCGCCATCTGGGTGACGCCACCGGTGGAGAATCGCTCCGGCCTCGACTACCACGGCTACCACGCCTACGACTTCTACCGGGTCGATCCCCGTCTGGAGTCGCCGGGGGCGGGTTACCGGGAGTTCATCCAGGCGGCCCACGCCAAGGGGCTCAAGGTGATCCAGGATGTGGTGCTCAACCACTCGAGCCAGTACGGCCTGCGCGGCAAGACCTGGATCGATCGCCTGCCCGTCAAATACTACGTACCGGCGGGGTCGAGCCAGGGGCTCATCAACAACGGCCCCTATCAGGGCAACCTCGGGGACTACGCCAGCGCCAACCGCTGTGACGACGACAACCCGGTGGCTCCCGACTGGTACAAGGCCCGCTGCCAGTCCGATCCGGCGGGCACCCAGCCTCTGGTGGACCCCAAGACGGACGCCACCGTGCCGAGTGCTGGCTACAACCCCAACCGCTTCTTCGGCATCGACGCCCAGACCCTGGATCCCGCCTGGTATCACCTGGACGGTTTCATGTCAGGCGGTGACTGGGAGAGCCCGCTCGCCCTGCAGCGCAAACACATGGCGGGGGATTGCATCGATCTCGCCACCGGCAACCAGAACGTCAAGGATTACCTCAACGGCGCCATCCGCCAGTACCTCGACATGGGGGTTGACGCCATTCGCATCGATACCTTGAAGCACATCGAGCGGGACGAGCTGCTGACCTATGTCCACGACTGGCAGGCCCACAAGCCGGGGTTGTTCGTCTTTGGCGAGAACCTGGTCAAGGGTACCGGCTGGGGCTCTGAGCTGGCCAACGACAATGCCTCGGCGGTGATCCGTCCCTGGTGGTATACCCGCACCACGCCGAACCCGGCGGATCCCAGGGCAGGGGGCGATTCCGGCCTCTCGGTGCTGGACTTTTCCCTCTTCTCCACCTTCCGTGACAACGTCACCCGGGGGAGCTTTGGCGGGGTGGGCGGGATCTTTGCCATGGACTGGGTCTATGGGGATGCCACCAAGCTCATCACCTTCTTCCAGAACCATGACGTGGGGCCGGACAACGACTTCAAGTACCGCTACGGCGGGGAAGAGGGCAATGCGGCCATGACCTACAACCTGCTCTGGACGGCGCGGGGCATCCCGACCCTCTACTACGGGGAGGAGGTGATGTTCCAGGCGGGCAAGCCCCAGGATATCGACGGGGCCACCATGACGGTGGATCAGACTGGTCGTGCCTACTACGGGGAGGTGCTGGACAACCCGGCCACCCCGAGCCACCCGCTCTACCAGCACATCAAGCGCCTGAACCAGATCCGCAAGGCGGTGCCCGCCCTGCAGAAGGCGCCCATGAGCCAGGTGAACGAGTGGGGCAGCGGCATCAGCTTCGTGCGTGACCTGAGCGCTCAAGGCAGCTACGCTGCCGTGGGCCTAGCGGCCAATTCGGCCCAGCAAATAAACCTGAGTGGCCTGAAGAACGGCACCTATACGGATGCGGTGACCGGCGCGAGTCAGAACGTCAGCAACGGCAGTCTGAGCTTTGCGGTGCCCGCCTATTCGGCACGGATCTGGGTACTGAACGGCCCGGGCAAGGTGGGCGTTGACGGTAAATATCTCAAATAAGGAAAGCCTGTCACCGTATGCAGCGAGTCGGCCTTGGGGCCGACTTTTTTATGCCGCATATCAAGGGAGCGAGGGAGAGGGACCAGACGGGGAAGGCAATAAGCAGTAGCGTCGACATCGCTTGGGCGCAAGCGGCATCCGAGGGTGGCTTGCTCTGTTATGGTGCTTTCGCCCCAAAGTGGTGCGCATCATCGACATTGGCAGCAGGAACCCACCTTGGAGAAATATGCCGTATCCACCCTATGCCCCTCCTGTGACGAGCATGATTCATGCTGCCATGTGGCACCATATCAACATGATCCACTTAATAACGGGCTTTAAAAGGGGAGATGGTGAGCTGCCTTCAGTGTGGCTGGTGTCCCGTCCTGAATATGGTTTACACCTTTCCCCCCAATACATGGAGAACCCGATGGGACAAGGTGTGAAACGAACA
>NZ_JAAKUB010000018.1:0-102354 GCF_049174935.1 Aeromonas sp. 600886 | reverse complement strand
TCCCATGCCGAACTCAGAAGTGAAACGCGGTAGCGCCGATGGTAGTGTGGCATTCGCCATGCGAGAGTAGGACACTGTCAGGCACCTATTTAGAAGAGGCCTCCCATTCGGGAGGCCTTTTTGCATTTCTGCAATTCAAAAAACTGCCCTGCCGCCGGCATTTTAGTAAAAGTGCTGGGCTATCAAGGGATTGCCCGTTACTCTTTAGCCGTTGCCGATTAACACGTGATGCTGCCAGCGAGGTATTGATGGCTACGTTGAAGGAAATTGCACAGGAAGCGGGGGTTTCTCTCGCCACGGTATCCCGGGTACTGAACGAGGATCCCAGCCTGAGCGTCAAGGAAGAGACCAAGCAGCGGATCTTCGAGATTGCCGAACGGCTGGAGTACAAGACCAGCAGCGCCCGCAAGGGGGTACACAAGAGCAAGCTGCACTTTCTGGTGGTCTATGCCTATCCCCAGAGTACCGAGGTCAACGACCCTTACTATCTCGCTATCCGCTATGGCATCGAGACCCAGAGTGCCCGCCTCAATATCGAACTGACTCATCTCTACAACTGCGGTGAAGGGCGCGAACTGAGCTCCGTGGATGGCATTCTGGTGGTCGGCACCCTCACAGCCGAGCGTCTCGTCCAGCTAAGGGCTTGTTCCAGCCAGCTGGTGTTTGTTGACTGCCGTTCACAGGGAGAGTTTGACTCGGTCGATGTGGATCTCGCTCTGATCAGCCAGCAGGTCGTCGACTACTTTATTGCGCAGGGGCACCAGCGCATCGGTTATATCGGTGGCCAGGATGAGAATCCGGATCTGCGCGAACTGGCCTTCCGGGATTATGGCCAGCGGTTGGGGGTGGTGCAGGAGAGCGACCTCTATCGTGGGGATTTCTCCAGTGCCTCCGGCTACCAGTTGGCGAAGGAGATGCTGGCGGGTGACTGGCCCAAGGCGCTGTTCGTTGCCTCCGATTCCATCGCCATTGGTGTGCTGCGTGCCATTCATGAGAAGGGATTGGCGATTCCCCAGCAGATCGAGCTTATCAGCGTCAACGATATTCCGACCGCCAAGTTCACCTTCCCGCCGCTCTCTACGGTGCGGATCCACTCCGAGTTGATGGGCTCCCAGGGGGTCAATCTGCTGGTTGAGCGGCTGCGAGACGAGCGGGATATTCCCCTTCGGGTGCTGGTACCGAGCAAGTTGACCCTGCGTGGTACCACTCGCTGATTTTAGTAAAACATTCTGCTTTTTAGTCGTGCCATCTTGCGGTGGTGCGACACCTCTCCCAAGCAAACCTCTTTCCCATATCATCCAACAACTTCATATCATATTGTTTTATAGTTGATTTTATTGCTAATCAGCCAGCTGCCATCAACATCCATGCCACTCATCCATATCTTGCCTTCCTTTATCTCCCGCTTCTGATCTCGCTCACAAAACCATCTGTTCATTGTGATCAGGTTAAAACTTTACCAATCCAAAGCTGATATTTAGTAAATTTTTATCTAGAGTTTACCCAGTCAAAGTTGCCTTGTTCCGGGAGGACATGTGAATAACTGGGAAAACGTCCAATTCGTTGGTGAAAACAGGCTGGCCCCGCGCGCCTACTTCTTCTCTTATGCCGACCACGCGCTGGCGGCCACCATGCAGCGCGAGCTGAGCCGCCGTTTTCTGAGCCTTGGCGGCCAGTGGCAGTTCCACTACTTCGACCACCCCCTGCAGGTGCCGGAGGCCTTCTATCACAGCCCCATGAGCGAGTGGGGCCAGATCACCGTGCCCAACATGTGGCAGATGGAAGGGCACGGCCAGCTGCAGTACACCGACGAAGGCTTTCCCTTCCCCATCGACGTGCCCTTCGTGCCGACCCACAACCCCACCGGCGCCTATCAGCGCAGCTTCACGCTGAGCCCGGCCTGGGATGGGGAGCAGGTGATCATCAAGTTTGACGGGGTGGAAACCTACTTCGAGGTCTATGTGAACGGCCACTATGTCGGCTTCAGCAAGGGGAGCCGCCTCACCGCCGAGTTCGATATCAGTGCCTACGCCAACATTGGCGAGAACCTGCTGTCAGTGCGGGTGATGCAGTGGGCTGACTCCACCTATATCGAAGATCAGGACATGTGGTGGATGGCTGGGATCTTCCGCGACGTCTATCTGGTGGGCAAACCGGCCGCCCATGTGCAGGACTTCTTTATCCGCACCGCGCTGGCTGATGACAATCAAAGCGCCACCCTGAGCTGCGATATCCAGTTGGAAAATCTGGGGGCTCCCGCCCGTGATCACCGTCTGGTCTGGTCCCTGCTGGATCAGGGCAGTGAGATCGCCAGCGGCTCGCTCGACCATCTCGCCATCGATGGCAAGTGTGATTGCCACTTCACGCTGGATCTGGCCAACCCCCATCTGTGGAGCGCCGAAGACCCTTACCTCTATCAGCTGCAACTCTCCCTCTACAACGGTCAGGGCGAGCTGCTGGAAGTGATCCCGCAGCGGGTCGGGGTGCGTGAAATCAAGGTCAAGGATGGCCTCTTCTACGTCAACGGCCACTACCTCAAGCTGCACGGGGTGAACCGTCACGACAACGACCACCTCAAGAGCCGTGCGGTCGGCATGGACCGTGTTGAACGCGATATCGTGCTGATGAAGCAGCACAACCTCAACTCGGTGCGCACCGCCCACTACCCGAACGACCCGCGCTTCTACGAGCTGTGCGACCAGTACGGTCTGTTTGTGATGGCGGAGACCGACGTGGAGACCCACGGTTTTGCCAACGTCGGCGATCTCAGCCGCATCACCGACGACCCCTTCTGGGAGCCGGTGTTCGTGGATCGCATAGAGCGCCACGTGCACGCCCAGAAGAACCACCCCTCCATCATCATCTGGTCGCTCGGCAACGAGTCCGGCTACGGCTGCAACATCAGAGCCATGTACCAGCGCTGCAAGGCGATCGACCCGACCCGGCTGGTGCACTACGAAGAGGATCGCGATGCCGAGGTGGTGGATGTGGTGAGTACCATGTATTCGCGCGTATCCCAGATGAACTGCTTCGGCGAGTTCCCGATGGAGAAGCCACGCATCCTCTGTGAATACGCCCACGCCATGGGCAACGGCCCGGGTGGCCTCAGCGAATACCAGCAGGTGTTCGACCGCCATCCCCACATTCAGGGTCACTACATCTGGGAGTGGTGCGATCACGGCATTCTGGATCAGGACGAGCAGGGGCGCCCCGTCTACAAGTACGGCGGCGACTACGGCGACTACCCCAACAACTATAACTTCTGCATGGATGGCCTCATCTATCCGGATCAAACCCCTGGGCCGGGCCTGCGCGAATACAAGCAGGTGATCTGCCCGGTCAAGGTGCGCGCGCTGGATCTGGCGAGCGGCAAGCTGGCGGTGGAAAACCGCTACTGGTTCTCCACTCTCGACGACATCCGCCTGCTGGTTGAAGTGAAGGCCGAGGGCGAACTGCTGGCCAGTCAGCAAATCCGGCTGGAAGGGGTGGCTCCCGGTGCCATCACAGAGCTGCAACTCGAATTGCCCACGCTTGATGGGCGGGAAACCTTCGTTCAGCTGCGGGTCATCAAGGCCAGTGCCACCCGTTACAGCGCGGCGGAGCACGAGCTGGGCCAGTACCAGTTCCAGCTGAAAGAGTCGACTCGCCAGCTGCGACCCTTTGCCAACCCCAACGCCACTCCGTTGCATATCGCCGACGAGCGCCTCGACCTGACCCTGAGCGGAAGCGGCTTTGCCCTGCGCTTCTCACGCCTCGACGGCAAGCTGGTGAGCTGGCAGCAGGATGGCAATGAGCTCATCGAG
Source organism: Aeromonas sp. 600886 (assembly GCF_049174935.1). Classification (NCBI taxonomy): domain Bacteria; kingdom Pseudomonadati; phylum Pseudomonadota; class Gammaproteobacteria; order Aeromonadales; family Aeromonadaceae; genus Aeromonas; species Aeromonas sp. 600886. The sequence goes on along the minus strand of NZ_JAAKUB010000018.1, from coordinate 98,551 downwards.
CGCTCGCCGCGCCTCACCTTCTTCAAGCCGATGATCGACAACCACAAGCAGGAGTACGAGAGCCTGTGGCACCCGAACCACCTGCAGATCATGCAGGAGCACTTCCGCACTCTGAGCTGGCGCCAGCTGGGTGAGGCGGTCGAGGTGACGGTGGAGAGCCTGATCGCGCCGCCGGTGTTCGACTTCGGTATGCGCTGCCGCTACGTCTACACCCTGAGCCCGAACGGTCAGCTGCACGTGGCACTGTCCGGTCAGCCCTACGGCGGTTATGACGACATCATCCCCAAGATCGGCTTCGAGCTGGGCATTCGTCAGGATCTCGACCGGGTGCATTACTACGGCATGGGGCCGGGCGAAAACTATCAGGACAGCCGCCAGAGCAACTGGATCGACAGCTTCCAGAGCACAGTCGGCGAGATGTGGGAGCACTACCCCTTCCCGCAGGACAACGGCAACCGCCAGCAGGTGCGCTGGGCGACCCTGACCAACCGCCACGGCGCCGGTCTCTACGTGCGGCCTGATGCCCCCATCAACCTGAGCGTCTGGCCCTACAGCTGGGAGCATATCCACGCGGCGCAGCACATCAACGAGCTGGAACCGAGCGGTTATCTCACCCTCAATCTGGATCACAAGGTACTGGGGCTCGGCTCCAACTCCTGGGGCTCCGAGGTGCTGGACTCCTGGCGGGTGCGCTTCGAGCCGTTCTGCTTCGGCCTGACCCTGCTGCCCATCGCCCGTGGCAACCTCAATCCGGCTGCGCTGGCCGGGCTCGACCTCACCATCAACGGCGGGAGGAACCTCGCATGATCACCCTGGACAACCTGACCCTGTTCAAAAACATCTACCGGGAGGGCAAGAAGTGGGGCCGCTGCGTGGAGGCCATCAACAACCTGCCGAACCTCAAGCCCGGCATCTGCCACTCCATCGGTGACTCCCTCACCTACCGCTTGCAGGAGGGGGCCAGCCCGGCCACCTCACTGTTCGAGGGGCAGCGCCGCTACTTCGACGTCCACTACTACCTGGAAGGGGAAGAGACGGTGGAGTGGGCTGCCAAGCCGGATCTGCGGGTCGAGCAGGCCTATGACGACACCACCGACCGCGAGTGGCTGGCCGGCGAGGTGCGTGAGCGCCAGAAAGTCGGCAACGGTCAGGTGGTGATCTTCGAGAACGATGAAGCCTACCGGTTCGTCGGCGACGGGCCGGTGCGCAAAGTGATCATCAAGGTCACCGTCGAAGGCGGCTACTTCAAGAACAAATAACAAGCCGCCGGTTCTGCACTGACAAAAGCCGGAAGGGCGGGGCTCACCCTACAAATCATGCCCCGCCCTTTCGCGAGATAACTACAGGTCTGGAGATGCACCATGTCTGATTCCAAACGCAATACGATAGGCAAGTTTGGTCTGCTGTCGCTCACCTTCGCGGCGGTATTCAGCTTCAACAACGTCATCAACAACAACATCGAAATCGGTCTGGCCTCGGCCCCGATGTTCTTTCTGGCCACCATTTTTTACTTCATTCCGTTTTGTCTGATCATTGCGGAATTTGTGTCACTGAATAAGAACTCCGAAGCGGGGGTTTATGCCTGGGTGAAGAGCTCCCTCGGCGGTCGCTGGGCCTTCATCTCCGCCTACACCTACTGGTTCGTGAACCTGTTCTTCTTCACCTCGCTGCTGCCGCGGGTTATCGCCTACGCCTCCTATGCCTTCCTCGGCTACGAGTACATTCTCACCCCGGTGGCGACCACGGCGTTGAGCATGGTGCTGTTTGCCTTTGCCACCTACGTCTCCACCAACGGCGCCAAGATGCTCGGCCCCATCACCTCGGTGACCTCGTCCCTGATGCTGCTGCTGACCCTCTCCTACATTCTGCTGGCAGGTGCGGCTCTGGTGGGCGGTGTGCAACCGGCTGACCCCATCACGGTAGAGGCCATGGTCCCCGATTTCAGCTGGGCCTTCCTCGGTATCACCACCTGGATCTTTATGGCAGCCGGTGGCGCCGAGTCGGTGGCGGTCTACGTCAATGACGTGAAGGGGGGCTCCAAGTCATTCGTGAAGGTGATCATCATCGCCGGGATCTTTATCGGCGTGCTCTACTCCATCGCCTCCCTGCTGATCAACGTGTTCGTGCCGAGCGGTACCCTGAAATATACCGGCGGCTCGGTGCAGGTGTTTGAAGGGCTGGCAGCCTACTTCGGCCTGCCGGAGATCCTGATGAACCGCTTTGTCGGGCTGGTCTCCTTCACCGCCATGTTCGGCTCCCTGCTGATGTGGACCGCGACCCCGGTGAAGATCTTCTTCTCCGAAATCCCGGCCGGCATCTTTGGCAAGAAAACCGTCGAGCTGAACGAGAACGGCGTGCCCGCCCGTGCTGCCTGGATCCAGTACCTCATCGTGCTGCCGCTGATGGTGATCCCGACCCTGGGCTCCAACACAGCGCAGGATCTGATGAACACCGTCATCAACATGACCGCCGCCGCCTCCATGCTGCCGCCGCTGTTCATCATGCTGGCCTACCTCAATCTGCGTTTGAAGCTCGACCACCTGCCGCGGGAGTTCAGGATGGGTTCGCGCACCACCGGCATCGCCGTGGTCTCGGTGCTGATCGCCATCTTCTCGGTGGGCTTCCTCGCCTCCACCTTCCCGACCGGCGCCGACATCATGACCATCATCTTCTACAACGTCGGCGGGATCGTGATTTTCCTCGGCTTCGCCTGGTGGAAATACAACAGATACGAGGCCTCCCTCAGTGCCGAAGCGCGTGCCAAAGAGGCCGAGCCGACAGCGCAGGTTGCCATGCAGACGCCATAGCCACTGCATTGAATCCCAATCAAACCGGGTGGCCGTTGGCCACCCGCAAACCGTTGAACCAGAAAAGGAAAAGAGCATGAGCGAGACGATCGAGTTTGCCGAATTCAAACGGGTCGAGATGAAGGTGGGCAAGGTGCTGGAGGTGGTGCGTCACCCCGGGGCCGACAAACTCTACATCGTCCAGATCGACGTGGGTGGCGAGCGGCCGCTGCAGACCGTCACCAGTCTGGTGCCTTACTACAGCGAAGAGGAGCTGATGGGCAGCGAGGTGGTGGTACTGACCAACCTTAAGCCCACCAAAATGCGCGGTGAGCGATCCGAGTGCATGTTGCTCTGCGCCGAGACCCCGGACGAGAGCCAGAGCGTGCTGCTGCAACCGCGGGTGCCGATGGCGCCGGGCACTCCGATCGTCTGAATGGTATTGCGAGCCGGTGCGGGAGACGGCACCGGTTCACCAACGAGGCCGTCCTCGCGGCCCGATCATAACAAGAGAGTAAAGCGCGGGGCCGACAGACCCTTGCCGAACACATCACAGAGTCACAGCGTTACCCGCAGGGAGCGCGAGTCCACTGGAGGACACCATGTCTGAATCCGTACGCGGCACCATAGGCAAGTTTGCCCTGTTGTCGATGACCTTTGCCGCCGTGTTCAACGTGCGCAACATCGTCAACAACAACATCGAGCTGGGGCTCAGCTCCGCCCCCATCTTCCTGCTGGCGACCATCGTCTACTTCATCCCGTTCGTCTTCATCATCGCCGAGTTCGTCTCGGCCAATAAAAACTCCGAGTCGGGGATGTACGACTGGCTGAAAAAGCCGCTCGGCACCCGGATGGCCTATCTGGGCTCGTTTCTCTACTGGTTCGTGAACCTGTTCTGGTTCGTCTCCCTGCTGCCCAACGTCATCGCCTACGCCTCTTACGCCATGCTGGGCTATGAGTACAGCTTCTCGCCCATGGTCACCTCGATCATCTCCATCGTGCTGTTTGCGGCGGCGACTCACATCTCCACCAAGGGGGCGAGCTGGCTTGGCAAGATTGCCGAGATCGTGGCCTACGGGGTGTTTGCCCTGTTCGCCATCTATGTGCTGGGCGCCCTGATGGCTCTGAGTGGCGATCATGTGCCGGCCCAGCCCATCACGCTGGAGGCAATGACTCCCACCGTCAACTGGGCGACCCTCGGCATCATGTGCTGGATCTTCCAGGCGGCGGGCGGTGCCGAAACGGCAGCGGCCTACCTCAATGATGTGAAGGGGGGCCAGAAGTCCTTCATCAAGGTGATCATCAGTGCCGGTATCGTCATCGGTGCCATGTATGCGGTAGGTTCTCTGCTGGTGAACGTGTTCGTGCCGCGCGAGAGCCTCACCTATGCCGGCGGCATGGTGGAGATCTTCACCGGCATGGCCCAGTACTTCGGGCTCTCCGCGGCGCTGGTGGGCCGCTTCGTCGGCGTGGTGCTGTTTATCGCCATGTTCGGATCCATGATGATGTGGACCTCGGCACCGGTGAAGATCCACTTCTCCGAGATCCCGCAGGGGGTTTACGGCGAGAAGACCACCCAGCTCAACGAGCACGGCGTGCCGGTGCGCGCCGCCTGGTGGCAGTTTGTCTTCGTGTTCGCGATGCTGGTGGTCAACGGCTTCGGCTCCGAGTCGGTGCAGCAGATGATGAACACCGCCATCAACCTCACCGCCGGCACAGCCATGCTGCCGCCGATCTTCATCATGGTGGCCTACTTCGTGTTCCGCTGGAAACATGACGACACCCCCCGCGACTTCCGCATGGGGTCGCGCAAGTTCGGGATGGGCGTGGTGTCGGTGCTGATCGCCATCTTCGTGGTGAGCATGAGCGCCTCCGCCTTCCCGGCCGGGGTGGATCTGGTGCGCGCCTTCTTCATCAACGTCTTTATGACCGCGGTCTTTTCGGCGCTGGCCTACTGGTGGATCTCCCGCTTCGAGAAGCGGCAGGCTCGCAAGCTCGCCGGCAATGAGAAGAAAACCGGCAACGGCAAGCTGGCCAGCCAGCGCTGATCGGCTGAGCGAAAAAACGAGACGGGCGGCCTGGGTCGCCCGTTTTTTTATCCATTTCGCGCCGGTTTGGCGCTATCTGGCCGCGGCTCATCAACTTCCGCTATTCGACAAAGCAAAGGCGTTAAGCATTGATGAACAATTAACCGCTGCACAACGTTGCGCCTCTCCGTTATCGGGGTAAGCTGGAGGTTCGTTTTAGCGGGAGGTGCCAGACATCTCCCGCTCTGTTTCTTGTCCTCCCCAATCCTGACTGTCGCCACGGCAGCAGGATGCCCTTCTGATGGAGACCTTTCGTGCGTCTGGATCCCTTTACTGTTGTGTTGATTGCGGTGGTCACCCTGGCCTCCCTCTTTCCCTGCGAGGGGCAGGTGGCCGTCTGGTTCGGTCTGCTGACCAAGCTGGCGGTGGCGCTGCTGTTCTTCATGCATGGCGCCAAGCTGTCGCGCCAGAACCTGCTGGCGGGCCTCGGCCACTGGCGGCTCCATCTGGTGGTGATGCTCAGCACCTTCGTGCTGTTTCCGCTGCTCGGGCTGCTGCTCACCCCGCTGGTACCGGGCTGGCTGAGCCCGGCTATCAACCTCGGTTTCCTCTATCTCTGCGCTCTGCCTGCCACCGTGCAGTCGGCCATCGCCTTCACCTCGATGGCGGGGGGCAATGTGTCGGCGGCGGTGTGCAGCGCCTCGGCCTCTAGCATCCTCGGTATCTTTCTCTCACCGGTGCTGGTGGGGATGATGATCCATGTACAGGGGGAGGGGATCGACACCTGGCACTCCATCCAGTCCATCATGATGCAGCTGATGCTGCCGTTCGTGGTCGGCCACCTGTCGCGTCCGCTGATCGGTCGCTGGGTCGACAGCCACCGTCCGCTCATCGGCAAGCTGGATCAGAGCTCCATCCTGCTGGTGGTCTATGTCGCCTTCAGCGAGGCGGTGGTGCAGGGGATTTGGCACCAGGTCGGTTGGTACGATCTGGCCAGTATCGTGCTGCTGAGCTGCGTCTTGCTGGCGCTGGTGCTCTGCTGGAACGTCTGGATCAGCCGTCGCCTCGGCTTCGACAAGGCGGACGAGATCACCATCGTCTTCTGCGGCTCCAAGAAGAGTCTGGCCAACGGGGTGCCGATGGCCAACGTCATGTTCCCGGCCGCCAGCGTCGGGGTGATGGTGCTGCCGCTGATGATCTTCCACCAGATCCAGCTGATGGTCTGCGCCGTGCTGGCGCGCCGCTATCACGAGCAGGGGCATTGATACTCGCGCCGTTTTGACAGCCATAACAAGAGGGAGGCCCGTTGGCCTCCCTCTTCTCATCTGCATGTCGACCGGCGTGCTAGCGTTTGCGCCAGACGGTCAGCTGCGCCACCGTGTGCTGGTACTTGCGGGCGGTCTCGCGGATGACGAAAGGCACATCCCGGGGCGGGCAGTGCTCCTCGAACTCCGCCGCCAGCAGCCGTTGCAGCGCCTGATAGGTGGTGAGCGCCTCGCCGTTTTCGCGAATGCCGCCGAGCCAGTTGGCGGGCGGGGTATATTCCGCCAGCCAGGTATAGGGGCTGGTGAGCACCAGCAGGCCACCGCTGCGCAGCCGCGGGGCGATATCCCGCAGGAAGCGGGCGGGCTCCCGCAGCCGGTCGATCAGGTTGGAGGCGAGCACCAGATCGTAGTGGTCATATTTGGGCTTGAGGTTGCAGGCATCCCCCTGACTGAAGTGGATGCGCTCAGCCTGACTCGCCCCCAGCCCGTGGCTCGACAGGCGCGCCTCGCAATACTCCACCAGTTCACCCTCCAGCGGAATGGCGTAGCGGAAGCTGTCCTGGCTGGCGAGGGCCAGCGCCACATCGATGAAGCGGGCCGAGTAGTCCACCCCGTCCACATGCTGGAAGTAGCGGGCCAGTTCGAAGCTGGCGCGGCCGGTGGCGCAGCCGATATCCAGCGCCCGCTGGTGGTTGCTGCACAGCTCGCCAGCAAGATCAGCAAGCGTCTTGGCGTAGTTGGCGACCCCGAAGTGGCTCGGGCCGTACTGGAAGTCGAGGTACTGAGCGACCAGCGTGTCGGTTTCATAGGGATTCACGATAACGGGTTCCTGATAACGGGAGACCAGATAGCGGAAACCCGCATGCTGGAAGAAGTGACGCCGGAAGGCGTAACGGGATGATTTGAGCGCTTCGTTACCTGTGCTGATCCAGCTGCCGCCCTTGATCAGGGTGTGCTTGCCATCAAAGGTGGGGGTAGAGAAGTCGTCGTAGAGCGGGTGGATTTTAAAGCCGTCGAAACCATCGATGGCGGTGCTGGTCCACTGCCAGACATTGCCTACCAGATCGAAGAACTCCCCTTGCGGGCAGGCATCCACCGGGCAGGAGGAGGCAAAACGGGCCAGATTGATATTGCCGGGGGCTTGTGTCCAGTCCGGCTGATCGCCGGGTAGCTGCTCGCGCAGCAGCATCCACTCCGCCTCGCTCGGCAGCTGGATGGGGAGTCCGGTCCGGGCCGCCTTCCAGCGGCAGAAGGCAGCCGCCTCCAGCTGGTTTACCTCGACTGGCCAGTCCCAAGGCATGGCGACCAGCTCGGTCATCAGCCGCAGTTGCAATTGTTCGGGCTCGGCGGGGTCACCCACCCAGAAGGTGGGCATCTGCGCCTTGGCGTACTGGCACCAGCCCCACCCCTCCTCATCCCACCACTGTTGCTGGCCATAGCCCCCCGCCTGGACGAAGGCGAGGTACTCGGCATTGCTCACCAGCATGCGGCTGGCCTGAAACGGGGCCAGCTCGATGTTGCGCTCGCCATATTCGTTGTCCCAGCCGTAGGTGGCGTCCTGCTTGCCAAGGCTCACCTTGCCGCCAGCCACCGGCAGCAGGCTGTTGGCGGGCACCTGATCAATACGGTGGCGGGCTTCGGTACAGGCGGGCCAATAAGGCTGCGGCCGCACCCAGGCGAGCGGCAACTGGCGGATCAGCACGCTGGAGGTCTCGAGGTGGATGCGCTCGTGCTCTATCCCCATCAGGATCACCCAGGCCGGGCTCTGCCAGTCGATGGGCAGAGTGAGCGGCATCTGGCGAATAAAATCGCACACCAGCGAACGGACTTTGGCTCGATAGCTGCGCAGCTCGGTGACTTTTGGCCAGTCGTAGTGGGTCTCGTCCAGATCATCCCAGCTCATCTCGTCCACCCCGATGGCGACCATGGCCTCGATGCGGGCATCCAGCCGCTGATCGATCAGGCGTGCCGCTAGCAGCTTGTTGATAAAGAAGGCGGCGGTGTGGCCGTAGTAGAAGATGAGCGGGTGGCGCAGCGGGATCGCCTTGTTGAACCAGGCCCGCTCATCGATCAGACAGTCGAACAGCGAGTCGTAGAGATCGAAGGTCTGGCAGAAGTAGGCGAGCAGTTCGCGCCGTTTCTGCTCGGGATCGCTGCCGGTCAGCAGCGGGGTGCGAGTCGGTTCCGGCAGACCGGTGGCGGTGGCATAGAGAGGGCTTGCTTGGGTCACGCTCTGGCTCCTTGTTGGCAGTGAAGACTGACAAGACAGTGGTAATGACATTACCGCAATGGAGAGCTTGGTACGCACGAAGTACCACTATTGGCTCAACAGACCGGCAGGGCAATTAAAAACTTCCACGGGCTGTCAGCATAGTGACCGGCAAGGCGACCCGCCAATCAGCCACAATCATATCCGTTCGAGAATGGTTATTTTCACCAAAATATGGTCTAAATGGCTCTCCGAATTCTTCGGTTTGTTCTGGGTTTAATGGTTATTTCCTTTTGAATCATTAAGTTAATTTTTGGCTCACGCTTTGCAAAGCATGAAAACCAATTGGCCCTGGATGGCCAACACATAAGGAGGAGAGTAGCGATGAAATGGATGATGGTTGTCATGTTGATGGCGGGGCTCAGTGGGTGTCACTGGCTGGATCAGACCAGAGTGACCGGAACGGGGGCTGTGGTCGAGCGCCAGCAGGTGCTCGGTGACGGGGTGACCCGGGTGCTGGCGGGTGTGCCTGCCACCCTCCATCTGGTAGCGGGGGAGCCGCGCGGCATCCTGATCAAGGGGCAGGAGAACCTGCTGCCCTATCTGGTGCTGACCGAGAGCGGCGACAAGCTGGAGATCGAGGTGAAGGAGGGTTACCGGCTCGAGCCTACCGAGCCGCTGGAGCTGACCATCACCTTGCCGGTGTTGAACGAACTGGCATTGGCCGGGACCGGCAACGGCGATCTGAGCGGCTTCAAGGGGGATTCGCTGGTGCTGTCGGTGGCCGGTACCGGTGACATCGTCGCCAGTCAGCTGGAGCTGAAACGGCTGGAAGGGAATATCGCAGGCACCGGCAGTCTGGAGCTGGGCAGCGGTTCGGCACAGGCCATCGAGCTGAACATTGCCGGTGCTGGCGATGTGCTCGGGAGCGAGATGCGCGGCAAGGAGGTAGAGGTCAATATCGCCGGCAGCGGTGATGTGGCGGTGCGGGCGCAGGAGACGCTGAAAGTCGGCATCGCCGGCTCAGGTAACATCGCTTATTGGGGCGATCCCAAGGTGGAGCAGCAGATCGCAGGCTCCGGCGGCGTGACCCGAGCGGGCAGCTGATATCAACCGATCACCACAACTGAAACAGGCCCGCAACGGGCCTGTTTTGATCAGAGGTGGCGGGCGTGAAAGCGCAGGTGCGCCTCGATAAAGCTCGCCACGAAGTAGTAGCTGTGGTCATAGCCCTCGTGGCGGTTGAGCTCCAGCGGCCACTCCTTGCTGGCGGCCACTTCGGCCAGCGCATCGATATGCAGCTGCTCGGCGAGGAAGGGATCATCCAGCCCCACATCCACCAACGTTGGTAGCGGTGTAACCGGCTGGTGGCGCAGCAGCTGGCAGGCATCCCACTCCTGCCACAGCAGAGGATTGCTGCCGAGGTAGGCACCGAGCGCCTTCTGGCCCCAGGGGCAGCGGCTTGGATGGCAGATCGGGCTGAACGCCGACACCGAGCGGTAGCGACCGGGCTCTCGCAACGCGGCGATCAGCGCACCGTGACCGCCCATGGAGTGGCCGCTGATGGCGCGCCGGGTCGAGACCGGGAAGTGAGTCTCTATCAAGTCAGGCAGCTCGCGGGTGACGTAGTCATACATCTGGTAGTGCGCCTGCCAGGGGCTCTGGCTGGCATTGACGTAAAAACCTGCCCCCATGCCGAGGTCATAACCGGGATCGTCTGCCACCCCGTCGCCGCGGGGGCTGGTGTCCGGCGCCACCAGGGCGATGCCGAGCTCGGCGGCGATACGCTGGGCACCCGCCTTCTGCATGAAGTTCTCATCGGTGCAGGTGAGGCCGCTGAGCCAGTAGAGCACGGGCACCTTCTGGCCGGTGAGGGCCTGAGGCGGCAGATAGATGGCAAAATTCATCTCGCAGCCGAGCACGCTGGCGTGGTGGCGATAACGCTTGTGCCAGCCGCCGAAGCTCTTGTTGCTGCTGATAATCTCCAGATTCATCGAAGGACTCCTGCACCCCGCCCACGATGGCGGGCGGGGTGATCATGCTCAGTAGTGGATGACGGTGCGGATGCTCTTGCCTTCGTGCATCAGATCGAACGCCTCGTTGATCTGCTCAAGCCCCATGGTGTGGGTGATGAAGTCATCGAGGCGGAACTCACCCTGCATATAGCGCTGCACATAGCTCGGTAGCTCGCTGCGACCGCGAACCCCGCCGAAGGCGCTGCCGCGCCAGACCCGACCGGTCACCAGTTGGAACGGACGGGTGCTGATCTCCTGACCCGCTCCGGCGACGCCGATGATGACCGACTCGCCCCACCCCTTGTGGCAGCACTCCAGCGCCGCACGCATCACCTTGACGTTGCCGATGCACTCGAAGGAGAAGTCGACGCCGCCGTCGGTCAGCTCGACGATCACCTCCTGAATCGGTTTGTCGTAGTCGTTCGGGTTGATGCAGTCGGTGGCGCCCAGCTTGCGGGCCAGTTCGAACTTGCTCTCGTTGATGTCGATGGCGATGATGCGACCGGCCTTGGCCAGACGAGCCCCGATCACCGCCGAGAGGCCGATGCCACCCAGTCCGAAGATGGCTACGCTCTCACCCTCTTTCACCTTGGCGGTGTTCATCACGGCGCCTATGCCGGTGGTGACGCCGCAGCCGAGCAGGCAGACCTCTTCCAGCGGGGCGGCCGGGTCTACCTTGGCGATGGAGATCTCCGGCAGCACCGTGTATTCGCTGAAGGTGGAGGTGCCCATGTAGTGATAGATGGGCTGGCCATCTTTCGAGAAACGGGTGGTACCGTCCGGCATCAGCCCCTTGCCCTGGGTGGCGCGGATCTTCTGGCAGAGGTTGGTCTTGCCGGATTTGCAGAACTTGCACTCGCCGCACTCGGGGGTGTAGAGCGGGATTACATGATCCCCCACCTTGACGCTGGTGACGCCCTCGCCGACCGATTCGACGATGCCGCCCCCCTCGTGGCCGAGAATGCAGGGGAAGACCCCTTCCGGATCCTCACCGGAGAGGGTGAAGGCATCGGTGTGGCAGACGCCGGTCGCGACGATGCGCACCCGCACCTCGCCCGCTTGTGGCGGCATGACCTCGACCTCTTCGATAGAGAGGGGCTGACCCGGACCCCAGGCGATGGCGGCTTTACACTTGATGCTTTGAACCTGTGCCATGAATGACATCCTTCTTGTTGAGCAGGGTGAACAGAGATGAGTTCGGACAGTCAGTGTAGTTTCCCGCCGATTTGGTGATAATGAGGGCAAATCTCAAATCACTTTTACACATAGGTAATAATGTTCGGCTGGGAAGGGATCTGTGAATTTGTCAGCGTGGCGGAGCAGGGGGGCTTTACCCCGGCGGCGCGCAAGCTGGGAGTGTCGGTGGCGCAAGTGAGCCGTCAGGTGGCACAGCTGGAAGATCGGCTGCAGGCCAAGCTGCTGCTGCGCACCACCCGTCAGGTGCGGCTCACCGAGCTTGGCGAGATCTACTATCGCCACTGCCGTCAGCTGCTCGACAACCTCTATGAGGCGGAACTGGCGGTGGGGCGCCATCAGGCGGTACCGCAAGGCTCGCTGCGCATCACTCCGTCTCCTATGGCGAGAGCCGCATCGCCCCGCTGGTGAATGACTTCATGGTGCGTTTCCCCCAGCTGGAGGTGACCCTCAACCTCACCAACCAGCTGCTGGATCTGGTGCACGAAGGCTACGATCTGGCGCTGCGGCTCGGTCATCTCAAGGACTCGACGCTGGTAGCGCGCAAGCTGGCGCAGCGGGTGCCCTATGTCTGCGCCTCACCGGCTTACACCGCCCGCCACGGCATGCCCAACAGCCTCTCCGAGCTGACCCGCCACACCTGTCTGGTGGGCAACAGCGACGAGTGGCACTTCACCCTGGATGGCCGCCCCCACAGCGTGCGGGTGCGCGGCTTGCTGCAGTGCAACAGCGGCCACGCCCTGCTGGACGCGGCGCTCAAGGGGATCGGCATCATCCAGCTGCCGGACTACTACGTGAGCGACCATCTGGCCCGAGGGGAGCTGATCGAGTTGCTGCCTGAACTGCGGGCCCCGGCGGAGGGAATCTGGGCCCTCTATCCCCACAACCGCCACCTCTCCCCCAAGGTGCGGCTGCTGGTGGACTATCTGGCCGAGCGGCTGAGCGACCCTCACCAACCGGCGCTGGTGATGCCCATAGGCTAGGGCTCTCCCCAGCCGTTGACTCACCGGCGGCGGGCGACAGGTGCGATGGCCTGAAAATAAAAGAGCCCTTGAGGAATCAAGGGCTCTTTTGCAGGTAACAACCGGATAGTCAGCGACCCATCATTCGATGTTCTGGATTTGCTCGCGCATCTGCTCGATGAGGACTTTCAGCTCGACGGCGGACTGGGTCACTTCGGCGTTGATCGACTTTGAACCAAGCGTGTTCGACTCGCGGTTGAACTCCTGCATCATAAAGTCGAGACGACGGCCGCAGGCGCCACCCTTCTTCATGATCTTGTTGGTCTCGCTGATGTGCATCTCCAGACGATCCAGCTCTTCGGCTACGTCGATCTTCTGGGCCAGCAGCACGATCTCCTGCTCGATGCGGGCCGGATCCAGCTCCACCTTGGCTTCGGCCAGACGGTCGGTGAGCTTCTGGCGCTGCCACTCGATGATCTGCGGCAGGTGGACGCGCACCTTCTTCACTTCCACCTGAATACCGGCCAGACGCTGTTCGATCAGCGCCTTGAGGTTGGCCCCTTCGCTGGCGCGGGAGGCGAGAAAATCTTCCATGGTCTGGTCAAAACCGCCGAGCAGCTCGGTGGCGACCGCGTCCATGTCCTGCTCGGCGGCAGCCATGACGCCCGGCCAACGCAGTACGTCGACCGGATTGAGCTGGCCCTGACCCGCCTCTTTCATTACCCAGCTGGCGCTGTCGATGATGAGCTTGGCCAGCTCTTCATTGATATGGAGCTGGCTGGCTGCGGCCTGAGCGGCCTCGAAGCGCAGGTTGCACTCCACCTTGCCGCGCTGCAGTTTGGCGCGGAAACGCTCACGCAGAACCGGCTCCAGGCTGCGCAGTTGCTCCGGCAGGCGAATGTAGGTCTCCAGATAACGCTGGTTGACCGAACGGATTTCCCAAACGGCTGTGCCCCAGTCGCCCTTGAGTTCCTTGCGGGCGTAGGCGGTCATGCTGTGAATCATTGATTGTTCCGGGCTTGATGAAGTGTGCGGCCAGTATACTCAGCCCGGCCCTGCTCGTCAGCCGATGCCGTGGTTTTAGCGGCTGATATTTGGGGCGGGATCACTTATAATCCCCCGCCAATTTGAGCCAGCCCAGAGGTCCGTTCCATGTCACGTCCAAGCGATCGCAGTGCCGCGCAACTTCGCCCGGTTACCATTACCCGCAATTTCACCAAACATGCAGAAGGCTCAGTGCTGGTGGAGTTCGGTAACACTCGCGTGCTCTGCACCGCCAGCGTCGACACCAGCGTGCCGCGCTTCCTGAAAGGGAAGAATCAGGGCTGGGTCACCGCCGAGTACGGCATGCTGCCGCGCTCCACTCACTCCCGGATGAACCGCGAAGCGGCCTCCGGCAAGCAGAGTGGCCGCACTCTGGAGATCTCCCGTCTGATCGCCCGCTCCCTGCGCGCGGCGGTAGACCTGACTGCGCTGGGCGAGCACTCCATCACAGTTGACTGTGACGTGCTGCAAGCCGATGGCGGCACCCGCACCGCCTCCATTACCGGTGCCTGTGTGGCGCTGGTGGATGCGCTGAACTGGATGGTGGAGAAGGGCATGATCAAGCAGAGTCCGCTCAAGCAGATGATCGCCGCCGTTTCCGTCGGCATGTATCAGGGCGAAGCCATCTGCGATCTGGAGTACATCGAAGACTCCGCCGCCGAGACCGACATGAACGTGGTGATGACCGAAGATGGTCGCATCATCGAGGTGCAGGGCACCGCGGAGGCCGAGCCCTTCACCCATGAAGAGCTGCTGGAGATGCTGGCGCTCGCCAAGGGCGGCATCGCCGACATCATTGCGCTGCAGAAGCAGTCGCTCTCCTGATTTTAAAAACGCGGCATTGACCGCGTTTTTTTATACCCCCACACAAGACAACGACAAGCCAAGCAAGGAGCCAGAATGAAAGCCTACCAGCGTCAATTTATCGAGTTCGCCCTGGAGAAACAGGTCCTCAAATTCGGTGAATTTACCCTGAAATCCGGTCGTAAAAGCCCCTACTTCTTCAACGCCGGTCTGTTCAACAGCGGCCGCGATCTGGCCCGTCTCGGCCGCTTCTATGCCGCTGCTCTGATGGATGCCGGCATCGAGTTTGATGTGCTGTTTGGCCCGGCCTACAAGGGGATCCCCATCGCCTCCGCCACCGCCGTACAGCTGGTGGAGCAGCACGATGTGGATGTGCCCTGGTGCTTCAACCGCAAGGAGGCCAAGGATCACGGCGAGGGCGGCAATCTGGTGGGCAGCCCGCTCAAGGGGCGCATCATGCTGGTGGACGACGTTATCACCGCCGGCACCGCCATCCGTGAATCCATGGATCTGATCCAGGCCAACGGCGCCTCGCTGGCGGGCGTGCTGATCGCGCTGGACCGTCAGGAGAAGGGCAAGGGCGAGCTCTCCGCCATTCAGGAGGTGGAGCGTGACTACGGCGCCCACATCATCGCCATCATTCAGATGAGCGACCTGATTGCCTATCTGGAAGAGAAGCAGGCCGAGCAGCCGGAGCTGGCGGCGCAACTGGCTGCCATGAAGGCTTACCGCGCCCAGTACGGTATCTGAGTCGCAGTTCACACCGCACAATAGTTGAAGGCGGCGCCCGTTGGCTCTCTGGCAGCAAACGGGCGCCGTTTTTTTCATCTGCAAAAAGTGGATCATGTGGCTTGAGTTTACCCTTGCAGTAAAGGTTAGGGTTTGCCAGTCGGCGTTTTGTGGTGCCGACGGGTTCCGGGGAGGAACAACATGACCACTCATCTTCAATCACCCATTCATCTGCAATTGCCGCTCAGCGGCATGAGCTGCGCCAACTGCGCAGGCCGCATCGCAGCCAGTCTCAACAAACTCGACGGGGTATCGGCCACCGTCAACTTCGCGCTGGAGCAGGCTGCCATCGAGCTGGCCAGCCCCGATCGCCTGCCTGCGGTGCTCGACAGCATCAAGAGTCAGGGTTACGACTACGGAAGCGAGACCATCCAGTTTCAAATCACCGGCATGACCTGTGCCGGTTGCTCGGCTCGGCTGAACAAGATGCTGGCCGCGCTGCCCGGCGTTATCTCGGCCGAGGTCAACTTCTCTATCGAGCAGGCCCGGATCGTACTGGTCCCCGGGATGCAGACGCCCGCCGCTTTGCGCGAGCAGATCGAGGCGCTCGGCTTTGGCGCCCAGCTGGCACAAGGCTCGGCCAGCGGCCGCCGCCAACAGTTGCTGGAGCGGGAAGCGCAGGAAGCCGCCACAGCCCGTCAGGCGCAGACCCGGGTCATCATCTCGGCGCTGCTGACTCTGCCGCTGCTGGTGGGGATGCTGGCCATGGCCGGACTGTTCCCCTGGCATCTACCCGCCTGGCTGGAGCTGGTGCTCGCCACCCCGGTGCAGTTCTGGATCGGGGCCCGTTTCTATCGCGGCGCCTGGCTCGCCATCAAGAACCGCGCAGCCAATATGGATGTGCTGGTGGCCACCGGCACCAGTGCGGCCTACTTCTACAGCCTCTATCTGTTGTTGACGCTGGGGATGGCTGCCAGCGGCAAGCTCTATTTCGAGGCGAGCGCCATCATCATCACCCTGATTTCTCTCGGCAAGTTGCTGGAGGCACGGGCCAGACGCAGCACCCAGTCCGCCATTCGCGAACTGATGGCGCTGCGACCGGAAACTGCCACCGTCTGGCGTGGCGAGAGTTGGCAGAGCGTCGCTATCGACGAGGTGCTACGTGGCGATCGGCTGCGGGTGCTGGTGGGTGAGCGGGTGCCGGTGGATGGCAGAATCGTGAGCGGCGCCAGCGAACTGGACGAATCGATCCTCACCGGCGAGAGCCTGCCGGTGCCGCGCAGTGTGGGCGGCAAGGTGCTGGGCGGTGCCATCAACCGCTCCGGCGTGCTGGAGATCGAAGCCACGACAGTGGGGGAGGACTCCAGCCTCAACAAGATCATCGCGCTGGTGGAGAGCGCCCAGATGGGCAAGGCCCCGCTGCAACAGCTGGTGGACAAGGTCTCTGCCGTGTTCGTACCGGTGGTGATGGCCATCGCCTTTTTCACCCTGCTGGTGTGGTACGCCATCAGCAACGACTTTGCTCAGGCGCTGCTGGCAGCGGTGGCGGTGCTGGTGATCGCCTGTCCCTGCGCGCTGGGGCTGGCGACCCCTGCCGCCATCGTCACCGGCACCGGGGTGGCGGCCCGTCACGGCATCCTGATCAAGGATGTGGATACCCTGCAGAAGGCCCACGCCATCAAGGCGCTGATCTTCGACAAGACAGGCACTTTGACCCAAGGCAAGCCCGTGCTAGCCAGCTGGAGCGGCAACGACGAGCAACTGCGCCTCGCTGCCGCCCTGCAGCAGGCGAGCGAACACCCGCTGGCGCTGGCGATGCGCGAGGCAGTCGGCAAGGAGGCGATACTGCCTCAGCCCGATGAGGTAGAGGTGCGGGTCGGTGCCGGCATAGTCGGTCAGGTGGCGGGCCACAGGGTCGCCATCGGCAATGGTTCCCTGCTGGCCCAGCTCGGCATTGAACCGCCGCAACAGGATGAACAAGCCGCCGATGGGGCGACCCGGGTTTGGGTCGCCATCGACGGCGTGGTGGCCGGTATCGCGGCGCTGGCTGATACCCTGCGACCCGAGAGTCCGGAAGCCATCGCCACCCTGCGCCAGCGTGGCATTGCCAGCTGGCTGGTGAGTGGCGATGCACCGGCGCCGGTGGCCCATATCGCCGCCAAGCTGGGGCTGGACGGGGCCTTTGACTCCGTGTTGCCAGCGGGCAAGGTGGAGAAGGTCGCGGCGCTGCGGGCGCAAACCCGCGGGCTGGTGGCCATGGTGGGGGACGGGGTGAACGACGCCCCGGCGCTGGCGGCGGCGGATGTCGGTATTGCCATGGGCTCCGGCTCCGACGTGGCGATGGAGACCGCTTCCATCACCCTGATGCGATCTGACCCGCGGCTGGTGGCCGATGCCATCGACATCTCGGCGGCCACTTGGCGCACCATACAGCAGAATCTGTTCTGGGCCTTCGTGTTCAATATCATCGGCATTCCGCTGGCGGCGCTGGGCTACCTCAGCCCCGAGCTGGCGGGGGCGGCCATGGCCCTGAGCAGCATTACCGTTTTGAGCAATTCCCTGTTATTGAAACGCTGGCAGCCCAGGGCGGCGCACGGGCCAGCATCCAACCCGATCAGTAAGGAGGCATAAATGAACATCAGCAAGGTTGCCAAGGCCACTGGGCTGACCGCCAAGACCATCCGTTATTACGAGAGCATTGGCCTCATCACCGCCCCGGTACGCAGTGACAACGGCTATCGCAGTTACACCGAGGGGGCGTTGCGCGAGCTGCGTTTCGTCAAACGGGCGCGGGAGACCGGCTTCAATCTGGAGGAGTGTCAGGAGCTGCTGGCACTCTATCGGGACGAGCACAGAACCAGTGCCCAAGTGAAGAAGCTGGCGCAGGAGAAGATCGTCGATCTGCGCGCCCGCATTGCCGGCTTGCAGGCCATGCTTACCTCCCTGGAAGGGCTGGTCTGCTGCTGCCACGGGGATGAAAATCCAGAGTGCCCGATCCTCGACGAATTAGAGAAGGGGTGAGCAAGGACTCACCTGCCAGCGCAGAAGAAATCGTTGTTGATTGATTAACTTCTTAATAAGCGGCGCTTTATTGTTGCGGGTCAGGGGGTAATGGTAGACTGCTCGGCTCTTGTACAGGAGTACTCAGTTGACCCAGAGTGTGACACGCCAGGTTAAGCAGGCCATTATGGCCCAGCTCTATACCCATGCATCGTTCAGTCTCCCCTGTTTGGGCGTGTTGGCATTTGGCTGGAGTCTGCTGTTTCACGACTATCTACCCGCCATCGAAGCGCTCGGTTGGCTGGCTGGCACTTTCCTGTGGCTGCTGGGTCGGGGCTGGCACCTGCGCTGGCGCCGAACCCGCCTGCACCAGACGCCGTTGCCGGTGCTGGAGCGGGAGCTCTTTATCGGAGCCACTATCACCTCCATCATCTGGGCCCTCGGGGTGCTGCTCTACATGGACAAGCTGCCCGATACCTACCGGGCCGCCATGATGATGCTCTCCAGCCTCATTCTGACCGGCAGCGCCATCATGCTGTTTGGCAGCCGCCGTACCCTCTATGGTTCCGCCCTGCCGCTGGGCATGGCGATGCTGTTCGAGCTGGGCAATGGCAACGAGCAGGAGCGGATCGTCTCCTGCATGCTGGCGGGCTATCTGTTTGTCTTTCTGCCGACCCTGTTGCGCCGGATGCGGCGGGATCAGATCGCCTCGCTCCACCACCGTTTCTCCAACGCCGAGCTGGTGGCCGAGCTGAAGGCGGTCTCCGAGCATTTGCGTCTCACCTCTCGCCTCGACGGCCTGACCGGCATCGCCAACCGCGCCCATCTCGACGACTCTCTGGAGCGGGCCTGGCGGCGCTGTCACCGAGCCCGGGCGCCGTTGTCGCTGGTGCTGGTGGATGTGGATTACTTCAAGCAGTTCAACGATCTCTACGGTCATCAGCTGGGGGATGACTGCCTGCAACAGGTGGCGGGCTTGCTGGCCGAGGTGGAGCGGCGCGAGGATGATCTGGCGGCCCGTTACGGGGGCGAAGAGTTTGCCCTGCTGCTGCCCTGCACCGGCATGCAGGGGGCATTGCAGGTGGCCGACAATGTGCGGCAGGCACTCAAGGAGCTGGCCATCCCGCACCAGAAGTCACTGGTCTCCGGTCGGGTCACATGTAGTTTTGGTGTTGCGACACTGATACCGGACAACAGCATGAAAATCGCCGATTTGATCCAAAAAGCGGATGCGGCCCTGTATCAGGCCAAGCATAATGGGCGGGATCGAATCGAAGTAGCCTTGATGGGTAAGGTTGCCTGAATTTAACGTGACAGATTAAAGAGGTTGTCTATGCAATGTCATCGTATCGAAGAGCTGCTGGAGTTGTTGCAGCCTGCCTGGATCAAGGAACAGGATCTCAGCCTGGTGCAGTTTGTTGCCAAACTGGCCCAAGAAGCGGGATTTGAAGGGCCTCTGTCCGAGCTGACCGACGACATGCTGATCTATCACCTCAAGATGCGGGAATCCGATAAGCAGGCGATGATCCCCGGTCTGGCCAAGGATCATGTGCCCGATTTCAAAGAGGCACTGCTCAAGGCCCGCGGAATCAAGTGAATCTTTAGCGGAAGCGCATCACCTCGGGGTGATGCGCTTTTTTGTTGCCGAAAATTGCGATCCAACCCCAATATTAGATACATCTAATCCACACAATTAGCATGCTGTTTAAGATATAATCCGCTCCATAACAAATAAGGGAGCGATGTCTTGCAATGGCCGACCACGATAAAATCGATATCAAGGACGTCACCGACAAGGGCGTAACCGGGACCTTCAACCCCAATACGTTCAAAGCCAGCGACGACAGATTCAACCCGGGCAACCGCATCTATGTGCGGGCCCAGAAAGGGTATTGGCAGCGGATGCGCAAGGCCATGGGCTGGTTCTTTGTGGCGCTGTTCGTGCTGTTGCCCTGGCTGCGTTACGACGGGCGACAGGCGGTGCTGTTCGACCTCGGTCATCAGCAGTTCCATATCTTTGGCGCCACCATCTGGCCGCAGGATCTGACCCTGCTCGCCTGGCTCTTCATGATCGCCGCCTTCGGACTCTTCTTTATTACCACCTTCCTCGGTCGGGTCTGGTGTGGCTATCTCTGCCCGCAGACGGTCTGGACCTTCATGTTCATCTGGTTTGAAGAGAAGCTGGAAGGGCCCGCCAACAAACGGCGCAAGCTGGACGAGGCGCCCTGGAGCGGCGAGAAGCTGGCCCGCAAGGGGGCCAAGCATCTGGCCTGGCTGGCGATCTCGCTGGTAACCGGCCTGACCTTCGTCGCCTACTTCCAGGATGTAACTGAACTGGTGCCGGACCTCTTCACTCTGCAGGCCAGCGGATGGGTGCTGTTCTGGGTGATCTTCTTCACCATCATCACCTACGGCAACGCGGGCTGGATGCGTGCCATCATGTGTATCCACATGTGCCCCTATGCCCGCTTCCAGTCCGCCATGTTCGACAAGGACACCTTCATCGTCGGCTATGACACCAAGCGTGGCGAGACCCGTGGCGCCCGCTCCCGCAAGGCGGATCCCAAGGCGATGGGATTGGGTGACTGTATCGACTGCGATCTCTGCGTGCAGGTTTGCCCGACCGGTATCGATATCCGCGATGGCCTGCAGTATGAGTGCATCAACTGCGGTGCCTGCGTCGATGCCTGCGACCAGACCATGGAGCGGATGGGCTACCCGAAAGGGCTCATCAGTTACACCACCGAGCACAAGCTGGCCAACGACTCCACCCATGTGGCTCGGCCCAAGTTGATTGGTTACGGGCTGGTGATGGCGGTGATGCTGGGGGTCTTTGTCTACAACGCCATGTCCATCATGCCGATGGGGCTCGATATCCTGCGGGATCGCAACCAGCTGTTCCGCGAAAACAGCGAGGGGCTGATTGAGAACACCTACACCCTCAAGATCCTCAACAAGACCCTGCAGTCCCAGACCTACCAGCTGGATGTGGAGGGCTTGCCCGAGTATCAGTGGTTCGGCCCCCGTGAAGTGACCCTGAAGGCGGGCGAGATCTATACCCTGCCGGTCAGTCTGGCGGTCGACCCCTACAACCTGAAACGACCAACGCTGGATATCCAGTTCGTGCTGAAGCGGGAGGGAGCTGCCCCTGATGACAGCAAGGGCAACCTGCGCCAGGGCAGCAAGTTTATCAGTCGGCTGTAACTGCATGTGGTGGTGTGCCGGATGTGACACCAGTCCGGTCACCAGCGAGCACGGCAATGGCGGTCAGTAGTGATAGAATGGGGCGCAACGGCGCCCCTTTCTTATGGTGGATGACATGCGTTTCAACTATTCCGACCTCAATCCCGACCTCATCATGGATGCGCTCGATCTCAGTGGCCTGCGACTCGACTCCGGCCTTATCGAGCTCAACAGCTACGAAAACCGGGTCTATCAGTTTCAGGATGAGGATCGTCGCCGCTATGTGGTGAAGTTCTACCGTCCCGGCCGCTGGAGCCGGGCCCAGATCCTCGAAGAGCACGAGTTTGCCACCCGTCTCGCAGAGGCTGAGATCCCGGTCGCCGCGCCGCTCGCCTTCGCGGGCGAGACCCTGCTGGAGCACGAGGGTTACCCCTTTGCCATCTGGCAGAGCGTCGGTGGCCGCCAGTTCGAGGTGGATAATCTCGACCAGCTTGAGTGGGTGGGGCGTTTCCTCGGTCGCATTCATCAGATCGGCGCCAGCAAGCCGTTTCACCATCGGGTGCGGCTCGATGTGGAGAGCATGCTGCATGAACCGCGTCAGCTGCTGGCGTCTGGCGAGTGGCTGCCAAGCGGACTGGCGAAACAATTTTTCGGGGTGCTCGATGAGCTGATCAAACATGTCAGCGACGCCATGACCCTTGATGTGGCGCAGATCTCCCTGCATGGCGACTGCCACCCGGGCAACATCCTGTGGCGCGACGGCCCCATGTTTGTCGACCTCGATGATTGCCGAACCGGCCCAGCGATTCAGGATCTCTGGATGATGCTGAGCGGCGAGCGCCACGAGCAGCAGATCCAGCTTGACACTCTGCTGGCGGGTTACGAGGAGTTTATGGAGTTCGACTCGCGGGAGCTGGCGCTGATCGAGCCGCTGCGGGCGATGCGCATCGTTCACTACATGGCGTGGCTGGCGCGGCGCTGGGAAGATCCCGCCTTCCCCCGTCACTTCCCTTGGTTCAATACCGATCACTACTGGCGTCAACAGATTGCGACCCTGCACGATCAGCTGGAAACGCTGAAGGCACCGCCGTTGACCCTGATGCCGGGGTGGTAACTTATCCGGCGGCCAGCAGATAGCCCCACCTTTGGCACGATTAGCCGGAGGCACTCAAGGCACCACCGTTGAGCCTGATGCCAAACTGGTGAAATAGAAGGGATCTTGCGCGGCAAGGGGGACTCGATCTCCGGCCCTGACCATTGACGTCAGCATGGCGAAACAATAGGCTTGGCACTGCTTCGGTTCGCCGGGCGTGCCTCACAGTGATCCCTTAACAGGAAACATCATGAAAAAAGTTCTATTTTTCCTTGCTGCCATGCTGATGATCCCCATGGTTCACGCCGCCCCCGAGTTCAAGGAAGGCGTCAACTACGATGTGGTCAAACAGACTGGCAGTGCCCAGCCGGAAGTGATGGAGTTCTTCTCCTACTATTGCCCGCACTGCGCTACCTTCGAACCGATCGTTGAACAGTTGAAGGCCGGGTTGCCAGAGGGTGTGCCCCTCAAGAAGAACCCGGTTGCTTTCCTCGGTCGCGAGATGGGCCCCGAGATGCAGCGTGCCTATGCCGTTGCCAGCCTGCTCAATGCCGAAGCCAAGCTGACTCCGGCCATCTTCACCAAGATCCACACCCAGCGTCAGCCGCCGATGAGCCGAGACGATGTGAAGCAGATCTTCGTGGACAATGGCGTACCGGCTGAAGAGTTTGACGGCGCCGTCGACAGCTTCGCCGTCTCCGGCATGGTTTCCCAGTTCGATCGCAACACCGAGAGCTACAACATTCGCGGTGTACCGGCCTTCCTGGTGAACGGCAAGTACATGGTGAAGATTGAATCCATCACCTCTCAAGAGCAGTTCAACCAGCTGGTGCAGTTCCTGCTGGCCAAGAAAGACTGATACCTTTTGAGTCAATAAAAAAGCCCGCCAGTGCGAACCGGCGGGCTTTTTGTTTTCTGGCGATCTCGAAGATCAGACCCCGACGTGGAATGCCTGCTTGAGGTTGCGGATAAACTCCGCATCCCGGCAGAGGGTCTTGCCCGGGCTGTCGGAGATCTTGGCGACCGGGCCGCCATTGCACTCGATCAGCTTGAAGACGATGTTCATCGGGCTGACACCGGGCAGATCGCAGGTGAGCTTGGTGCCGATGCCGAAGCTGGTATTGATGCGGCCGCGGAAGTGACGGAACAGCTGCACCGCCTTGTCGAGGTTGAGCCCGTCGGAGAAGACCAGGGTCTTGTCGGTGGGGTCGATGCCGAGCCGCTGATAGTGGCTGATCGCCTTCTCGCCCCACACTACGGGATCGCCGGAGTCGTGGCGCAAGCCCTGATAGCTGCTGGCCAGCTCGAAGTCGAAGTCGCGCAGGAAGGCATCCATGGTGATGCAGTCGGTCAGGGCGATGCCGAGATGGTCGGTGAACTCGTCCAGCCAGCTGGTGAGGGCGGCGCGCTGGCTGTGTTCCAGCGGGAAACCGAGCTGCTGGTGCGCCTGGAACCACTCATGGGCCTGGGTGCCGACCGCGGGCAGCTTGTACTTCTGGGCCAGCATGTAGTTGCTGGTGCCGCGAAATGCCGGCAGCCGCTCCTTGAGGCGACCCACTACCGCATCCTGCACCGTGTGGGAGAAGCGGCGGCGGGTGCCGAAGTCGATGAGGTTGAACTCGCTCATCTCGTCGCTGCTCAGCTCCCGTTCCAGCTTGTCGATCTTCTGATCGAGCCGCTCCAGTGCGTGGCTGACGCCGAACTGGGGGTAGCGGAAGCGGTTGCGCATCTCGCTGATGATGGCGAGCACCGGGATCTCCCACAGGATCACATCCTGCCAGGGGCCCTCGACCCGCACATTGATGCGGCCATCCTGCTCGAACACCTTGAGCAGGGAGGCGTCGAGCGGCTTGCGGCGCAGGTGGTCGAGGTAGTCAGGGGTGAAGAAGGGGCGCTCGGCCAGAAAATCCAGTTCTGGCTTTGTCAGTCGCAGGGAGCCAGCGAGGCGCAGTTGCTCCTCGATCTGCCCCATCATGGGCAGCAGATCCTCTTCATTGCGGCTGTGAAACTCGGCCACCACCTCGGCATCCGGATAGCGATGGAACACCGCCTGCTGCATATGCAGCTTGTAGGCGTCGGTGTCGAGCAGGCTGGTAAGAATTGGAGGCATATCAGGCTCCCCGCAGACTGGTGAGCACGATGGAGCTCCCCTGCCGCATATGTAACGTGCAGGCGTCGGTGTCGAGCAGGCTGGTAAGAATCGGTGGCATATCAGGCGTCCAGCAGGCGTTGTACATCGATCAGGGTCTGGGCCAGTTCGGCGCCAGCCTCAATCATCTGGGTGTGGGCGCTGGCAACCGTCGCGGGGGCGATGCCACGGCAGGCATCGAGATGGACGATCACCCGGAAACCGGCGCGGCGCAGTTGCAGCACGCTGGTTTTGACACAGTAGTCGGTGGCGAGGCCGCCGACCAGTACGGTATCGACCTGGCGGGCTTGCAGGAATTCGATGAGTCCGGTGCTGCGCCGTTCAGCCAGGTCGTGGAAGCAGGTGCCGTAGGGATGGAGATCCGGCTCGACCCCCTTCCAGACGAAGAAGTCATAGTCGATGGGGGCGGGCAGGCCGTCGAGCAGCTCGAAGCCCTTGCTGCCCGGTACGCAGTGCACCGGCCAGGTGAGGTCGGCGTTGGGCAGATCCAGCGACAGCAGCATGCCTGCGGGGTCAGAAACGGCCCAGTCGGCATTGGCAGGGTGAGAGTCTTTGCTGCCGATCCGCAGCGTGGCGAGGGTGGCCTGAGCGTTTAGCGCAGCCACAATATCATCACCGCCCGCAACGGGCAGTTCGTTCGGGCAGAGGGGGGTAAAGCCCTTCTGCGCATCAATATCCAGGCTGGCGACGGTTCCCATGATTGGCTCCTGCACATACTATTCGTGTGATATTATCTACCAAACATTAATGGAAGGCGAGCAGGGCGATCGGCATGCTGAGAATGAGTCTGGATATGGTGGTGCTGCGGTTGCATGAGGAGCGGCTCGAGCTACTGCTCGAGACCCGCGATCGCCCCCCCTTTGCCCACTGCTGGCAACTGCCGGCGCTGCGCATCGACGAGACCCAGGATCGGGATCTGGATGCCGCCCAGCGCCGTCTGCTGGCGGAGTGGGGGCTCGGTCACTGCTACAGCGAGCAGGTCTGCACCCTCGGCAATCTGGAGCGGGATCCCCGCGGCTGGTCCACGACCCTGGTCTATCTCTGTCTGGTCGATCCGGAAGTGGAAGCGATCCACGGTTGCTGGCATCCGCTCGCCAACCTGCCGGGGCTGAGCCTCGCCTTCGACCATGTTCAGCTCATCGCCAAGGGGTTGGAGCGGCTGCGGATCAAGAGCCGCTACAGCACCCTGCCGCTGCAACTGCTGGGGCCCGAGTTCACCCTCTCCGAGGTGCAGCGCGCCTTCGAAATCATCCTGCAAACACCCATGAATACGGCGGCATTTCGCAAGCGGATCCATCGCGCCGACATTCTGGTTGATACCGGCCGCAAGCGCACCGGCAAACAGCGCCCCGCCATCCTCTACCGGCTGGAGAGCCCCTGCTGCGTGATGTTCGATCAGGTGATGCACGGAGCGGAAGCATGAGTGAGACCGGTGTGCACAAGGTGCTGGTGAGTGCCTGCCTGCTGGGTCAGCCGGTGCGCTACGATGGTCAATGCAAGGGGATTGTCAGCGACTGGCTGAGTGCGCTGGGAGCCGAAGGACGGGTGCTGGCCTTCTGCCCCGAAGTGGCTGGCGGTTTGCCGACCCCGCGCCCCCCTGCCGAGCGACAGGGCGAGCGCGTAGTGACGGCGAGCGGGATGGATGTGACCGCCGAGTTTGATCGCGGCGCCGAGCTGGCCCTCGCGCTCTGTCAGGCGCAGGGCATTCGCTTCGCCTTGCTGAAAGAGGGGAGCCCCTCATGTGGCAGCGGCCGTATCTATAACGGCCGCTTCGAAGGTGTTTCTGTGGCGGGCGAGGGCAAGACCACTGCTCTGCTGCGCCGCCACGGGATTGCAGTCTTTTCCGAAGATCAGTTGGCCGAGTTGGCTTCTGCGCTCTCTTTGGATTCCTCCCCGGATTTGGCGGCAACCGGCAGCGGTGACTGACCGCTCTGCCACCCCTCCAGCACCTCGTCCTTCTCCTGCCAGCGCTGGTTTAGCCACTCCTGAAAGCCGCGTTTGAACTGCTTGTCGTTGAAGTAATCTCCTATCAGCTGTTCATTCACCGGCAGCTCCTCAATCCGCACCTGAATGCGTTTTACCCGCCCCATCAGGAAGTCCTTGAACGGAGTCTCGGCGTTGTCCGGATAGCGGATGGTGACGTTGATCAGGCTGTCGAACTGTTCGCCCATGGCGGCCAGCGTGAAGGCCAGCCCCGCCGCCTTGGGCGGCATCAGGTGACGATAGCGGGAGCGTGATGCGTCCCGTTTCTGCTCGGTGAAGCGGGTCCCTTCCACAAAGTTGATGACGGTAGTGGGGATGTGGCGAAACTTCTCGCAGGCGTTGCGGGTGGTCTCGATATCCTTGCCGCGCAGGTGCGGGTTCTTCAGCAAAAACTCCCGTGAGTAGCGGCGCATAAAGGGCATATCGAGCCCCCAGCAGGCGAGCCCCAGCAGCGGGATGTAGATGAGCTCGTGCTTCATAAAGAACTTGGGCACCGGCAGCCGGTCGCGGAACAGGTGGCCGAGCACCACGATATCGGTCCAGCTCATGTGGTTGCTGATGATGAGATACCAGCCATCCTTGCGCAGCTTGGTATTGTCCTCCACCTGCCAGTCAATACGGGTGGTGAGGCGGATCACCAGCGCATTGCAGGCCAGCCACAGTCTCATGAAGCGGTTGTTGAGGCGGCTGCAGGCGCGGCCAAAGGCCGGGATCGGCAGTACTAGTTTGGCCAGCGACACCAGCAGGATCAGGCTGGCGCACAAGGCGGTGAAAAGGATGGTCAGGCCCGCGCTGATGATCAGCACCAGCGGGCCGGGAAGCAGGGATAGCATGAATGTTTACTGCGCCTTGGTTGCCAGCAGTTGGCTCAGGGTCTGGTCCTTTTCGTGCCAGATCCCGTTCAACCACTGTTGAAACTCTTGTTGGAACTCGGGGTCATTGAAGTAATCCCCCACCAGCTTGCGGTCGATCGGCAAATAGCGGACCTGAACCTTGATTTGCCCGACCCGGCCACACATGAAATCCCAGTAGCTGGGGATGCCGTCCGGATAGGCGATGGTGACATCCACCAGTTGATGCAACTGATCACCCATGGCGGCCAGAGTAAAGGCGATGCCCCCTGCTTTCGGGTGGAGCAGGTGACGATAGGGCGAACCCTGCTTCTGATGTTTGCCCTTGGTGAAGCGGGTGCCTTCGACGAAGTTCATCACACTCACCGGAATGTGGCGGAACCTGGCACAGGCTTTACGGGTTGTCTCTATGTCTTTTCCCTTCAGATGGGGATGCTTTTCCAGAAATTTCCTGGAATATCGCCGCATGAAGGGGAAGTCGAGCGCCCACCATGCCAGACCGAGAAAAGGTACCCAAATCAGCTCTTTCTTGAGGAAAAACTTCAGGAAGGGGATTTTTTGGTTAAAAACCCGCTGCAGTACCAGTATGTCGACCCAGGATTGATGGTTGGCAATCACCATATACCACTCATTCCGGCGCCCTTTGTCCACTCCGACCACCTCGAAAGGGGTTTTGATGATGGTTTTCTGGATCAGATTGTTGAAACCGATCCAGCAGCTGGCACAGCCATCGAGCAGCCAGTTGCAGAGGGTGCGCCACCCCTTGAGGGGGAGCAGGAGCTTGAGCAGACCCAGCGAGAAGATGGGGACAAACCAGAAGAGGGTGTTGAAAAAATAGAGCAGGGTGGAGAGGCTGCCGCGCAGTCGCTCTGTCAGCTTGTTGGGCATGAGTCGGGTCCGTCTTGCTGTCGATAAAGGGCCATCAAGTGGTCAGATCTGTGGCCATAATATCAGCCGATTGCCCGTGAGACCATTCAGAGCCGTTACGGGGTTGGACTCACCCTTTCCCTTCTGTCAGCTGCTGCGCAATCGCGACAGCAGCCTGTCCATGGCCCTGTAACCGAGTGCCTCGATAAGATGCTCCTTGCCGATGGCGGGTTGTCCGGCCAGATCGGCGATGGTGCGTGACACCCGCAGGATGCGATGCCAGGCCCGGATGCTGAGCCCCAGCTTCTGGATAGCATTCTCCAAAAATTCGGCATCTTGCGCTGATAAGCGGCAAATATCCTCTATCTCACGGCTATCCAGCAGGTTGTTGAGCTTGCCGTTACGGCTCAGCATGCGCTCTCGCGCCGCCAGTACCCGATCGCGGATCTGTTGACTAGACTCCCCCCGCTCCGCCTTGCCGGTCAGGCTCCCCTTGGGCAGCAGTGGCACCTCCACCGTCAGGTCAAAGCGGTCGAGAAAGGGGCCGGAGAGTTTGCCGAGGTAGCGCAGGATCTGATCCGGGCTGGAGCGGGTCTGGCCATCGCCATAGTGGCCGCAGGGGCTAGGATTCATTGCGCCCACCAGCTGGAAGCGGGCGGGGAAATCCACCTGACGGGCGGCCCGGCTGATGGTGATGTGGCCCGTCTCCAGCGGCTCGCGCAAGGAGTCGAGCACCTTGCGCTCGAATTCGGGCAGCTCGTCGAGAAACAGCACCCCGTTGTGGGCCAACGATATTTCGCCGGGCCTTGGGTGGCTGCCGCCGCCCACCAGCGCCACTGCCGAGGCGCTGTGGTGGGGTGTGCGATAGGGTCTGTGATGCCAGTGACCGGCGCGCGGAGTGAGGCCACCGATGGAGTGGATGGCGGCGGTCTGCTGCGCTTCCTGCTCGCTCAGCGGCGGCAGGATACCGGGCAGACGGCTCGCCAGCATGCTCTTGCCGGTGCCGGGCGGGCCGATGAACAACAGGTTGTGGCTGCCGGCGGCGGCAATCTCCAGCGCCCGTTTGGCCTGTGACTGGCCGATCACATCCTGCAGATCCGGTACATCGGGCAGGCTCTCTGCGCTTTGTTGATCCGGCAGTGGCAGCTCGTACTGGCCGGCCAGCCAGGCGGTGACGGCCAGCAGTTGGTGAGCGGTGCGCACCTCGGCATCCTGAATAAGGGAAGCTTCGGGGCCGTTCTCCCGCGGTACCAGCAGGGTGCGTCCCGCATCCCGGCAGGCGAGCACGGCGGGCAACACGCCGAGCACGGGGCGAATTTCGCCGGTCAGGGCCAATTCGCCTAAAAATTCGTGATCGAGCAGGTATTTTGCAGGTATTTGTTTTGAAGCTGCGAGAATTCCGATGGCGATGGCCAGATCGAAACGGCCCCCCTCCTTGGGCAGATCGGCGGGGGCCAGATTGACTGTGATGTGTTTGCTCGGGAACTCGAAATTGCCGTTGAGCAGAGCGCTGCGCACCCGATCCCGCGACTCCTTCACCGAGGTTTCCGGCAGGCCGACCATGTTGAAGGCGGGCAGGCCGTTGGAGAGGTGAACTTCCACTGTAACTTGCGGGGCCGCGATCCCGAGGCTGGCACGGCTATAAACCACAGCTAATGACATAAATCCCGTCCTTGAGTTGATATATGTTCTGACTAACTGCTTGTTGTTGGTTTTTTATTCCAGAGTTCCGGCTGGGGAATAGCCAAAATCAGTGGGTTGTCACAGAAAAAAGGCTTGCCCAATAAAAATCACCGTGCTAGTTCTAATAGCCATTCGCGGTAGAAACCGCCCCAATTTCACAGGATTTCCGGTTGTAACTATGAACATGGCCTCCCGTTTCGTCAGCATTATTGTGGTCCTAGTGGTGATTATTATCTCACCGCTCGGGGCTCGTTTAGCTGCACGGAACAAGGGATAGACCCACCACCGGACAGAACGAAACAAGCGACCCCCGAGCCTCACAGCTCGGGGGTTTTTTTTCGACCAAAGGACAGGATTTTCCACATGAACGGCGCGCAGTTTTTGGTACAGGCTCTCAAGAAACAGGGTGTGACCCAGGTGTTTGGTTACCCGGGCGGGGCCATCATGCCGGTCTACGATGCCCTGTATGACGGTGGTCTGGCCCATCAGCTCTGTCGCCACGAGCAGGGCGCCGCCATGGCGGCTGTGGGTTATGCCCGCGCCTCCGGTCAGGTGGGGGTCTGCATCGCCACCTCCGGCCCCGGCGCCACCAATCTGGTGACTGGTCTGGCGGAGGCGCTGCTCGATTCGGTGCCGCTGGTGGCCATCAGCGGTCAGGTGCCCTGTTCCGCCATCGGTACCGATGCGTTTCAGGAGGTCGACGTGCTCGGCATGTCCCTCTCCTGCACCAAGCACTCCTTCATGGTGACCGATGCCGCCGATCTGGGGCGCGTGCTGGCAGAAGCTTTCGCCATCGCCACCGAAGGGCGCCCCGGCCCTGTGCTGATCGATCTCCCCAAGGATGTGCAGTTGGCCGCGGTGCCTGCCCAGAGCCCGCTGTTTGCAGTGGAAGAGCCGGAGGTGCTCAACCCCTCGGAGTTGACTGCTGCCCGCTCCCTGCTAGCCGCCGCCGAGCGCCCGGTGCTCTACGTCGGTGGCGGAGTGGGCATGGCCAATGCCGAGCAGCAGCTGCGTGACTTTGCTGCCGCAACCGGCATGCCTGCGGTCACCACCCTCAAGGGGATCGGCGCACTCGACCCCGACAGCCCCGTTTATCTCGGCATGCTCGGCATGCACGGCACCAAGGCTGCCAACTATGCGGTGCAGCAGTGCGACTTGCTGCTGGTGGTGGGCGCCCGTTTCGACGACAGGGTGACCGGCAAGCTGGAAGAGTTCGCCCCCGAGGCCAAGGTGATCCATCTCGATGTGGACGCCGCCGAATTCGGCAAGCGCCGCGCCGCCGAGGTGGGGATTTCCACGGATCTCAAACAGGTGCTGCCGCGCCTCGCTATGTCCCTCTCCATCGACCCCTGGCGTGAACACTGCGAGAACATGGCCCGCGAGTATGCGTTCCGCTACGACCATCCCGGCCAGCCCATCTACGCCCCGGCCCTGCTCAAGCAGCTCTCTGCCCGGCTGCCGGAGAGCAGCGTGGTGGCCTGCGACGTGGGTCAGCATCAGATGTGGGTGGCCCAGCACATGCGTTTCACCAGCCCGCGCAACCACCTCTCCAGCGCCGGTCTCGGCACCATGGGTTTCGGCCTGCCTGCCGCCATCGGGGCCAAGATGTCGCGCCCGGAGGATGAAGTGGTACTGGTGAGCGGTGATGGCTCCTTCATGATGAACGTGCAGGAACTCGGCACCATCCGCCGCGCCCAGCTCAAGGTGAAGATGGTGCTGCTGGATAACCAGCGCCTCGGTATGGTGCGCCAGTGGCAGGAGCTGTTCTTCGACGGCCGCTACAGCGAGACCATCCTCTCCGACAACCCCGATTTCGTCGCCCTGGCTGCCGCTTTCGGCATTCCGGGCGAGACCATCACATGCAAGGAACAGATAGCCGGCTCCCTCGATCGCCTGCTGGCAAGCGAGAGTGCCTACCTGTTGCATGTGGCCATTTCAGAGGAAGAAAACGTCTGGCCCCTGGTTCCGCCGGGAGTCGCCAACCACCAGATGATGGAGCAACGCCCATGAACCAGCACACCCTTGCCCAGCCAGCATTTGCACAACACACCCTGCATATCCACGCCCAGCCCAGACCGGAAGTGATGGAGCGGGTGCTGCGGGTGGTACGTCACCGCGGCTTCAATCTCTGTGCCTTGAATATGGAGCAGGATTGCCAACAGCTGCGGATCACGGTTACTGTCGAGTCGGTGCGTCCCATCCAGCAGTTGTGGAGCCAGCTGGTGAAGCTGGTGGACGTCTCCCGGGTCGATGCACTGGAACAGCAACCCCGGATCAGAGCTTAAGGAGCCAAGCCAATGTCACAGTCTTCCCAATCCGCCACTCACCCCCAATACATCTGGTTCAACGGCAAACTGGTGCCCTGGCTGGATGCCCAGGTGCACGTGATGAGCCACGCCCTGCACTACGGCTCCTCGGTGTTTGAGGGGGTGCGCGCCTACGATACCCCCAAAGGCACCTGCATCTTCCGTCTGCAGGAGCACACCCGCCGCCTGTTTGACTCCGCCAAGATCTACTGGATGGACGTCCCCTACAGCGAGTCCGAAGTGAATGAAGCCTGTCGCACCGTGGTGCGCGAGAACGGCCTGAAGAGCGGCTACCTGCGCCCGCTGGCCTTTGTCGGCAACGTGGGGCTGGGGCTGCATCCGCCGCTGGATGCCAAGGCTGATCTGATGGTGGCTGCCCTGCCTTGGGGCGCTTATCTGGGGGAAGAGGGGCTGAAAAACGGGGTGGATGTGTGCGTCACCTCATGGAACCGGCTCGCGCCCAACACCATTCCCACTGGCGCCAAGGCGGGCGGCAACTATTTGTCATCCCAGCTGATCAGCCGCGAAGCCAAGCGCAACGGCTTCGCCGAGGGGCTGGCGCTGGATGTGAACGGCTACCTGAGCGAAGGGGCGGGGGAGAACCTGTTCCTGGTGAAGAACGGCGTGCTGTTCACCCCGCCTGCTACCGCCGCCATCCTGCCCGGCATTACCCGTGACACCATCATGACGCTCGCGCGTGACTTGGGTTACGAGGTACGCGAGCAGGCGCTGCCCCGAGAGGCGCTCTATGTTGCAGACGAGATCTTCATGACCGGCACCGCCGCCGAGGTGACCCCGGTGCGCTCCGTTGATCGGATGAAGGTGGGCGCTGGCAGCCGTGGCCCGGTGACCGAGCAGCTGCAGAACGCCTTCTTCGGCCTGTTCAATGGCCAGACCGAGGACAAGTGGGGTTGGCTGACGCCCGTCAACGACTGATGAGAGAGGGGAGGCGCTGTGCCTCCCCGAGTCGCTTCCGGTGAGCGCTTCCCAGAGGAGTGCTCACCAGGATCGATTCCGATCCACTCGTATCATCACCGCATAACGCATCGAGCCCATATGGGCATTCAGGGAGTAGAGACAATGCCGAAGTTGAGATCCGCCACCACCACCCACGGACGTAACATGGCCGGGGCCCGTGCCCTGTGGCGTGCCACCGGAATGACCGATCAGGATTTCGGCAAACCCATCATCGCCGTGGTCAACTCCTTCACCCAGTTCGTACCGGGCCACGTCCACCTCAAGGATCTGGGGCAACTGGTGGCCCGCGAGATCGAAGCCGCGGGCGGCGTCGCCAAGGAGTTCAACACTATCGCCGTGGATGACGGCATCGCCATGGGCCATGGCGGCATGCTCTACTCCCTGCCGTCGCGCGAACTCATCGCCGACTCGGTGGAGTACATGGTCAACGCCCACTGCGCCGACGCCATGGTCTGCATCTCCAACTGCGACAAGATCACCCCGGGGATGCTGATGGCCGCCCTGCGCATCAACATCCCAGTAATCTTCGTCTCCGGCGGCCCGATGGAAGCGGGCAAGACCAAGCTCTCCGACCAGATCATCAAGCTGGATCTGGTGGACGCCATGATCCAGGGGGCCGATCCCAAGGTGTCGGACGCCCAGAGCGAACAGGTGGAGCGCAGCGCCTGCCCCACCTGCGGCTCCTGTTCCGGCATGTTTACCGCCAACTCCATGAACTGCCTGACCGAGGCGCTCGGCCTCTCCCAGCCGGGCAACGGCTCCATGCTGGCGACCCACGCCGATCGCGAGCAGCTGTTCAAGCTGGCGGGCCAGCGCATCGTGACTTTGGCCAAGCGCTGGTATGAGCAGGACGATGCCTCGGCACTGCCGCGCAATATCGCCACCAAGGCGGCGTTCGAGAACGCCATGGCCCTCGATATCGCCATGGGCGGCTCTACCAATACCGTGCTGCACCTGCTGGCGGCGGCGCAGGAGGCCGGGGTGGACTTCACCATGGCCGATATCGACCGCATGTCCCGCAAGGTGCCGCAGCTCTGCAAGGTGGCGCCCTCCACTCAGAAGTACCATATGGAAGATGTGCACCGCGCCGGTGGCGTGGTCGCCATTCTGGGCCAGCTGGAAAAAGCGGGTCTGGTGCATGGAGATACCCGTACCGTGCTGGGTTGCTCCCTTGTCGAACAGCTCAATGAATATGACGTCAGCCGCCAGCCGAGTCAGGAGGTGGTGGACTTCTACCGCGCCGGCCCTGCCGGCATCCGCACCACCAAGGCGTTCAGTCAGGATTGCCGCTGGCCGGAGCTGGATCTGGACCGCGCCGAAGGGTGCATCCGCTCGCTGGATAACGCCTACAGCCAGGAGGGCGGTCTGGCGGTGCTCTCAGGCAACCTCGCGGTTAATGGTGCCATCGTCAAGACTGCCGGGGTGGATGAGGAGAACCTCACCTTCCGTGGCCCGGCCCGGGTATTCGAGAGTCAGGAGAGCGCGGTGAGCGGCATCCTCGACGGTACCGTGAAAGCAGGCGAGGTAGTGGTGATCCGCTACGAAGGGCCGAAAGGGGGTCCGGGCATGCAGGAGATGCTCTACCCCACCACTTATCTCAAGTCCATGGGGCTCGGCAAGGCGTGCGCCCTCATCACCGACGGCCGCTTCTCCGGCGGCACTTCAGGTCTCTCCATCGGCCACGTCTCGCCGGAGGCAGCTTCTGGCGGCACCATAGGTCTGGTGGAGGATGGCGACATCATCAGCATCAACATCCCGGCCCGCAGCATGGTGCTGGAGGTGGCCGACAGCGTGCTGGCTGCCCGCCGCGTTGCCGTCGAGGCTCGGGGCTGGAAGCCGCTCGATCGTCAGCGTCAGGTCTCCTTTGCCCTGCGCGCCTACGCCATGTTCGCCACCAGCGCCGATAAAGGCGCGGTGCGAGATCGCTCAATGCTGGGGGAATAAATCATGGTCTCTGCGGCGGATTATCTACGCAAGGTGCTGCTCTCACCCGTCTACGAGGCGGCGCGGGTGACCCCCTTGCAAACCCTGAAGAAACTTTCCGAGCGGCTCGGTAACCATGTCAGCCTGAAGCGGGAGGATCTGCAACCGGTCCACTCCTTCAAGCTGCGCGGCGCCTACCACAAGATTGCCACCCTGACCGAGGAGCAGAAGGCGCGCGGCGTCATCGCCGCCTCTGCTGGCAACCACGCGCAGGGGGTCGCCCTGTCGGCCGCCAAGCTCGGCATCAAGGCGATCATCGTGATGCCCAAGACCACGCCGGATATCAAGATCGATGCGGTACGCCGTCAGGGCGGCAACGTCATGCTGTTCGGCAACAGCTTCGACGAGGCCTATGGCGAGAGTCGCCGTCTCGCCACGCTTGAGGGCTACACCCTGATCCCGCCGTTTGACGACGTCGAGGTGATCGCCGGGCAGGGCACTATCGGCAAGGAGCTGCTGGAGCAGGATACCCACCTCACCCACGTGTTCGTGCCGGTGGGCGGTGGCGGTCTGGCCGCCGGGGTGGCGGTCTATATCAAGCAGCTGCTGCCGGATGTGAAGGTGATCGGGGTGGAGGCGGAGGGTTCTGCCTGCCTCAAGGCGGCCATGGCGGCTGGCGAGCCGGTCAATCTGGAGCGAGTCTCCCTGTTTGCCGACGGGGTGGCGGTCAAGCGCATCGGCGAGGAGACCTTCCGCCTCTGCAACCAGTATCTGGACGAGGTAGTGACCGTCTCCAACGACCAGATCTGCGCCGCGCTGAAAGATATCTTCGACGACTGCCGCGCCATTGCCGAGCCGTCAGGCGCCCTGTCGTTGGCGGGCCTCAAGGCCTACAGCGAGCGGGAGCAGGTCAAGGGTGGCCGGATGGCGGCCATTTTGTCCGGTGCCAACGTCAACTTCCACAGCCTGCGCTACGTGTCGGAGCGCTGCGAGATTGGCGAGAAGCGCGAGGGCATGCTGGCGGTGACTATCCCCGAGCGCAAAGGGGCCTTCCTCGACTTCTGCCGTCAGCTGGGGCCCCGTATGGTGACCGAGTTCAACTATCGCTACGCCGATGCCGAGCAGGCGTCGCTGTTCGTCTCGGTGCGCCTCACCGGCGGTGACGAGGAACTGGGCCAGATCATCGATCAGCTCGGCGGCAACGGCTATCCGGTGGTCAACATGACCGAGAGCGAGCTGGCCAAGAACCACGTGCGCTATATGATTGGCGGCCGCCCGGCCCGGCCCCTCGGTGAACGGCTCTACAGCTTCAAGTTTCCGGAGCAGCCGGGCGCCCTGATGCGCTTTCTGGAGACCCTCGGCTGTCGCTGGAACATCAGCCTGTTCCACTACCGCAACCACGGCGCCGACTACGGCCGGGTGCTCTGTGCGTTCGAGCTGCCGGACGAGGACGTGGCCGCCTTCCACGACTACCTGCGCGAGATTGGCTACGGCTGGAAAGAGGTGAGCGACGACCCCGCCTACCGGTTGTTCCTGGCCAGTTGATGCTGCGATGAGGAGAGAGGGAGGCGTTGGCCTCCCTCTGTTTTTAGGCTGTAATTGGCCACTTCTGTCTGAGCCATTGAAATCCGTAGGCCAGCGCCATCAACAGCAGAGTGCCGGGTAGCACCGTTTGCCACAGGAAGGCTGGCTCTTGTCCTGTCATCAGGATCAGCAAGGGATTGGCGCCCGCTGGAGGGTGGAGGATATTTAGTCCCTGCATCAGGGCGATGGCCAGCCCGGTTGCCAGCGCCATCTGCACTTCTGCGGGGAGGGGAAGCAGGCCGATCACCAGTCCGACGCAGGCCGTCAGCAGGTGTCCACCCAGCACGTTTTTGGGGCGCGCCAGCGGACTATCTGGCAGGGAAAACAACAACACACAGCTGGCCCCGAAAGGTGCCATGACTAGCGCGACATGCCAGCTCAGATTGAGCCATCCCAATATGCCGATGGTGAGTGCGGCGCCCACACCTGCCCATAACGGGCCATACCATTTTGTCATCATGCTTTCCTCTTGGTTTGCCAGAACTGATTAGGCACATTAGGTAGACAGATCGGTGTACTTCAAGAGGCAAATCATGAGTGAGAAGCGTCAACAACTGGTGGCGACGGCCTACCGTCTGTTCAACCGTCATGGCTTTCATGCCACCGGCATAGATCGCATCTGGGCCGAGGCGGGGAGTACCAAGCGCACCCTCTATCGCCACTTCCCGACCAAGGATGCCTTGATTGAGGAGGTGCTGCTCGCTCGTGACCGGGAGTTCTTCGCCTTGCTTGACCAGCGGCTGGCCGGTGTGAGCGGACGTGAAGCTCGCCTCCAGGCGCTGTTCGATGGTTTCGCGGCGTGGTTTGGCCGCTCTGATTTCTATGGCTGCAACTTTATCAACGCCAGCGCCGAGTTTGCCGACCCACGCCATCCGGTGCGCAAGCTGGTGATGGCCCACAAGCAGGCGTTATTGGGCTGGGTGATAAACCAGCTCAACTGTTCTCTGGCACAGGCCACCGAGCTTTGCCTGTTGCTGGAGGGGGCGATCGTGATGGCTCACAGCTATCAGCAGCCACTGGCGTTGGAGCAGGCCAGAATGCTGGCAAAGACCATTTTGGCCGACGATGGCGCGATAATGCAGGCCGCTTCACACTCCTGAGATGCTGGTCATTTGAGGCTGCGTTCGGATGGGATACCCTGAATAGCGGAGAGGCCGCCTGACGGCTTCACACAGGGAAGAGTGCGCACTCAGGCGCCCATAACGACTTATTGCAGAGGCGAAAATATGAATAAATCCATGCTTGCCGTATTGGTCAGTGGTTTGCTGGCGGCCGGAGCCGTGCAGGCCGCTGCTCAGGACAATACCTGGTATGTCGGTGGCAAGGCCGGTTGGTCCAATTACTATGGCGTTGACCACAACCAGTATGCCGAGTCGATTGCCCAGACGTTGGGTAATACCAGCGAGAACACGGATGATCTGGGTCTGGGTCTGTTCGCCGGTTACCAGCTCAACCCCAACCTGGGGTTCGAGCTGGGTTATGACTGGCTTGGCAAATACGACACCACCTCGGGCACCGGCGCCAATACCCTCAATACCGAAGCCAAGAGCCAGATGATTCAGGCCACCATGAAGATCAGCTTCCCGGCAACGAATGTGCTCGATCTTTATGGCCGGCTCGGCGGTGCCTATGCCTGGACGGATAGCGAGATCAGCTTCGCCAATAGCAGCGAGACCGGTAAAAAGCATGGCGCCGCATTTGTCGGGGCGCTGGGTGCCGAGTACGCCATCGATCGTGACTGGGCCGCCCGTCTGGAGTACCAGTACACTACGCCGCTGGGAGATGCCTCTCTCGATCGCTCAGGCATCGAGCTGGATAACGGCCTGATCTCGTTCGGCATGCTCTATCGTTTCGGTCAGCAAGGTGGTGAGGTTGCTGTGCCGGCGCCAGCTCCGGCAGCCGAGCCTGCCCCGGCTGTGGTGGTGGAGCCCAAGACCTTCAGCCTTAGTTCCGATGTGCTGTTCGAGTTCAACAAGGCGACCCTGAAACCGGCTGCCAATCAGGCGCTCGATGCCCTGTTCAGCCAGATTGTGGCGGCCAATCCGAAGGATGGCGTCGCGACCGTGGTCGGTTATACCGACCGGATCGGTTCCGACAACTACAACCTGGCCCTCTCCGAGAAGCGGGCTCAGAGCGTGGCCAGCTATCTGGTATCCAAAGGCTTGTATGCCGACAAGGTACGGGTCGAGGGGCGTGGCAAGGCCAATCCGGTCACTGGCAACAGCTGTGCCAGCCGCTCCAAGCAGGAGCTGATCGCCTGTCTGGCACCGGATCGCCGGGTGGAAATCCATCTGGAGGGGGTTTCCCAGCCGGCGCAGTGATGCTGCGGCTAGAGATGGGATTCGAGAAGAACGGGAGGCCAGGCCTCCCGTTTTCTGTGGTCAGCGTGATCGGATGGTGGTGCAGACCTGATTTGCCAACATCATGAGTTATCGAATCTTTTCCTAATAGGAATAGTTATTATATTTCCAGGAAATTACAGGGTAAAAAAATAGAATTAAACTTTGCGCCTGAAGATCCTTTTGGTTAGAATCTCTGCGTGTTATCAATAGACAGGTAAATATTATGGACTGCGACAGTTGTAGCCGATTGCAAATCGCGATGCGGGTTTACCAGAGCTGAGGCCGAATATTTTATCTTCTCTCTCACTCTGATTGCTCGAATCACAAGCATAGAGTGCAGCATCTATATGAGTCAGCATCGACTCTCACAACCTCTTTATCCCGCCTTCATCAGGGATTCCGGTTGTAAATCTGGATCGTTCCGCTCATCTGCGAGCCATGCGCGCCTCGCGACCCCTGCAATTGAACGCTTCATCATGCATCCCGGTACTGCCCGTCAGGGCCGTCACAGCGTCGGAACCATGCATCCGTGCCGTGGTCGGGAAGGGATCAAGCGTAAAATAACAAGATGGATAATCTCATATTGAAAACTATTTCGTTTTCGATATGGCAGGTTGCACATTAAAATAAATGATGTGATTGATTAATATATTTCGGCGGTGGCAAGGGTCGCGCTGTAATATTTCTATAGGCGTGGTTTTCTCCGATGTTCTTACCCGCCAGATATCACTGATACTATTTCCTGCCCGCATCCAGTTATTTCAAACTGTCGTAATCCTGATTTTCTTTATGGGTGATGCCGCTCTAGTTGCGGGATCACCGGATTGGTCCGCTGATAATGCAGACTCGCGGCCATGCCTGCCAACGACAGTGTGTATCGCTGTCCATGGTTCGTCCGGCCCTCTCTCCACCCCACTCGGAGGATATCGTATGACCGAAGAGCCCAAACCTCGACCCTCGGGGTTCACGCCTCCCCACTCCTGATCCCCCCTGCGGGGACGGGATGCGGTGTTCTGACCCCTGATCTGACCCAACCATGCTGGTTAGCTCGACGGCAGACATTTGTCTGACGAGCCGCCCCGTGCGCACCAGTTGAGCGTGCCGGCAACGAGTCGGGTTCACAGCTTTCGATATCAGTACTGACGCCTGGCCTGGCCCGCGACAGGGCCCTTCTGCAAGCGAAAATCAGGATTTAAAGTTATGAAGCAACAACATACTGCCAGCCGGCACAAGCAACAGGGGTTCGTCGCCCCGGGCCGTGCCAATGAGAAGCTCTCCTCCCGGGTGCTCGACGAGGCCGACAAGTCCCTCGAATACACCCTCACTGCCGTGCGCGGCAATATCGACGGCCTGACCGCGACCGAGGCGGCCAATCGTCTGGTCCAGTTTGGCCCCAACGAGGTGACCCACGACAAACCGCCTCATCCATTGATCCAGCTGCTGCACGCGTTCAAGAACCCCTTCGTGATGGTGCTGATCGTGCTCGGGCTGGTCAGTTACGTGATGGACGTACTGATGGCTGAGCCCGGCGACGAGGACTGGGTCAAGGTGATCATCCTCGGTGTCATGGTGGGCTTGAGCGGTCTGCTGCGCTTCTGGCAGGAGTACCGTTCCGCCAAGGCGGCCGAGGCGCTCAAGTCGCTGGTGCGCAATACCGCCACCGTACAGCGTCGTCCCTCGCCGGGCGCCACCCCCCAGCGCAAGGAAGTGGCAATGACCGAGCTGGTGGCCGGAGACATAGTGCACTTGCAGGCGGGGGACATGATCCCCGCCGACATCAAGCTGATCGAATCTCGCGATCTCTTTATCAGCCAGGCGGTGCTGACCGGTGAAGCGTTGCCGGTGGAGAAGTACGACACCCTGGGCGCAGTGGCCGAGAAGTCGGCAGACGGCAACAGCACAGGGGACGTGGGGTTGCTCGACCAGCCCAACATCTGCTTCATGGGCACCAATGTGGTGAGCGGTACAGCCAAGGCTGTGGTGGTGGCCACCGGCAGCGACACCTACTTCGGTTCGCTGGCCCGCAACGTGGTGAGCCACAAGCGCATCGAGACCAGTTTCGATCGCGGCGTCAATAGCGTTACCAGGTTGCTGATCCGCTTCATGCTGGTGATGGTGCCCATCGTCTTTATGCTGAGTGGCATCAGCAGTGGTGACTGGATGTCGGCGCTCACCTTCGCGCTGGCGGTGGCGGTAGGGCTCACCCCCGAGATGTTGCCGATGATCGTCTCCGCCAACCTGGCGCGAGGGGCGGTGGCCATGGCCAAGCGCAAGGTGGTGGTCAAACGGCTCAACTCGGTGCAGAACTTCGGTGCCATGGACGTGCTCTGCACCGACAAGACAGGTACCCTGACCCAAGACAAGATCATCCTCGAGCACCACTACGACGTGCGTGGCAACCGGGACGACCGGATCCTGCAGCTGGCCTGGCTCAACAGTTATCATCAGAGCGGCATGAAGAACCTGATGGACATCGCGGTGATCGAGCATGCCGATGTGCTGGGAGCTGGCTGCAAGCCGGCTGGTTACAGCAAGGTGGATGAGTTGCCATTCGACTTCGTGCGCCGCCGTCTGTCGGTGATCGTACAGGATGAGCGTGGCCAGCAGCTGATGGTCTCCAAGGGGGCGGTGGAAGAGATGCTGGCCGTCTCCAGCCAGATCGCCGATGGCCAGGAGGTGCGGGATCTGACCGACGCCGATCGCCTTGCCCTGCTGCGCCAGAGCGAGGAGTTCAATGCCGAGGGCTATCGGGTACTGATCGTGGCGACCCGCGAGATCCCGGCAGGCGAGTGCAAGCAGAGCTATCGTACCAGTGATGAGGTCAATCTGGTGGTGCGCGGCTTCCTCACCTTCTTCGATCCGCCCAAGGATTCGGCCGCACCGGCCATCCGTGCGCTGAACGACTATGGTGTGGCGGTCAAGGTGCTGACCGGTGACAATCCCATCATCACCAGCAAGGTGTGTCGTGACGTAGGGCTGGAGCCCGGCTTACCGCTGCTCGGCAAGGATATCGAAGGGATGGACGACGTGGCGTTGTGCGAGGTGGTCAAGCAGACCACCATCTTCGCCAAGCTCACCCCGCTGCAGAAGTCGCGGGTGGTGAAGGCGCTGCAGGCCAACGGCAACACCGTCGGTTTCCTCGGTGACGGCATCAACGATGCGCCGGCGCTGCGGGATGCGGACGTAGGGATCTCGGTGGACAGCGGTGCCGACATCGCCAAGGAGACCGCCGACATCATCCTGCTGGAGAAGAGTCTGATGGTGCTGGAGGAGGGGGTGATCAAGGGGCGCGAGACCTTTGGCAACATCCTCAAGTACCTCAACATGACCGCCAGTTCCAACTTCGGCAACGTCTTCTCGGTGCTGGTGGCTTCCGCCTGGCTGCCATGGGCACCCATGCTGGCGATGCAGATGCTGATCCAGAACCTGGTGTATGACGTCTCCCAGATGCTGCTGCCGTGGGACAAGATGGATCCCGAGTTCCTCAAGCGGCCGCGCAAGTGGGAGGCGAGCAACATCAAGCGCTTCATGCTCTGGCTCGGCCCGACCTCGTCGGTGTTCGATATCAGCACCTACTGCCTGATGTGGTTCGTGTTCGGTGCTGGCGCCCTCTATGCCACCGCCAACGGCAGTATGGATCCGCTGGTCAACGGTCAGGCCATCATGAACTCCGGCTGGTTTATCGAGGGGCTGGTGTCGCAGACGCTGGTGGTACATATGCTGCGTACCCGCAAGATCCCGTTCCTGCAGAGTACCGCTACCCTGCCGGTGCTGCTCTCCACCTCGATCGCCATTGCCATCGGCTGTTACCTGCCCTTCTCGCCTGTGGCTGAGCACTTCGGCTTCATCACTCTGGATGGGCCCAAGTACTTCATGTGGCTGGTGATCACCATGCTGGCCTACATGGGGCTGACCCAGACCGTCAAGAGCATCTACATCAAGCGCCACGGCCAGTGGTTCTGATGACGTGCTAGCTGACGGGCCGGTGTGATCCCGGCGCGACAGAAAAAAGAGAGCCAGCCCACGCAAGCGGACTGGCTCTCTTTATTTGGTGTGACCCGACTCCCTTGTTGGCGAGTACCGGCCTGTGGCTTAGAGCTTGAACAGCGGGCGCAGGCGAATACCGATCAGGCTGCCGGCGAGGGCCATCAGCATCCAGACCCAGCCGTGCAGGCTGCCGGAGGCGGTGCCGTCGAAGAAGCCGCCGAGGTTGCAGGCGCTGTACATGGCGCCCATCCCCATCAGCAGGCCGCCGAGGATGGATGCCAGACTGTTGCCGATCCGCATCGGGGCGAAGTTTCCGCCACCGCTGATGCAGCGCGCCAGCATGGCCCCCAGAATGCCGAGCCAGAACATGCCGACCATGGGATTGATGAAGAGTGGCTGGGCCAGCTTGGGGTTGCCCTCGAACAGGCCGAACAGAGAGGCGCCGCGCAGCGCCATGTCATAGACGGCGCCTGTGATGGTCCAGGCCGAGCCGTGCAGGGCGACGACAGTGGAGTTGAGTATGGCGATGATGATGCCGCCGGTCAGCACGGTGAAGCGGCCATCGCGCCAGAACAGGTTGCCGCCGCTGAAGAGGGGCTTGAGTTCGCCGGTACGCTTGAGTTCGCTGTTGCGAAACAGCAGGAACAGCGCGGCGACCAGCGCCAGGTTGAGCAGCATGCCGCTCCAGATATTGCCGGTCAAATCCTTGGCCAGCACCACATGGCTGGAGAAGGTGGCCTCCAGTTCGGGGCGGAACTGG
Organism: Aeromonas sp. 600886; assembly: GCF_049174935.1. Taxonomy (NCBI): domain Bacteria; kingdom Pseudomonadati; phylum Pseudomonadota; class Gammaproteobacteria; order Aeromonadales; family Aeromonadaceae; genus Aeromonas; species Aeromonas sp. 600886. The sequence goes on along the minus strand of NZ_JAAKUB010000018.1, from coordinate 54,827 downwards.
TTGCTGATGAGGGTGCCGATTCCGTAGCAGATCAGCACCAGCCAGAAGCGGGGTTGTCCCTCGCCGCAGCAATAAAGAGTGCCGGTGGCACAGACGCCTGCCAGCTGCATGCCGATGCCGAACAGGAAGGCACCGACGATGAAGGGAATGCCGATAGCCATCACGTTACCCACCATGGCATCGCCAAACAGGGCGTGGCTAAAGGAGAGGAAGGTGGTGAACAGCAGAATTTCGATGGCGATGGTGAGCAGGTGAACCCGCACATAGTAACTGTTGCGCTTGGTCAGCATCTCGCGCCAACCGAAGACGATGCCGAAGCGGCTGAAGGAGAGGGTGAAGCCGAAGCCGAATCCGATCAGGGCCATCAGAGCCCATTTCATACCAAAGGTGTTGCCAAGCCAGAGTAACGCTCCCCCCGCGATTGCCACGATGGGGAGCGACCATTTTCGAGTCATAGCTGTAATTCCTTATAGCTGGATGGAGAATAGGGAGTGCGGATCCTATTCCCACATTGAGTCCAAGGCTACCGGTTTAACAGGTCAGGGGGCGAGAAAATGGCATATCGCTTCTGATGACTTTGTTAGCTACTGATTTGATTTTGAAGGCTTTATATTGCTCGTTGCAGCAGGACGCTTGCCGTTGCGCAGCCCATCGAGCGTGAAGATCAGCAGCGCGCTCCAGATACAGGCGAAAGTAAGAGCCTTGTCCATTGCCAGCTCCTCGCCGTAGAGAGTGACAGCGAGGATGAACATCAGGCTGGGGCCTATGTACTGGAAGAAGCCCAGGGTGGAGAGCTTGAGCCGTGTCGCAGCGGCGGTGAAGCAGAGCAGAGGGGCTGTGGTGACGGCGCCAGCAGCGATCAGCAGCAGGTTGAGGTGCCAGTCGTTCTGGGTGAGATGGCTGGTGGGGCTGTCGGCAATGCCCCACAGATAGATTGCTGCCGGTGGCAGCATGATCATGGTTTCGATCAGCAGGCCGGTAAGTGCATCGAGGGCCAGTTTTTTGCGCACCAGCCCATAGATGGCAAAGCTCGACGCCAGCACCAGCGCAATCCAGGGCAAGGAACCAAAGGCGATAAGCTGGATCGCCACCCCGGCAAAGGCCAGCGCCACTGCCCACCACTGCAGGCGGCGCAGCTTCTCGCTCAGAAACACCATTCCCAGCAGCACGTTGAACAGCGGGTTGATGTAGTAGCCGAGGCTGGCATCCAGCATATGGCCGTTGTTGATGGCCCAGATGAACAGCAACCAGTTGCCGCCGACGGTGACCGAGGTAAACGCTAGGGTGAGCAGCACTTTTGGCTGGCGCAGTACCGCCTGCACCTTGTGCCACTGGCGCCCTGCCAGGGTGAGTACCATCAGCAGTACGCAGGACCAGATCATCCTGTGGGTCAGGATCTCGGCGGCCGGGACGGCAGAGATGGTCTTGAAATAGATGGGGGCTATGCCCCAAAGGGTATAGGCGCACAGGGCGTAGATGACGCCCTGACGCTGGATCTGTTGCGGCATGCGGATGACCTTTACTGAAGCGTTGGATGCGGGAAAACATCGCAAAAAATCAGTGTAGCGATCCTTTTGCGGGGAAAGAAGCGAATAAACGAAGTTTGAGGGATAGGAGGAGTGTGGCTGGCAGGTCAGCCTTTACCGCGACGGATCTTGTCGACGTCCATCAACAGCCACAACATCAGGGCGATGGCGGAGATCCAGGGGCCCCAGGTCACGTAGGCCTCGCCGTGCCCCAGCACGAAAAACAGCAGGGGCAACCCGATCACCAGAAAAAGTACGCTTCCCAGAAAAAATAGCATTTTTGTCTTTATATTTAATGGTTTGCTTATTTGATGATTATATCGATTGTGCCGCCTGATGGAAGACCAAAATGCAAAAGGGGGGATTTCTCCCCCATTGCTGATGATGATGGCTATATATACCTTTATTCGAGCTGGATCCAGGTACTTTTCAGCTCGGTGTACTTCTCCAGCGCGTGCAGCGACTTGTCACGACCGTTACCAGACTGTTTGAAGCCACCAAACGGCATGGTCATGTCGCCGCCATCCCAGTTGTTGACGAATACGGTGCCAGCACGCAGGGCGCGGGAACCCTTCACCGCCTTGTTGAGATCCGCGGTCCAGATCGCCGCCGCCAGCCCGTAGTCGGTGTCGTTGCCCAGAGCAATGGCCTCTTCGAGCGTGTCGAAACCGGTCACTGCCAGCACAGGGCCGAAAATCTCCTCGCGGAAGATCCGCATCTCGGGTGTCACCTCGTCGAAGATGGTGGGCTCGATATAGAAGCCGCCGCTCTCAAGATTGGTGCGTTTGCCTCCCAGCAGTAGCTTGGCTCCCTCCTGCTTGCCAATCTCGACATAGCGCAGCACCTGCTCCATCTGGATGTGATCCACCATGGCGCCGATGCGGGTCGCAGGGTCGAGCGGGTTGGCTGAGATCCACTCGCGGGCATGGGCCAGCAGTCGCTCCATAAATTGCGGCTTGATGCTGTTTTGCACCAGCAGGCGAGAGGCGGCGGTACACACCTCGCCCTGGTTGTAGAAGATGGCGCCAGCGGCGCTCTTGGCCGCGGCGTCCAGGTCCGGCGCATCCGCCAGTATGATGTTGGGGCTCTTGCCGCCGCACTCCATAAAGGCGCGCTTGAGGTTCGACTTGCCGGAGCACTCCACCAGATGCTTGCCGATTTTGGTGGATCCGGTGAAGGTGATGCAATCCACATCCATGTGCATGGCCAGCGCCTCGCCCACGGTATGGCCAAAGCCCGGGAGTACGTTGAACACGCCGTCAGGAATGCCTGCCTCCTTGGCCAGACCTGCGATACGCAAGGCGGTCAGGGGGGACTTTTCGGAAGGTTTGAGAATGACCGAGTTGCCGGTAGCGAGCGCCGGCCCCAGCTTCCAGCAGGCCATCACCAGCGGGAAGTTCCACGGCACGATGGCGGCAACGACCCCGAGCGGTTCCCGGGTCACCAGCGCCAGGGCGGATTCCTCGACCGGCGCGACTTGATCGTAGATCTTGTCGATCGCTTCGGCGTTCCAGGCGATGCAGTTGGCGGCGGCAGGGGCATCGTAGCCCATGGCATCGCCGATGGGTTTGCCCATGTCCAGCGACTCCAGCAGTGCCAGCTCCACCTTATTGAGACGCATCAGTTCGGCGAAGCGCTGCATGATCAGCTTGCGCTGTTTCGGCGGCAGGCCGCTCCAGCGCTTGTCGTTGAAGGCATCACGCGCGGCCTGTACCGCCAGCTCGGCATCGGCGACATCGCAGGCTGCTACCTTGGTCAGCAGCTTGCCGTTGGCCGGGTTGATACAGTCGAAGGTGGCACCATTGACGGCATCCCGATAGCTACCGTTGATAAAGGCTTGTGAGGGCAGGGTCAGATGGGCGGCCTTGTGTTGCCACTGGGCCAGGGTCAGGTCACTCATGTTCACTCCTTGAACCGGCAAAAGTCATTGTCCGCGTATCAATATGCTAAACATCCTGCCACTTGTAAATCCATTTTGTAACAATTCATTAAACATTGGCGGCTGGCTGGCCCCTTATCACCCTGTTAGAAACTGGCGGGGGTATTGGCCGAAATCAATACGCACTCCTGCTCGCCCACATTGCGAAAACGGTGAGGAGTGCGGCTGTCGAAGTAGTAGCCGTCCCCCGGTGTCAGCAGGTAGATCTGCTCACCCACGGTCACTTCAACCTCGCCCTTGATGACGATGCCGCACTCTTCACCCTCGTGGCTCAGCATGTCGTCGCCAGTGTCGGCGCCCGGTGGCAGCACCTCCTGCAACATGCCGATGGCACGGTTGGCACGGCTGTGGCCCACCAGCCGGTAGCTAATGGGGTGAGTGCCGAGATCCGGCATATCGGCGGCGCGAAAGATCACTTCGGAGTCCATTTCGGTCTCGTCAGTAAAGAAGCTGGCCAGTGACATGGGGATCCCTTCCAGCACCTTGCGCAGGGAGGCAACTGACGGGCTCACCTGATTCTTTTCGATCTGGGAGATGAATCCGTTGGTCACGCCCGAGCGTTTGGCCAGCTCGCGCTGGGAGAGGGCCGCCTTGGTGCGAACCGCCTTGAGACGGTGACCGATATCCATCGATAGACACTCCTTGACTGTTTACTATTATTAAATTTGTGTTAAATATCTTATACCACCCTGTAGAGTCATCTAGCTAGGGGTGGCATCAGACAGGGCGATAATGAGCCCTTTTTTATGGATTCAGGTGTTTAATTTAATAGGCAATGGCCAATAGTTGCTAAACACCTTAAGGATGAGGTGACCATGAAACCGATCAGCGACATCAATACTCCCTCCGACATGTCCGCCTTCTGGATGCCGTTCACCGCCAACCAGCAGTTCAAGGCGGCGCCGCGCATCCTGAAGTCGGCGGAGGGGATGTATTATCACTCAGAGGATGGCCGCAAGATACTGGATGGCACTGCCGGACTCTGGTGTTGCAACGCGGGCCATGGTCGGCGCGAGATTGCCGAGGCGGTCTCCCAGCAGATTTCCCACCTCGATTTCGCCCCCACTTTCCAGATGGGCCACCCGTTGCCGTTCGAGCTGGCCAACCGGCTGGTGGAGATCGCTCCCCAGGGCTTTGGCCATGTCTTCTATACCAACTCCGGCTCAGAGTCGGTTGATACCGCGCTCAAAATCGCACTGGCCTGGCAGCGGGCTCGCGGTCAGGGCACCCGCACCCGGCTGATTGGTCGCGAGCGGGGTTATCACGGGGTTGGCTTTGGCGGCATCTCGGTGGGGGGCATTCCTGGCAATCGCAAGTGGTTTGGCTCCCTGCTGACCGGGGTGGATCATTTGCCCCATACCCTCAACATCGCCAAAAATGCCTTCACCAAAGGGTTGCCTGAGGAGGATGTGGCGCTGGCCGACGAGCTGGAAAAGATCGTCTTTCTGCACGATGCCAGCAATATCGCGGCGGTGATCGTCGAGCCCATCGCTGGCAGTACCGGCGTGCTTATGCCGCCCAAAGGCTATCTCAAGCGGCTGCGGGAGATCTGTACCAAACACGGCATCCTGCTGATTTTTGACGAGGTGATCACCGGTTTCGGTCGTCTTGGCTCCCCCTTTGCCGCACAGGAGTTCGATGTCATCCCCGACATGATCACCTGCGCCAAGGGGCTCACCAACGGCGCTATCCCCATGGGAGCTGTGCTGGTGCAAAAGCATATTTATGACGACATGATGGCGGCAGGTAAGGGGGCTATCGAGCTGTTCCACGGCTACACCTATTCCGGTCATCCGGTGGCTGCTGCTGCGGGTCTGGCGACCCTCGAGATCTATCGCAACGAGAACCTGCTTAGCCGAGCCGCGGATCTGGCGGGCTACTGGGAGGAGGCGGCCCATTCGCTGAAGGGCTGCAAGCATGTGAAGGATGTGCGCAACTACGGGCTGGTGGCCGGTATCGAACTTGAATCCATGCCGGATGCGCCGGGCAAGCGCGCCTATGAGGTGTTTGTCCGCTGCTTCGAGAAGGGGGCGCTGATCAGGGTGACCGGCGACATCATCGCCCTGTCGCCACCCCTCATCATCGAACGCAGCCAGATCGATGATCTCTTCACCCTGCTGCAGGATGCCCTGCAGGCACAACCCTAACCCATTTGATGGTCCCGCGCTGGCGGGGCCTTGCGTTGTCTTGTTCAGCGCAATCACCACATCAATTATCACGGAGGATACATGACATACAGGGTCAGCAACTTCATCAACGGCCAGCCGCAGGAGAGTCGTAGCGAGCGCCAGGGCGCCATCTTCAACCCAGCCTGCGGCAAGCAGCAGGGGAGCGTCGGGCTTTCCAGCGCCGCCGAGTGTCAGGAGGCGATCGCCATCGCCGAGCGTGCCTTTGCCGACTGGTCGCAAACCCCGCCGCTGGTGCGGGCTCGGGTCTTTTTCCGCTTCAAAGAGTTGATGGAGCAGCACAGGGACGAGCTTGCCCAGCTCATCAGCCGCGAACACGGCAAGGTCTTCTCCGATGCGCAGGGTGAGTTGACCCGAGGGCTGGAGGTGGTGGAGTTTGCCTGCGGCATTCCCCATCTGCTCAAGGGGGAGCACTCCCTCAACGTCGGCCGTGGGGTAGACAGCTACTCCATGATGCAGCCGGTCGGGGTCTGCGCCGGCATCACCCCGTTCAACTTCCCGGCCATGGTGCCGCTCTGGATGTTCCCGGTCGCCATCGCCTGCGGCAACACCTTCATTCTCAAACCCTCCGAGAAGGATCCCTCTCTCTCGCTGCGGATGGCCGAGCTGCTCAAGGAGGCCGGTCTGCCGGACGGCGTGCTCAACGTGGTGAACGGTGACAAGGAGGTGGTGGATGTGCTGCTGACCGACCCGCGAGTAGGTGCCGTGTCGTTTGTCGGTTCCACCCCCATCGCCCAGTACATCTATGCCACCGCCTCGGCCCACGGCAAACGGGTGCAGGCGTTGGGCGGCGCCAAGAATCACATGGTGGTGATGCCGGATGCGGATCTCGATCAGGCGGTCTCTGCCCTGATGGGGGCCGCTTATGGGGCCGCGGGCGAGCGCTGCATGGCCATTTCGGTAGCCGTGGTAGTGGGTGACGAGACCGCCGATGCCTTGGTAGCCAAACTGAAACCGCTCGTTGAGAAGCTGCGGGTGGGCCCGGGGCTGGGCCAGAGCCCGGAAAACGAGATGGGGCCGCTTATCAGCAAGGAGCATCTGGCCAAGGTGCGCGGTTATGTGGATCAGGGGGTGGCCGAAGGGGCCGCGCTGCGAGTCGATGGTCGCACGCTGAGCCACGACGAGGGTTACTTTATCGGTGGCTGCCTGTTTGACGAGGTGACCCCCGAGATGCGCATCTATCGCGAGGAGATCTTCGGCCCCGTGCTCTCCATCGTGCGGGTGCCGGACTACGAGACGGCGCTGCGACTCATCAATGAACATGAGTACGGCAATGGCACCGCCATCTTTACCTGCGACGGCGACACCGCGCGGGACTTCACGGCGCGGGTACAGGTCGGTATGGTAGGGGTGAACGTTCCCATTCCGGTGCCGATGGCGTTTCACAGCTTTGGCGGCTGGAAGCGCTCCATCTTCGGGCCGCTCAACATGCACGGGCCGGATGGGGTTCGCTTTTATACCCGGATGAAGACGGTGACGGCGCGCTGGCCCCAGAGCCTGCGCAGTGGTGCCGAATTCTCCATGCCAACCATGAAGTGATGAGCCCAGGGCTCACCACCATGATTTAATTCTCTTGCCCCCGCAGATCGCTGGTCTGCGGGGGCACTTCTGTAAAGGAGCAACAGATGCGATTGGGAATTCTCGATTGTGACCGGCTGGATCCCGATCTGGCGGATCGTTTTGGCCCCGTCTACTCCGAGATGTTTATCAGGGGGTTTCAGCCGCTGGCACCCGAGCTGGAGTTTCGGGTCTGGTCAGCCATCGATGGGGAGCTGCCGGAGGATCTGCACGAGTGCGATGCCTGGCTCATCACCGGCTCGCGCCACGATGCCTATAGCGATATCCCTTGGATCAAGGCGTTGCGTGGCTGGATCCGTCGGGCCCATGATGCCGACGTCAAGCTGGCCGGGATTTGTTTTGGTCATCAGGTGATCGCCCAGGCGCTGGGGGGCGAGGTGGTGAAGTCTACCAAGGGGTGGGGGCTGGGAGTGTCGGTGCACCCCATGTTGGCTGATGAGCCTTGGATGGCGCCGTCTCGTGATCAGATCCGTATTCTGGCCAGTCATCAGGATCAGGTGGCCCTGCTGCCCCCCGGAGCGACCCGGCTGGCGGGCAACGATTTTTGCCCCAACTTCATGTTCCTGCAGGGGAACAACATAGTTGCCATTCAGGGACATCCGGAATTTTCGGTGGAGTACAACCGGGCGCTGATCGAGCGGCGCCGAGGCCTGTTACCCGACGAGCGTTACCAGAGCAGCCTCTCCTCGCTGGAGGGAGAGGTGGATTCGACCACCATGATGCAGTGGTTGCTGCAGTTTTTGGGGATCCTGCCGCTGCGGGCCGGCGCAGCCTGAGCCCGGTTTGTCAGCGACCCCCTTCGGGTGCTAGATTTTGTAGCAAAATGAAGGATCAAGCGCTGCGATGTCGGGATCGGATGATACACTGGCCGCCCTTTGTGGCGGCCTGTTTGTCTGGCGTGATCGCCGCACCAGCTTGAGAGGGTGAAGCCTTGAAACTACAGCAATTGAAGTACTTGATCGCGATCCGGGACCACAACCTCAACGTCTCGGTGGCGTCCGATGCGCTCTATACCAGCCAGCCCGGGGTCAGCAAGCAGATCGGCCTGCTGGAGAGCGAGCTGGGAGTGCGGATCTTCGAGCGCCGTGGCAAGCATCTGCACCGCATCACCCCGGTGGGCGAGGAGATCATCAAGTGTGCCGAGGCGATGCTCAACATCGAGAGCAAGATAAAGGCGATCTCCCGTGAGTATCTGGATCCGACCGTGGGCACCCTCAACATTCACACTACCCACACTATCGCCCGCTATCTGCTGCCCAAGTCGGTTACCTACTTCACCAAGAAGTACCCCAAAATCTCGTTCCACCTCCATCCGGTGATGTCGGCGAGCAAGGAGCAGATCAGCAAGGGTTACTCCGATTTTTCCATCGTTGCCCACGAAATTGGCTTCGACAAGGAGCTGATCGCGCTGCCCGCCTACCTCTGGACCCTCTCGCTGGTGGTGCCGCAGGATCACCCGCTGGCCAAGGTGAAGAAGCCGACCCTGGAGCAGCTCTGCCACTACCCCATCCTCAGTTACGAGAGCGGTGCCACCGGTCGGCAGGTGCAGGATGAGGTGTTTCAGGCGGCGGGGCTGACCCCGAGCTACTACATGACGGTAATGGATGCCGGAGTGATCAAGCGCTATGTGGAGCTGGGCTTTGGCATCGGCATCATCTCCTCGCTGGTGGCCAACGACACCGACAGCCCCGGGCTGGTCTCCATCAATCTGGAGCACCTGTTCAAGCCCTGTCCGGCCCAAATCTGCTTCAGCAAGAGCATTCTGCTGCAGAACTACATGTATGACTTCATCAGCTCTTTCTCGCCTCACCTCACCAAGGAGGTGATCCAGAGCGTGATGCAACAACCGACCCAGGCACGCATCGACGAGCTGCTGGCCGGGGTGGAACTGCCCATCTATTGATCCCGATCGGATTACCGATCGCTTACGGTTGTCTCTTCAGTCAGGCTGGGCTCTACTCGGGGTTCAGCCTGTCTCTTTTGGGCTATCTCCATCGTCCGAGGTCTCTATGTCACGTATTCTGCTGCTTGCCAATCTCAACTGTGATCATGTGCTCTCCCTCTCCGAACCGCTGGTGGCGGGGGCCCGGCTGCAATACGTGGATCAGGGACGCAGGCTGGGAGGTGGTGCCGCCAATACCGGCATCGGGCTGGTGTGGGCGGGTCACGAGGTGACCATTGCCTCACGCATCGGGCTGGACGAGACCGGCGACTGGCTGCTGGAGCAGGCGGCCGGTTACGGGCTGGATTGCAGCCATGTGGAGCGCTTTGGCGGCGAGACCGGCGAGTTGCTGATCCTGGTGGACTCCACCGGCGAGCGCACCATACTTCGCCGTCCCCGTCGTCCCGATCTGCCCGGTGATCTGCCACAGGAGGGGATCGACTGCCTCTACGTGAACTATCCCGGCACCGCCATCATCAGCTACATGCGCCAGATGCTCGGCAAGAGCTTCGTGGTGGCCCAGTATCCCAAGGGCGGCCAAGCGCGCCGTCCCTGCCATGTGCTGGTGGCCTCCCGCTCCGATCTCGGCGAGGTAAGTGACCCCTGGCAACATGCCCGCCAGTTGGCGGGTGAGCAGCTTGAATGGCTTGTGTTGACCGAAGGGAAGGCGGGGGCGGTGGCCATCCATGGCGACGAGCAGATTAGGGTCGCCGCGCGGCCAGTCTCGGTGGTCGATACCACGGGAGCAGGGGATGCTTTCGCTGGCGGATTGATCCATGGCCTGGCGCGCGGCATGGCGATCAAGGATGCGCTACAGTGCGCGGTGGACTGGGGGGCGTTTGCCGTCGCCTCCGAGAGCTCCATCCCATCGGTCGCGCTGAAAAACTGGCTGAAACCGCCGCACTGACGCCCCGTTTATTCACTGTTCGAAGGGAGATTTCCCCTCTTGTCTGTTGGGTGCGGCGGTGAGGAATTTCGGGAAATTTAGCCGCCAGAATGGAGGTAAACGCCGGGCTAACCCGGCAAGTTTGCGATCAATCAAAGAAAGTGTCGATTTATGTGCATCTTCATCGACACCCGGTTGTGCTGCTCTTAACCTTGTCACTCCGCAACTCAGATTAAGAGACAGGCCCCTCCTCTGGCGAACCAATGGCGAACAGAGGCAAACCGGTTGTCTCCTGCCTCTTAGCTCAATGTTGTCGTCCTGATTCCTGGCTTGTAGTAAGAGGCAAGTGCGACCATGCAACTGACACGATTTACCGACTACGCCCTGCGTACCCTGACCTTCCTGGCGGTGCAGCCGGGCGATCGCCTGTCGACCATTACCGAAGTGGCCGATACCTTCGGCATCTCTCGCAACCACGTGGTCAAGATAGTGCACCAGCTCGGCATCAAGGGGTACATCGAGACGGTACGTGGCAAGCATGGCGGTATCCGCCTCGGTCGCTCCGCGGTCTCCATCAACCTGCGCGATGTGGTGATGGATATGGAGCACGTGCTCTGTCCGGTCGACTGCAAGCGCGAGAACTGCCGTCTCTCCGGTGGCTGCCGCATTCAGGGCATTTTGCGCCGCGCCATGAACGCCTTCCTCGAAGTGCTGGGTGAGTACACCCTGGCCGATGCGGTGCGCGATCCGAACCGTCTCTGCCATCTGCTGGGCATCGAGCAGGAGTCAATTCTGGCGATGGCCTGATGGGCAGGAAGCAAGAACAGATATAGAAGGGGCCTGATGGCCCCTTTTGTTTGTCAGCGATTGCCCGGCTGGCGGATCAGGGTGATGGCGCCGTGCAGACAGGCGAGGCCGCAGGCGCCGCAGCCATTGCAGGCATCCATGTTGACGTTGATGCCATCGGCTGTGGCCTTGATTGCCTGCTGGGGACAGGCATCTTCACAGAGCAGGCAGTAGAAGCCCTGCCGTGCCTGACAGCTCTCTTCAATCTGCACCCGGGTCTGCACCTGACGACCCAGCTGCAGGTCGAGGGCGCCGGTGGGACAGGCTCTGGCGCAGCTGCCGCAGTAGCTGCACTGGCCACAGGCGAGATCGAGTACCGGCGTACCGGCGATGGGGCTCCCCTCGTACTCCTCCTGGGTGGCCGGTTTGAGCAGACCGCGCGGGCAGGCCTTGAAACACTCGCCACAGCGGCTGCAGAGGGAGAGGTACTGGGACTCCTCGATGGCCCATGGCGGGCGCGCTTCATGGCAAACCACTGCGGGCTTGCGGGAAGCTTGCCAACCTTGTGTCAGCCAACGGAGGAAATAGTGAGTCATGCTCGCCCCTGATACCTATTAGGGGTTAATTTTATCGAAGTTTCGGGAAGCAGGCCAGAGAATAGCGGCCGTCAGGATCGCAAGCGCAGTTGCCCTTGTGTAAGCTAGGCGGGTCTTTTTACGTGGTTGAATGAAAACATATGTGGCTTTTTCTCTGGCGTTCGTCCCTGCTCTATATCTTTCCCCTGCTGATGTGGGGCTACTGCCGCATCAAGGGCATCGAGTTCGTCGAGCTCGATACCGGGGTTAACAGCCACAAGTGGGTGGTGCTCGCCGCCTACCTCATCTACGTGCTGCTCTGGCTGCTGGCCAACCGCTATCTCGAACTCTTCCTGCGCCAGCGGAGCCGTAAATGATCGAGCCCGGGCTCTGGGTCATCCTGCTGCCAGCCGCCGTGCTGGCCCTCGGGCTTGGCTGGCTGATCGGGCGACGGGCCGCCACGGCACAGGCTCAGGAGCTGATGCTGGCGCAGGAGCGGCATCAAGCGTTGCAGGATCGCTTCGACGAGTTGCAGGATGAGCGCATGCAGGGCCAGCAGAAGCTGGATCAGCAGCAGACCCTGCTCATCAAACTCACCGCCCGACTCAAGGATGCGGAAGCGACCCTGCGCAGCGAGCGGCTGGCTGCCGCCGAGAAGCTGCAACTGCAACAGGAGGCGGAGCAGCGCCTCAGCCAGCAGTTCGAGAACCTTGCCAACCGGATCTTCGAGCAAAACTCCGGCAACTTCCGTGAACTCAACCAAAGCAGCCTCGATCTGCTGCTCACGCCACTCAAGGAGCAGCTCGAGGGCTTTCGTCGTCAGGTGGGGGAGACCCACGCCCAGGAGACGGCCCAGCGCCACAGCCTCAAGTTCGAGCTGGAGCGCCTCGCCGAGCTCAATGCTCGTATGACCGAAGAGGCTGCGGCCCTGACCCGCGCCCTCAAGGGCGACAGCAAGCAACAGGGCAATTGGGGGGAAGTGGTGTTGGCGCGGATCCTCAGCGAATGCGGCCTGCGCGAGGGCCACGAGTACCACACCCAGGTCAATATCGAGGTGGAGAAGGGCAAGCGCTACCAGCCCGATGTGATTGTCCACCTGCCGCAGGAAAAAGACATCATCATCGACGCCAAGGTGTCGCTGACCGCCTACGAGCGCTGGTATAACGCCGGGGACGAGCTGGAGAAGGCTGTGGCGCTCAAGGAGCACGTCGCCTCGGTGCGCAACCACATCCGCGAGCTGGGCCGCAAGGATTATCAGCAGTTGCCCGGGGTGCGCACCCTCGACTATGTGCTGATGTTCGTGGCGGTGGAGCCCGCCTTCCTCACCGCGATGGAGGCCGATCCCTCGCTGGTGCGTTACGGTCTCGACAACAATATCCTGCTGGTGAGCCCCACCAATCTCATGGTGGCTCTGCGTACCATCGAAAACCTGTGGCGCTACGAGCGGCAGAACCAGAATGCCCGCCAGATTGCCGAACGGGCCGGTCGCCTCTACGAGAAGCTGCGGCTGTTTGTCGAGGAGATGCAGCAGATGGGCGGCAGCCTGCACAAGGCGCAGGAGAGCTACGACAAGGCGATGGGACGGCTGGTCAACGGCCGTGGCAACCTGATTGCGCAGGTCGAGCGTTTCCGCGAGCTGGGGGTGGAGGTAACAAAGAGCCTACCCGAGCCGCTAGTTGAGCGCGCGCTGGAACGCGACAAGGAGCGGGAGTAGTTTTTCCCTGCATCGCCATCCGCAAAAGGTCCAACCCCGGTTTGGGCCTTTTGCCATTTAACTTTGTTAACAGGCGATGGCTCCCATTCCCACTCGTCTTCTGAGTTTTTGGTATTGCTGGCCAAAGCTGGTTGTTTTTAGAACTGCACTGGTTGGTTGAGTCAATATATGAGCTGCGAGATAAAACATCCCTCGTTGTTTTAATGTCTGCGATCCATATTCCCCCCAACGGCTACCCCCTGTCTCATAGCTCGCTTCTTGCAAGGCGAAGATAACTTTCTCGGTAGGGTATGTATCTTCCTTACCGAATTGACCGAAAAACGAAGCGCGGAAGTGCCCAACAATATCTGGTGTAATATCCATCAAAAACCCTCTTTGTAAGAAGTAACCTCACGGTTACGCAATTAGAATGAGGGAGTTTGGAGTATTGCTCAACTCATTGTTTATAATGGTTTTTCATTGGCGAATTCGTCATGTGAGGCTTTTGGTTTTATGTCTGACCATGTAACAGGCAAATAGAAACGGCCCACCGAAGTGGGCCGTTTCTATTTGCAGTGCCGGTGTGGATCAGCGGCTGGCGGCGCGGGCGCTCAGCTCGGCTTTCTCGCTATCGCTCAGGAAGGCCAGGGTCAGGCCGTTCTGCTGGGCGGTGCGGATTTCGCTCGCGGTCATGCCGGCGGCCGGAGCGGCCACTTCATATTCGTGGGGCAGGTCGATCCCTTCCACCGCCGGATCGTCGGTGTTGAGGCAAGCCAGCACGCCAGCGGCCAGGAACTGGCGGATCGGGTGTTCGGTCAGGCTCGCCACTGTGGTGGTCTGGACGTTGGAGGTGAGGCAGGATTCGATGCCGATGCGGTGCTCGGCCAGATAGGCCATCAGGGCCGGATCCTGAATCGCTTTGACGCCGTGGCCGATACGCTCGGCGCCCAGCTCGCGAATGGCTTGCCACATGCTCTCGGGGCCAGCGGCTTCACCTGCGTGTACGGTGACGCGCATGCCTGCATCGCGCACCTGACGGAAGTGATCGACAAAGAGTTCCCCCGGGAAACCCAGCTCGTCACCGGCCAGATCGATGGCGACCAGCTTGTCGCGGTGGGCCAGACAGGCGGCCAGCTCCCGATTGCACTGCTCGGTGCCGAAGGTGCGGCTCATGATGCCGATCAGGTTGGTCTTGATACCGAAATCGCGGCTGCCCGCGGCCACGCCGTCGATGATGGCTTCTACCACGCCCTGCGGGTGCAGCTTGTGGGCCATCGCCATATAGGCCGGACTGAAACGCAGTTCGGCATAGTCGATACCGGCGCGCAGCAGATCTTCCACGTTCTCGTAGGCGACCCGGCGGCAGGCATCATAGTCGGCCAGCACGGCAACACCCCAGTCCAGCTTCTTCAGGAAGGCGACCAGGCTCGGCTCGTTCTCGACAATCTGTACGTGGGGGCGCAGCGCCTCCAGCTCGAAGGCGGGCAACTGAATGTTGTGTTGGCGACCCAGCTCGAGGATGGTTTGCGGGCGGATGTTGCCGTCCAGATGGCGGTGCAGGTCGGTCAGGGGGAGAGATCTGTCAATCATGGGGGCGCCCTCGTCGAGTCAGGTTTGAAAGCCTGCCATTCTAGGCGGGGCTTTCAAAAAAGATACCCCGTTTATCGTTAAACGGGGTTCTGGCGGGCGGTGATTTGTCAGGGCGTGATGGGAATCGTTTTTCCCCGGGACTCAGGAGAGATCGAGTTCCTTCAGCTTGCGGGTCAGGGTGTTGCGACCCCAACCGAGCAGGCGCGCCGCCTCCTGCTTGTGGCCGTGGGTGTGTTCCAGCGCCGTTTCCAGCATGATCCGTTCGAACTGAGGCATGGCATCTGCCAGGATGTCTGTCTCTCCCAGCGCCAGCTTGCTGGCCACCCACTCTTGCAACTGTTGCTGCCAGCAACCGGGCAACGCCGGTTGGCCCGGTTCGGCGTTGTGGGTGATGGGAGTGAGCAGCTCGGCAGGCAGGTCGCCGACCAGAACCTCCTGCCCCGAGGCCATCACGGTAAGCCAGCGGCAGACGTTCTCCAGCTGGCGCACGTTGCCCGGCCAGGGCAGGCGGCTGATATAGGCCTGGGTATCCGGGTGCAGGCTCTTGGCCTCGACGTTCAGCTCTTTGGCGGCGCGCAGCAGGAAGTGACGTGCCAGCTGGGGGATGTCCTCACGGCGCTCCTTGAGGGCGGGGATGTGGATGCGGATGACGTTGAGACGGTGGAACAGATCCTCGCGAAACTCGCCATCGGCGACCCGTTTCTCCAGATTCTGGTGGGTGGCGGCGATGATCCGTACATCCACCTGCACCGGCTGGTGGCCACCGACCCGGTAGAACTGGCCATCGGCCAAGACCCGCAGCAGCCGAGTCTGCACATCCAGCGGCATGTCACCGATCTCGTCGAGAAACAGGGTGCCACCGTCGGCCTGCTCGAAGCGGCCGTGGCGGATGTTGTTGGCGCCGGTGAAGGCCCCCTTCTCGTGACCGAACAGCTCGGATTCGATGAGATCTTTCGGGATAGCCGCCATGTTGAGGGCGATAAAGTTCTTGTGGGCGCGCGGGCTGTGCTTGTGCAGGGCGTGGGCGACCAGCTCCTTGCCGGTACCGCTCTGACCGTTGATCAGCACCGAGATGCTGGAGCGTGACAGGCGGCCTATGGCGCGGAACACCTCCTGCATCGCCGGTGCCTCACCGATGATTTCGGGAGTGGCGGTGGCTTCTTGCTGACGAGACTTGCGCTTGGTGCGCTGCTCCTTGAGATGATTCTCGGCGCGGCGCACCAGGGTCACGGCTTCGTCGATGTCGAACGGTTTGGGCAGGTACTCGAAGGCGCCGCGCTGGTAGGCGTTGACCGCGCTGTCGAGATCCGAGTGGGCGGTCATGATGATGATGGGCAGATCGGCCTGACGGCGGTGGATCTGCTCCAGCAGGCTCAAACCATCGATGCCGGGCATCCGGATATCGGAGAGGATGACATCGGGCGATCGCAGCTCAAGGGCGTGCAGCAGGGCTTCGCCATCGGCAAAGCTCTCGCAGTTGAAGCCTTCGCTGCCGAGAGTGCGCTCCAGCACCCAGCGGATAGAACTGTCGTCATCGACGATCCACACTTTGGCGGTCATGGGGTTCCCTTACTTGCGAAGCGGTAGAAAAATGGTGAATTCGGTGTGACCCGGCCAGCTGATGCAGTCAATCCGCCCCTTGTGCTGGTCGATCAGGTTCTGGGCGATGGAGAGGCCGAGCCCGGTTCCCCCCTCCTTGCCGGTGATCATGGGGTAGAACAGGGTGTCGCGAATGGCATCGGGAATGCCGGGGCCGTTGTCGATGATCTTGATCTCCGCCGCCAGCCGGTAGCGCTGGCCGTGGATGGTGATCTGGAACGCGGTGCGGGTCTTGATACGGATAAGCCCGGTCTGATCGCCCAGTGCTTCGGCGGCGTTGCGCACTATGTTGAGAAACGCCTGCTGCAGCTGATCCGGCTCCATCTCGAATTCGGGGATGCTGGGATCGTAATCCCGCTCGATGCGAACAGAGGGAGGGAGTTCGAGCTCCACCAGTCGGCGTACCTGTTCCAGTACCGAATGGACATTGTGCATCTGGTGACGGCCGGGGCGCTGGGGGCCGAGCAGGCGATCGACCAGTACCCGCAGCCGATCGGCCTGTTCGATGATGATGCCGGTATATTCGCGCAGCGCCGGGTCGGGCAGCTCTTTTTGCAGCAGCTGGGCCGCGCCACGCAGGCCGCCGAGGGGATTCTTGATTTCGTGTGCCAGGCCGCGCACCAGCTCCTTGGCCGCCAGCTGCTGGGCATGTTGCTGCTGCTCCTGACTGATCTTCTTCTGCTGGTCGATCTTGCGCAGCTCCACGACCAGCAGACGCTGTTCGTGGTCGGCCATGGGGGTAGCGCTCAGCTCCACCAGTCGCGGTTCTCCCTCTACCACCAGAGTCACTTCGCTATCGGTAAAGCCTTGCCCTGAAACGAGGCACTGCTTGAGCCGTTGCAAATCGAGGGAGATATGTTCCAGCAGATGAGGCAGTTCGATGCCGATCAGCCGGCGTTCACTGAGGGAGAGCAGCTGTTCAGCCGCCGGGTTGACGAATTGGATGCAGAGCCGTTCATCCATCAGGATCACGGCGGTCAGCAAATTATCTAAGAGTGTTTTGGCGTTGTCCGAGCGGGTTGGCACAGGTTTCTCCCTAAAACGGTGCTACACACCTATTATGCACCGATATGGTGCATAGAGTTTACCCGCATCGGTGCGCTATATCACCCTTGGTTGGCTTTGGGGGTGGGTTTGGGAGCCGGAGTCACGGTCGCTCTATGCAGGTAAAAGGTGACTGGTGTAGATTCAGCAAGGATCGTACCGTCTTTGGCGAGCAGCTCGAGCTGAGCTTCGTGGGCACCGCGATCGACATTTTCGACCCGGATAGAGAGGCTGTTGCTGACGATGGGGGCTGCCTTGCCATCCAGAGTCAGGCGCACATCATACTGGGTTGGCGGTTTGGGGCTGATTTGACCCTGAAAGACGATATTGCCTGTGTTGTCGCGCAGGGTGCTGCCCTGTTCAGGGGAGAGCAGCTCGATCACCAGTTTGGCCGCCTCCTGCTCCTTCTTGGCATCGGCGCCAGTCAGGCTGTTGAAGTTGTCTACCTGTACCGAGCTGGGGGCGCTACCCAGCAGGGGAGCAGCCCGCAGATCCACCTCCTTTACGTTTTTGCCGGGAGGAGGGGCATCCGTGTAGTGGGTAATGCCATTGCCATCGACCCAGGAGTAGACCTTGGCCGCATGAGTACTGAATGAGGTCAGTAACAGGAGGGTAATTGCTCCTATGCCATGTATCTTGTTCATCCATCTCTCCTTGACGGTATCTTGCTTAATCCTATCAGAGAAAAAACCCGCCATCTGGCGGGTTTTGTCACGATTCGGCAAGCTGCCCCAATCTAAATGGGCTGTCTGCTGCGACTTAGACGGAGTAGTACAGTTCGAACTCCAGCGGGTGCGGGGTCATGCGCACACGGTCAACATCCTGCTGTTTCAGTTCCAGATAGGAGTTGATGAAGTCATCGCTGAACACGCCGCCACGGGTCAGGAACTCGCGGTCAGCATCCAGAGCTGCCAGGGCTTCGTCCAGAGAGCCAGCAACGGTCGGCACTTCTGCAGCCTCTTCCGGCGGCAGGTCGTACAAGTTCTTGTCCATGGCATCGCCCGGATGGATCTTGTTGATGATACCGTCCAGACCGGCCATCAGCTGGGCTGCGAAGGCCAGGTACGGGTTGGCAGCCGGATCCGGGAAGCGCACTTCGATACGACGAGCTTTCGGGCTCGGTACCACCGGGATACGGATGGAGGCAGAACGGTTGCGGGCAGAGTAGGCCAGCATGACCGGTGCTTCATAACCCGGAACCAGACGCTTGTAGGAGTTGGTGGTCGGGTTGGCGAAGGCGTTGATGGCCTTGGCGTGCTTGATGATACCGCCAATGTAGTGCAGCGCCATCTCGGACAGACCGCCATACAGGTCCCCGGCGAACAGGTTGACGCCGTTCTTGGCCAGAGACTGGTGGCAGTGCATGCCGGAGCCGTTGTCACCGAACATGGGTTTCGGCATGAAGGTGACGGTCTTGTTGTAGGCGTGGGCCACGTTGTGGATCACGTACTTCAGTACCTGTACTTCATCTGCTTTCAGCGTAAGAGTGTTGAAGCGGGTAGCGATCTCGTTCTGACCGGCAGTGGCCACTTCGTGGTGGTGAGCTTCAACGACCTGGCCCATCTCTTCCAGCACCAGACACATGGCGGCACGGATATCCTGGGAGGAGTCGACCGGTGCAACCGGGAAGTAACCGCCTTTCACGAACGGACGGTGACCCTTGTTGCCATGCTCATAGGCAGTGCCGGAGTTCCATGCGGCTTCTTCAGATTCGATTTTCACGAAGCTGTGGCCCATGGTGTTGGAGAAGGTGATGTTGTCGAACATGAAGAATTCCGGCTCCGGCCCGAACAGCACGGTGTCAGCGATGCCGCTGGACTTCAGGAAATCTTCTGCACGCTTGGCGATGGAGCGCGGATCGCGGTCGTAGCCCTGCATGGTGGCAGGCTCCAGTACGTCACAAACGATGTTCAGGGTGGTCTCTTCGGTGAACGGGTCCAGCTTGGCGGAGGCTGCGTCCGGCATCAGTACCATGTCGGATTCGTTGATGCCCTTCCAGCCGCCGATGGAGGAACCATCGAACATCTTGCCGTCTTCGAAGAAATCTTCATCAACCTGGTGAGCAGGGATGGATACATGCTGCTCTTTACCCTTGGTGTCGGTAAAGCGCAGATCAACAAACTTGACTTCGTGTTCCTGGATCAGGGCCAAAACGTTCTGGGCTGACATGCTAAGTAACCTCCGGTGTTAAAACTCTCTGGGTGAATGCGTCGTCGTATTCACACAAGCCAGTATCGTGCCAAGTTTGTGACAGCTTGATTTCAGGGCAATCTCGCTGAAGAGGCTCCCCAAAATCAGGCGATCTCGACTCGCGTTGCATCAATTTAGTGCGATGGTGGATCGTTTTGGTGCACTGTAATGGTGCGCGAAATACGGTCACCGCCCATCTAAGCAGGGTTTGTCAGAGAGGTCTATGATCCAGATCTGTTGTTATGCGCGAATGTACTGCAATTCTGCTAGGCAGATCACAAAGGCAAGAGTACAATTAGCGCCCAATTTTACCCGGTGATTGAGGCGAGAATGTTAGAGAATTTACGCAATATTGCGATTATTGCGCACGTTGACCACGGCAAAACGACTCTGGTTGATAAGCTGCTGCAGCAGTCCGGCACCCTGGACCGCTCCACGGAAGGCCAGGAACGGATCATGGACTCCAATGATCTGGAACGGGAACGTGGCATCACCATTCTCGCCAAGAACACTGCGATCCGCTGGAATGACTACCGCATCAACATCGTTGATACCCCGGGTCACGCCGACTTCGGTGGTGAAGTAGAGCGCGTACTGTCCATGGTTGACTCCGTGCTGCTGCTGGTTGACGCCGTAGACGGCCCGATGCCGCAAACCCGTTTCGTGACCCAGAAAGCGTTCGCTCAGGGTCTGAAGCCGATCGTGGTCATCAACAAGGTTGACCGTCCGGGTGCTCGTCCTGACTGGGTAATGGATCAGGTATTCGACCTGTTCGACAACCTGGGCGCGACTGACGAACAGCTGGATTTCAAAGTTGTTTACGCCTCTGCACTGAACGGTTGGGCCACCATGGATCAGGACGTCGAGTCCGAAAACATGGAGCCGCTGTTCCAGGCCATCGTTGACAACGTTGAAGCGCCGAAGGCTGATGCCGAAGGTGGTTTCCAGATGCAGATCTCCCAGCTGGACTACAACTCCTACGTGGGCGTTATCGGTATCGGCCGTATCACCCGTGGTCGCGTCAAGACCAACCAGCAAGTCACCATCGTTGGTGCTGACGGCAAGACCCGTAATGGTAAAGTCGGTCAGGTGCTGGGTTATCTGGGTCTGTCCCGTACTGAAGTTGCCGACGCGCAAGCGGGTGACATCATCGCTATCACCGGTCTGGGCGAGCTGAAAATCTCCGACACCATCTGTGACAACGGTGCCGTTGAGGCCCTGCCGCCGCTCTCCGTTGACGAGCCGACCGTGAACATGACCTTCCAGGTCAACACTTCACCGTTCGCCGGTAAAGAGGGCAAGTTCGTGACCTCCCGCAACATTCTGGAGCGTCTGAACCAGGAGCTGGTCCACAACGTGGCCCTGCGCGTGGAAGAGACTGATGATCCGGACAAGTTCCGCGTATCCGGTCGTGGTGAACTGCACCTCTCCATCCTGATCGAAAACATGCGTCGCGAAGGTTACGAGCTGGCGGTATCCCGTCCGGAAGTAATCCTGCGTACTGTTGACGGCGAACTGCAAGAACCGTTCGAAACTGTGACTGTGGACGTTGAAGAAGCGCACCAGGGTTCCGTGATGGAGCAGCTGGGTCTGCGTAAAGGCGAAATGACCAACATGACCCCGGATGGCAAGGGTCGTGTCCGCCTGGACTTCATGATCCCGAGCCGTGGCCTGATCGGCTTCCAGACCGAGTTCATGACCATGACCTCAGGTACCGGTCTGCTGTACCACACCTTCGACCACTACGGTCCGCACAAGGGTGGCAGCATCGGTGAGCGTCAGAACGGTGTACTGATCTCCAACGCAACCGGTAAGGCACTGACTTACGCCCTGTTCGGTCTGCAAGACCGCGGTCGTCTGTTCATCGGTCACGCGACCGAGGTGTACGAAGGCCAGGTAATCGGTATTCACTCCCGTTCCAATGACCTGACTGTTAACTGCCTGAAAGGCAAACAGCTGACCAACATGCGTGCCTCCGGTACCGATGAAGCTCAGGTGCTGACTCCGCCGATCCGCATGACTCTGGAACAGGCTCTCGAGTTCATCGACAACGACGAACTGGTAGAAGTGACTCCTAAGAACATCCGTATCCGCAAGAAATTGCTGACCGAGCTGGATCGCAAACGCTCTGGCCGTGGTTAATGCCATGTGCTGAGTCTCGGCAGCCCTTGCGGCCGCTGACGGTTCACTGATAAACGGACCCAAACCTCTGGTTTGGGTCCGTTTTTTTATGCTTGTGATCCGCTCTGGCCACCCTGATGAACTCGTTCAGGCCATCAGCAATGGATGATGAGTGGGCTGATAAGCGGCGAACGAAAGTCGTGGGGATGGTGAGATAAAAAAGCCGCAGCGGGTGAACGCTGCGGCTTTTTGCTGGCTTGCAGTGAGGGATTACTGGCGCCAGAAGGAGGGGAAGAAGAGCACGGCGACCGTCAGGATCTCCAGTCGTCCCAGCAGCATGCCGAATGACAGCAGCCATTTGGCCGATTCCGGCAGGCTGGCAAAGTTGGTGCTGGGGCCGACCACCGGGCCCATGCCCGGGCCGACGTTGGCGACAGCGGTGATGGAGCTGGAGATGGCCGTCAGGGGGTCAAGCCCGATAGCGCCCAGCAGTGCGGCTATCACCAGAATGATGGTGAAGTAGGCCAGCACGAAGGAGATCATTGATCGGATGATGGCGTCATTGACCGTCCGGCCGTTGTACTTCTGGGGAAATACGCCGGAAGGGTGCATCAGCTGGCGCATCTGCTTTCTGAACAGGGCAAACGCCACCTGTACCCGGAAGATCTTGAGGCCGCCCGCAGTGGAGCCAGAGCAGGCCCCCAGCGCCAGCAGCACGATGAAGACGATGCTGGCGAGCGGTCCCCAGGTGCCGAAGTCACCAAGACCGTAGCCGGTGGTGGTGAGTACCGAGACGATGTTGAAGCAGCTGATGCGCAGGGCATCCCAGAAGCCGAACAGGTCTCTCTCCCACAGATAGAAGGTCATGATGACGGTGACCCACACGACCAGCCAGAAGAAGCCACGCACCTGGGCATCCTTGAACAGGCTGTTGTCCCTGTGGTTGAGGCTCTGCACATAGAGCAGGAAGGGCAGGCCACCGAGGAACATGAACAGGGTGCCAATCCAGTGTGCCGAGTTGGAGAAGTGGGACATGGATTGATCGGAGGTGGAGTAGCCGCCGGTACTGAGGGTGGTCATGGCGTGGTTGATCGCCTCGAACATATTCATGCCGCTGGCCCAGTAGGCCATGAAGCAGAGCATGGAGAGCACCAGATAGACCACAACGATGTTGTTGGCGACCGTCTTGGCACGCGGGGCGCTTTTGTCTGACCAGTCCGAGCTCTCGGTCTGGAACAGCTTCATGCCGCCGACGTTGAGATAGGGCAGTACGGCAACCGCCATCACGATAAAGCCGACCCCCCCCAGCCACTGTAGGATGGATCGCCACAACAGGATGCTGTGGGCCATGTTGTCGAGGCCGGATAGCACGGTAGAGCCCGTGGTGGTCACCCCCGACATGGTCTCGAAGTAGGCGTCGGTAAAGTTGATGTGGGTGATGAAGACAAAGGGCAGCGCCCCGAAGATACAGGCAACCACCCAGACCGAGGTGGTGAGCAGGAACATCTCCCGCACCCCCAGATGAAACTCCGCCTTGCGGCCGTAATGGAGGCAGAGCAGGGCGGCGCCGTGGGTGATCAGCACGGACTTGAGAAACTCGACAAATCCCTCTGACCCGGTGAGCAGTGCCAGCAAGGTGGGCAGCCACATGAAGAGCGCCAGCTTGGAGAGCACCAGCCCGAGGGTGAAGATAATGGGACGCAGTTTGATCATGTTCGATAACCTGGTCGTTGATTAACAAAAGACCCGGACCATCCCCTTGGAGGAGCTGAGCCGGGTCTGGTTTGACAGCCTGTGCGCATGAAGACGTTACAGGAAGAAGGGGCTTGGCTGGAACAGCCGCTCCACTTCCGGGATGTACTTCTTGTCCACCAGGAACATGACCACGTGGTCATCCTGCTGGATCTTGGTACGATCGTGGGCGATCAGCACCTCATCCCCGCGCACTACGGCACCGATAGTGGTACCCGGCGGCAGCTTGAGCTCGCCCACCGTCTTGCCGACCACCTTGGAGGTGTTCTCGTCACCGTGGGCAATTGCCTCGATCGCCTCGGCAGCGCCGCGGCGTAGGCTGTAGACGTTGGCGATATCGGCTCGGCGCACATGGGTCAGCAGGGCCGAGATGGTGGCCTGTTGGGGCGAGATGGCGATATCGATGGAGCCACCCTGCACCAGATCCACGTAAGCGCCGCGCTGGATCAGCACCATGGTCTTCTTGGCACCCATCTTCTTGGCGAGCAGCGCCGACATGATGTTGGCCTCATCCTCGTTGGTCACGGCGATGAAGACGTCGATTTGATCGATGTGCTCCTCAGCCAGCAGCTCCTGATCCGCCGCATCGCCGCAGAAGACGATGGTGTTCTCCAGCAGTTCGGAGAGCTGCTCCGCCCGCTTCTGGTTGCGCTCGATGAGCTTGACGCTGTAGCGCTTCTCCAGCTGGCGGGCGAGACCCGCGCCGATGTTGCCACCACCGACGATCATGATGCGGCGGTAGGGGCTCTCGAGGCGCTGCAGCTCAGACATCACGGCACGGATATGGCCCGCGGCGGCGACGAAGAAGACCTCGTCATCCGCTTCGATGATGGTGGTACCTTGCGGGCGGATCGGGCGGCCCTGACGGAAGATGGCCGCTACCCGGGTCTCGATGTTGGGCATGTGCTCGCGCAGGGTGGAGAGGGCGTTACCTACCAGCGGGCCACCGTAGTAGGCCTTGACCGCCACGAGACCGACGCGGCCACCAGCGAAATCAACCACTTGCAGGGCGCCCGGATACTCGATCAGGCGACGAACATAGTCGGTCACCAGCTGCTCCGGCGCGATCAGGTGGTCCACCGGCACCGATTCCGGCAGGAACAGGCGATCCCGTTCGGTCAGATAGGCTGGTGAGCGGATCCGCGCCACCTTGTTCGGGGTGTTGAACAGGGAGTAGGCCACCTGACAGGCGATCATGTTGGTCTCGTCACTGTTGGTGACGGCGACCAGCATGTCGGCATCCTGAGCCCCCGCTTCGCGCAGCACCTTGGGGTGGGCGCCGTGCCCGTTGACTACCCGCAGGTCAAACTTGTCCTGCAGTTCGCGCAGGCGCTCGCTGTCGGTGTCGACGATGGTGATGTCGTTGTTCTCCCCGGCCAGGTTCTCGGCCAGGGTGCCGCCGACTTGGCCGGCTCCCAAAATGATGATTTTCATAGGGAACGTCTACTCACGTTGAGGCAGTAAAGGGGAGCGCCAGAACGGAGCTGGCGGCTCTCCCGAATGAGGTTTGTCATGCCCGGCTCAGAGCTTGACCAGTTTGGCGTAGTAGAAGCCATCCATCTCGGCTTCACCCGGCAGGAACTGGCGGCCCGGGCAGTCCGGGGTGTCATGTTCGTGCAGCGGTACCAATTTGGCATCTTTGGTCGCGGCAAGGAAGGCACGGATCTGTTCGCGGTTCTCTTCCGGCAGGACGGAGCAGGTAGCGTAGAGCAGGGTGCCACCGCTTTTCAGCTTGCCCCAGAGGGCATTGAGAATACGGCGCTGCAGCTCGGCCAGCTCGCGGATGTCCTGATCACGGCGCAACCACTTGATGTCGGGATGGCGACGGATGACGCCGGTGGCGGAGCAGGGGGCATCCAGCAGGATGCGGTCGAACTGACCCTCCGGCCACCACTGTTCCGGTGCCGCGGCATCGCCATGGATCACCTTGGCGGTGAGGCCGATGCGGTCCAGGTTCTCCTGCACTCGCTTGAGGCGGTTTTCGTCGGCATCGACGGCGACCACGCCAGCCAGCTTGGGCTGACGCTCCAGCAGGTGGGCAGTCTTGCCACCGGGTGCCGCGCAGGCATCCAGTACCCACTCACCCGGTTGTGGGTCGAGCAGTGCCGCGGCCTGTTGTGCGGCACCATCCTGTACCGAGCAGTCACCGACCTCGAAGCCGGGCAGCTTGGTCACATCGCAAGGTCGCTCCAGCAGGATGCAATCCTCGCCCTCTTCACCGGCCACGGCATTGATGCCGACTTCAGCCATGCGAGCCAGCATGGCATCGCGGCTCTGGCGCTGGCTGTTGTTGCGGATCCACATGGGAGGGCGTTGGTTGTTCGCCTCCATGATGAATTCCCACTCATCGTGATAGGCCTGACGCAGGCGCTTGGTGAGCCACTCCGGATGACCGAGGCGAATGCTGGGAACGCGGTCGATGCGCAGCAGAATGACTTCGGCGCTGCGCTGGAAGTTGCGCAGCACGCCGTTGATGAGGCCACGCAGTGAGGTGCCTTTGAGCAGTTTGACGGCGTTGACGGTCTCGGCCACCGCGGCGTGAGCCGGAATGCGGGTGTAGATGAGCTGATAGAGACCGACCAGGATGAGGTAGTGGAAAATGCGGCTCTTGTTCTTGAGCGGCTTGTCCATCATCTCGTTGACTGCCGCATCGAGGCGGGGCAGCCAGCGCAGGGTGCCGTAGCAGAGTTCTTGCAGGAGAGCACGATCGCGAGGCGCGACCTTCTCCTGGGCAGCAGGCAGAACAGCGGAGAGGGATTGACCCTGATCCAGCACCTGTTGAATAACGAGAGCGGCCTGTGCACGTGTTTTCATAGAGTTACCTTAGATGCGCAAGTCGGGGCCTGGGCCCCGCTTGTGTCAATTCAATCCAGTTCAATTCAATTGCGTGCCGGGTTCAAACCAGTCGCGGCGAGAGTTGAGCAGATCCGAAACGGACATCGCCTTCTTGCCGGGCGGTTGCAGGGTCAGCAGGCGCAGTACCCCTTTGCCGGTCGCGATATCGATCCCCTGCTTGTCGGCCTTGAGCAGGGTGCCGGCGGGTTGGCCGTGGTCGATGTCGATGACGGCGGCTTGCCATACCTTGATGGTCTGGTCAGCTACTTCAAACCAGCTGATGGGCCAGGGGTTGAACGAGCGGATGCAGCGTTCGATGGCAACAGCCTCCATCGACCAGTCGATGCGGGCCTCTTCCTTGGAGAGCTTTTCGGCGTAGTTGGCCAGCGCATCATCTTGCGCCTCGGCAGCGGTTTCACCGGCAGCCATGGCATCGATGGTGTCGACCAGCGCCTGCGGACCCAGCTCTGCCAGCTTGTCATAGAGGCTGGCAGAGGTCTCGTCGGCGGCGATGGGGCAGCTTACCTTGCGGATCATGGCGCCGGTATCCAGCCCCACATCCATCTGCATGATGGTGACGCCGGTTTCGCTATCGCCCGCCCAGATTGAGCGCTGGATCGGTGCCGCGCCACGCCAGCGGGGCAGCAGGGAGCCATGGACGTTGATGCAGCCCAGACGCGGGGTATCGAGTACCGCCTTGGGCAGGATCAGGCCATAGGCCACCACGACCATCAGGTCTGCGCCAAGGGCGGCCAGTTCGGCTTGCGCCTCTTCCTTGCGCAGGGTAGCGGGCTGGTAAACCGGCAGGTTGTGGGCCAGTGCCAGCTCTTTGACCGGGCTGGCGGTGAGCTTCTGGCCACGGCCGGCGGGCTTGTCGGGCTGGGTATAAACGGCAACGACCTCGTGGTCGGAAGACAACAACGCCGCCAGGTGACGGGCGGCGAAGTCGGGAGTACCGGCAAAAATCAGTTTCAGCTTATTCAATGGGGCAGATCCTCAGAGGACTTTGCGATCTTCACGGGCCATCTTTTCCAGCTTCTGGCGAATGCGCTGGCGCTTGAGCGGGGACAGGTAATCCACGAACAACTTGCCCATCAGGTGGTCCATCTCGTGCTGGATACAGATGGCGAGCAGGTCGTCCGCTTCCAGCTCGAACGGTTTGCCGTGGCGATCCAGGGCGCGGATCTTGATCTGCTCAGCGCGCGGTACCAGAGCGCGGCTGCCAGGCACGGAGAGACAACCCTCTTCAATGCCGGTGCTGCCACACTGGGAGATCACTTCCGGATTGATCAATACCAGAGGATCTTCACGGTTTTCAGAGACATCGATCACTATGATGCGTTGATGAATATCCACCTGCGTTGCGGCCAGGCCAATGCCTTCCTCCGCATACATGGTTTCGAACATATCATCTACAATTTGTTGTAACTCGGGTGTAAAGGTCTCGACAGGGGCTGCGATAGTACGCAGACGCTCATCGGGAAAACGCAATACATCTAGAATGGCCATAGTTTTTTCTTTAGTTTCGTATAAATGCAGTCAATATTGGCGTAATTCTAGTCATTTACGCCGACAAAAAACAGCAACACTTTGCGCGCAGAGGTAACAGGGAGTGTTATGTATCTGAAGCAAACCATCCTCACCTGCCTGCTGGTGACCATGAGCCAAGCTGCTCTGGCCGATCAGCTGAGGTTGAAAGCGGGTTATCCCGAAAGCTATGTAGTGCAAAAAGGCGATACCCTGTGGGATATCTCCGGCAAATATCTCTCTGAGCCATGGCTGTGGCCCCGGCTCTGGAACATCAATCCACAGATTGCCAATCCGCACTGGATCTACCCAGGGGACGTGCTGCACCTGAGCTGGGTCAATGGTGAGCCCCGGCTGGGCAAAGCGATGCAGGGGGACAAACAGGTCATCCGTCTCGGCCCGAAAACCCGTTATGAGAGCAAGGCAAATCCTATCCCTACTCTGCCCTTCAGCGAGATAGGTCCCTTTTTGCAGACGGACCATATTTTGGCCGACAGTCAGCAGCAGAAAATGCTGCCCTATTTGCTGGGTTCAGACGAAAAGCACATTGGAATGCTTGAGGGGGACACCCTCTATGTGCAGGGAGCTCTGATACCGGGCAAGATGTATGGCATCTATCATCCCGGGGTGGTCTACAAGGATCGCGAGACAGGTGAGCTTTTGGGTCAGGAGGCCATCTTTGCAGGCGTGGTGCGTGCGGTAGCGCTGCTGGATGGTGATCGGACCGAAGTTACTCTCACCCACAACCAGCGTGAAGTATTGCAGGGTGACAAGATTATGGAGCTGCCCCCTCAGGAGAACATGCCTGCGGTTTTCATGCCCAAGGCTGCCCCGGCGATTGCCCCTGGCTACATCATCGACTTGCCGAGCAAAGCCAGGGGAGGGGGCAAGTTTGATGTGGTCTTGATTAACAAAGGCGCTCGGGATCAACTCTCCGCGGGCGATGTGCTCGATGTTCGGCGTCCGGGGGCTGCGCTGGTCACCAAGAATGGTGCAGTGAAATACAAGGAGTTCTCCTCTGTCTACGACAAGGTGTTCTACAGTAGTGGCAACCAGAAGGCACCACTGCCCTCTGAAGCGATTGCCCGCGTCATGTTGTTCAAGGTGTATGACAAGCTGAGTTATGGCCTCATCATGCAGAGCAAGGACATGGTGAGCTCGGGTTATCAGGTCACTCACTTCTGACGTGAATTACCCCGATGAGCGCTTGGCGCTCTGGTTAACCCTCAATGCGGTTACCGGAATCGGCCCTGTAACCGCAGTTCGGCTGCTGGAGCAGATCGGCGGTTCGATTGATGCCCTGTTTCAGAGCGATGAAACACAGCTGCACGGTATGGGGCTGTCGTCAGAGCAGATCAAACAACTGCGCTGGCCCTCGCCGGTTGTTGAGCAGAGTCTGGCTTGGGCCGCGTTACCTGGCAATCTCCTTATTCCGCAAGATCACCCTGTTTATCCGCCCTTGTTGCGTGAAATTCCCGCGGCCCCCCTGTTGCTCTACTGCCGTGGCGATCTTGAAGCGCTGTCGCTACCCCAGCTGGCGATGGTGGGGACACGTCATCCCACCTATGCAGGCAAAGATAACGCGTCCCGTCTCTGTAGCGAACTGGTTAGATGCGGGGTCGCCATCACCTCGGGCCTTGCGCTCGGTATCGATGGTGTTTGCCATCAGCAGGCGCTGGCTTGTGGTGGTATCACCCTTGCCGTGTTGGGCTCCGGGCTGGATTGCCTCTACCCCAAACGCCATCAGGGACTGGCAGGTCAGATTCTGGAGAAAGGTGGTTTGCTTATCTCCGAGCTGGCGCCGGATAAAGGGCCGCTGGCTGAACATTTTCCTCGTCGCAACCGTATTATCAGTGGTCTGTCGTTGGGAACTCTGGTGGTGGAGGCGACCGAGCAGAGTGGTTCGCTGATCACCGCTCGCTATGCACTGGAGCAGGGGCGCGAAGTGTTTGCGGTACCCGGCGCCCCGCAAAACGCCCAGGCGATAGGGTGCAACAGATTAATTCAGCAGGGGGCCAAACTTGTGCTGAGTGCGGCCGATATAGTGGAAGAGTTGCCAGAGTGGGTCGCACGGCCACATTCGTCGGTCATACCATCTGAGCAACCGCATAATAGCAAATTGCCTTATGCCGATTTGTTGGATAACGTAGATTATGAGACCACGAGCGTGGATACCGTTGCCGAGCGGGCCCAGCTTCCTGTCGAAGTGGTATTGGGCAGGTTGGTAGAGCTGGAGCTGGCCGGTGCAGTGATGGCGGTAGCCGGTGGATACGTCAGAGCGAGGAGGGCGAATCATGTTTGATGTATTGATGTACCTTTTCGAGACCTACATCCACAGCGATGCAGATGTGATGGTCGAGCAGGATGAGCTCACCGACGAGTTGAGCCGGGCCGGTTTCGATAAAGAAGAGATCGACAAGGCGCTCGACTGGCTGGAGCGACTGGCCAATCTGCACGATAGCGAGCGAGAGGTCTATGTCACCGCCAGCGCGCAAGGCTCGATGCGTATCTATGCTCCGCAAGAGCTGGCGCGCCTCAGCACCGAGTGCCGCGGCTTCCTGCTCTTTCTGGAACAGGCTCAAGTGCTGAATGCCGAAACCCGCGAGATCTGTATCGAGCGTCTGCTCGAGCTGGACAAGCCGGATATCGAGCTGGATGACCTCAAGTGGGTCGTCATGATGGTGCTGTTCAACGTACCGGGCAGTGAAAATGCCTACCAGCAGATGGAAGAGCTGGTGTTTGATGAGTCAGACGGCGTCATTCACTGACAGTCCGGTGCCGCGCTGGTAGAATTCAGGCCATCTGGATTTCAAGGCGCGGCCCATGTCAAAAATCGATCATCACCTCTTTTCAGCCCACGAACATGCCTTCGAGCGCGAGCCGTGCCCGCAGTGCGGGGCCGAGCTGGTGATCCGCCAGGGCAAACATGGCCCCTTTCTCGGCTGTTCTGCCTATCCTGCCTGTGATTACATTCGCTCCCTGACGCCATCCAGCCGCGACATCGAAAAGGTGCTCGAAGGCTCTGCCTGTCCCGATTGCGGAGAGCCGTTGGCGATCAAGAAGGGGCGTTACGGTCTCTTTGTCGGTTGTACCCAGTATCCGGCCTGCCAGCATATCGAATCCCTGCAGGAGAGCGACGATACCCAGATCCTCTGCCCCGAGTGCGGCAAGGGTCATCTGGTGAGCCGCACCTCCCGCTACGGCAAGCAGTTTTACTCCTGTGATGGCTATCCACACTGCAAATATGTGGTGAACGACAAGCCGATCCCCATGCCTTGCCCCGCGTGTGGCTGGGGCATCATGGTAGAGAAAAAAGTGAGGGGAACTCTGCGTTGGGTCTGTCCGCAAAAGAAATGCGGCCACCAAAGTGAGCAGGTATAATCCCGCCGCCGCAACCGGATTGAAACGTTTTCGGTGAACTTCAACCCCCCACTTGGAGTAAGGAAATTCCCACCATGAATAAACCCTTTGTTGCCGTATTGATGGGCTCTGATTCTGATTTCCCCGTGATGCAAACCACCCTCGAGGTGCTCAAGTCATTTGATATCGCAGTGGAAGTCAAAGTCACCTCCGCGCACCGCACGCCGGCTGCGACCCATCAGTATGTGACCGATGCCGAGGCCCGTGGCTGCAAGGTCTTTATCTGTGCTGCCGGTCTGGCTGCGCATCTGGCGGGTGCCGTAGCCGGCATCACGACTCGTCCCGTGATCGGGGTGCCCATCGATGGTGGCCCGCTCAAGGGGCTGGATGCGCTACTCTCCACTGTGCAGATGCCGGGTGGTGTGCCGGTAGCGACCGTGGCGATCGGCAAAGCCGGTGCCAAGAACGCAGGTTATCTGGCAGCCCAGATGCTGGCAGTAGCCGATGATGAACTGGCGGCCAAGGTTCGGGCCGAACGCCAGAAGAATGCCGAAGAGGTGATGGCTAAGGATGCCGCCCTGCAGGCTCAACTCAAGTAAGTGAATGGGTGGCGATCCGGATGTGTCGTATTTTTCCTGTGCTACAGCAAAACGTCACTTTGTTGTGGTCGCCGCCGTATGGATTCAACTTGCTACCAAGTGACGAGGCGGCAGCCAGGCTGCCGCATTTTTCCTATGCCAAATGAATTTGAACAGGCAGTTGCTGCCCTCCAGCAGGAAGGGGTGATTGCTTATGCGACCGAGGCCGTGTTTGGTCTGGGGTGTGATCCCGACTCCGAAGTTGCGGTGCAGCGACTGCTGGCCATCAAGCAGCGTCCGGTAGAGAAAGGGTTGATCCTGATTGCTGCCGATTTGGCGCAATTGCAGGACTACATCGATCTGAGCCAACTTAGCGGTGAGCAACTGGCTCGGGTTGAAGCCAGCTGGCCCGGTCCTTTTACCTGGATCATGCCTGCCCGTGCAACGACGCCGGCCTGGCTGACCGGGCAGTTCGAGACCCTGGCGGTGCGCGTGACGGCTCATCCTCAGGTACAGGCGTTGTGCCGTGCCTTTGGCAAGCCGCTGGTCTCTACCAGCGCCAACCTGACCGGTGAGGAGCCTGCCCGTCGGGTGGCCGATATTGGTGAGCGGCTGGCAAGCAAGTTAGCCTATATCCTGCCCGGTGAAGTGGGTGGTCAAGCCAACCCATCCGAGATCAAGGACGCCCGAACCGGCGCCATTATTCGCCCCTCCTGAGCAGGCGGATACGTCATGATTTGCCATCAATCCGCTGAGCGGTGAGCTCATCGGATTGATTTAACTATAAAAATGGACAGGGCGTTCACGATCCTGCCTGACTGGAGACAAGATGAGCAAACCGGATGTGGCCCAGGTCAAGGCCTTCCTGTTGCAGTTGCAGGACGAGATCTGCCGTGGTCTGGAGCAGGCCGATGGCAGTGGACACTTTGTGGAAGATGCATGGAGCCGTGAAGGCGGTGGTGGCGGACGCACCCGCGTGCTGCGCCACGGCGCGGTGATCGAGCAGGGGGGCGTCAACTTCTCCCATGTCTATGGCGATGCCATGCCTGCCTCTGCTACAGCACATCGGCCAGAGTTGGCCGGTCGCAAGTTCGAGGCGATGGGCGTGTCCCTGGTGATCCATCCGCACAACCCCTATGTGCCGACCAGCCACGCCAACGTCCGTTTCTTCATTGCCGAGAAAGAGGGTGAAGAGCCCATTTGGTGGTTTGGCGGTGGCTTCGATTTGACGCCCTTCTACCCGTTTGCCGAGGATGTGCAGTACTGGCATCAGGTCTCCCGTGATCTCTGCCAGCCCTTTGGTGATGAGATCTACCCCGAGTTCAAATCCTGGTGCGATCGCTACTTCTTCCTCAAACACCGCAACGAGACGCGAGGGGTGGGCGGTCTCTTCTTCGACGATCTTAATCGCTGGCCTTTTGCCGACTGCTTTGCCTTTATGCGGGCGGTAGGTCGGGGTTATCTGGATGCTTACCTGCCGATCATCGAGCGACGCAAGGCAGTGCCCTATGGCGAGCGGGAGCGGGAGTTCCAGCTCTATCGTCGCGGCCGTTATGTGGAGTTCAATCTGGTGTATGACCGGGGCACCCTGTTCGGGTTGCAGACCGGCGGACGTACCGAGTCGATCCTGATGTCGATGCCACCGTTGGCACGTTGGGAGTATGACTGGCAGCCGGAGGCGGGCACTCCTGAAGCCTTGCTCTACACCGATTACCTCACGCCGCGAGAATGGCTGTGACCCGAGGGACCATGATGGTCCCTTTTTACTGGCCGTTATTCGGCTTGTTCCCGAGTGCGAAAAACCGTTAAATCGGAATATTGCCTTCAGATGGAACTCTTTGATGGATCGTTATCTGGTTTTTGGCCACCCGGTGCGCCACAGCAAGTCCCCCTTCATTCACACCCTGTTTGCCAGACAAACCCAGCAAGAGCTGGAGTATGGGCTGGCTGAACCCGCCGTCGACGAGTTTGCCCAAGCCCTGCGCACCTTCTTTGACCAAGGGGGCAAGGGATGCAATGTCACCGTTCCCTTCAAGGAGCAGGCATTTACTCTGGTCGATCGCTTGAGCCCAAGGGCCAAGCGGGCGGGCGCGGTCAATACCATCAAGCTGACCGATGATGGCGTGTTGCTGGGGGATAATACCGATGGCGCCGGTCTGGTCGCCGATCTCAAGTCCCATGGTGTGACGCTGGCGGATAGCCGGATCCTGCTGCTGGGTGCCGGTGGCGCGGCTCGCGGTGCATTGGCGCCGCTACTGGCCGAGTTGCCGAGCGAGCTGGTGATCGCCAACCGCACCCACACAAAAGCGCAACAGTTGGCTGACGAATTCTGCGATCTGGGGCATGTGACTGCCCAGACCTATGAGCAGTTGGCAGGGTCATTCGATCTCGTCATCAACTCTACCTCCGCCAGCCTGCAAGGGGAGCTGCCGCCGTTGGCTCCCGCCCTGATCCACACGGATATTGCCATCTACGACATGATGTATGGCGCCTCGGATACGGCCTTTATCAGTTGGGCCAAACAGCATGGGGCCCGTCAAACCATGGATGGACTCGGCATGCTGGTGGAACAGGCCGCCGAAGCGTTTACCGTGTGGCGCGGAATTCGTCCCGGGACTAAACAGGTATTGAGAGAGTTGAAGCGTAACTTGGGGGTGATATGAACCAGGGGATTCTGTTTCCCGACCTGATGGAGTGGCAGGCTGACGAACAGCGGGTGCGTTTTCCTGCCCAGCAGATGGGGGCGCTGATAGATTGTTACATCAGCCATCGGCGACTGGAGAGAATGACAGGTCTGGCGCTGACGAGAGAGGATGACATCGTCAGAGCCTTCGAAAGTGTGCGTTTTGATATTGAAGATATTGCTGAAAAACTCATTGAAGAACAAGAGTTTGCTGAAGATGGCGCTATCTATCTCTGATTTTTCAAAGTTTTTTTGTTTTGTAGCGGAACTACTTTGAAATGGCGCTGACTAACTAGATAGTTGAGGAAGTGCTAGCTAGTCACCTTTATAACTCCCCGGTATTCGTACTGGGGATTTTTTTATCTGTATGAAAATAAAAGATTTTTTCTTAATCTGTAAGTTGTGAAACTAAATTACATAAATTACTTTCACTTTCTGCTGCTTTGCTGTACAGTTGTCTGCGTAGGGTACAGAGGTAAGATGTTCTATCTTTCAGACCTTTTATTTCACGTAATTGAATGTGGCTGAATAGCTGCCCCGATGAGATTCTCGTCGGGGTGTTTTTTTATACGCATAATTTAGAGTAAATGCTTTAAATTAGCGATGCATTTGATAGAATGAGGCTGCTTCTTGAGGAATACCTGTCGTCTGGTACTCAAGATTCAGCTTCTTCCCAATTTTTTGAACTTATTATTTCAGGCTGGATGGCATCACTGTCGTCCGGCCTCATTTTTATCCCTTTTGGTTAGATCTTGTAATTAAATTTCATTTTTGTCTATTTTTGTAATTATTGTTCGTTTTGAAAGAACGAATTTGAAAACGCTCTCAACGTCTTTAGATGTTAATTCCTTGCGTGAATCAACTACCTATCTATATGAACTGTAAGCAGTAATGGATATAGCCGGGGAGGCGAATGCGGGGTGTTTGTCGTGAGGCAGGTGAAAGCGGCAATCTGAAACCCTTTCAATCAGCGGAGGAGTGCTCCGCCAATTGCAAGGAGAGCGAGGAGTAGATTACTCCTCGGCAGGTTGCTGTTCGTCAGCGTTCAGCAGGTCGGTATCGTCACCACTGACGTACCATTCGGTCAGGGTTTTCGCCAGCTTTTCCACACCGATATTGGTGAGGGAGGAGAACGCTTCGACCTGGATCTGGGAACCGAGGTTGGCAACGGCCTGGCGCACCTTGATCACTTGGTTGTTGCGTGGGCCTGGGCTCAATTTGTCAGCCTTGGTCAGCAGCAGCATGACGGGCAACTGACGGTGCGAGCTCCACTCCAGCATGTTCATGTCGGTATCTTTGAGCGGGTGGCGGATGTCCATCAGGATCACCAGACCTTTCAATGACTCACGGCGCTGCAGATACTCTGCCAGTGACTTTTGCCACTTGAGCTTCATTTCCAGCGGAACTTGCGCATAACCATAACCCGGCAAGTCGACCAGACGCTTGCCCGGTTCCAGCTCAAACAGGTTGATCAGCTGGGTACGACCGGGTGTCTTACTGGTGCGCGCCAAGTTCTTGTGTTTGGTTAAGGTGTTCAATGCAGATGACTTACCGGCGTTGGAACGGCCGGCAAACGCGATCTCGACACCCCCATCATTTGGCAGGTGACGGATGTCGGGTGCGCTGGTCACAAAATGCACCTTATTGAAATTCAGAGTTTGTGTATCCAACGTAAATTCCCCATGGAGATAGAGGGTTATAGAGTTACTTTTTTGTAAAATGGTGTAAAATAGCGTCGCTTAAACGCGTTTATTTTAACATGCCTTCAGCGGCATGGGATCTGGAAGCCTAATAACGAAAAGTTGGAACGCCATGAAGAACCTAGTCATTACTCTTGCTCTGATGGTTGGCGTAACGGGGATGGCACAAGCCAAGGGCGATGCCGCTGCGGGACAGACCAAGGCTGCCGTTTGTGCGGCTTGTCATGGACCGGACGGAAACAGCCTGGTTGATATGTACCCCAAAATTGCTGGTCAGCACGCATCATATATCAAAAAACAGTTAGTTGAACTGAAGGCTGCCGCTTCTGGTCAAATTGGCCGGGTTGCGCCAGTGATGGGGCCGATGGCGTTACCTTTGTCGGAACAGGACATGGATGACCTGGCGGCTTATTTCTCCAGCCTGAAGGTTACCCCTATCGCTGTCCCTGACGACGTGGTCGAAGCGGGCAAGGCACTCTATATGGGTGGTGACATGAGTCGCGGTCTGGCAGCTTGTACGGCTTGCCATGGTCCCCGTGGCTCGGGTGTCGAACAGGCGAAGTATCCCAACCTGTCCGGCCAGCATCCTGCCTATATCAAGGCTCAGCTCACCGCATTCCGTGCCGGGACGCGTGACAACGATCCGAATGGCATGATGCGGGACGTTGCCAAGAAACTGACTGATCAGGATATCGAAGCCCTCTCCAAATATGTGGCGGGTCTGCACTGATATAGTCGATACGGTCGATTTGAGTTGAAACGGGGAGCCTGGGCTCCCTGTTGTTTTTATGGCTTTCAGATAATTCTCGGTTTAATCCCCCCGTTCTGTAAGAGATCTCCCATTCTCAAGGCAGGCCAAGGCTCATAAAATTGCATAAAATATTAAATAATCATTATTTATCAGTGAATTATATAAATATTGATATTTTTCGACATGTTGAGAATGTTTTGAGTGGATTGAGCCGCTTTATAGAGTTGGTACAGTAGGCTTAATGGATTCACCCACGGATTGGGTGACGGTTTCACGACAGGGTGTTGTGAGCAGAGGATGGCTGGCGTGGCGGGATGCCATGGGCTCGGATGAGCTGGCAAAGGATTGAAGGATCAGGATGGTGACCATCTCCGGAGCGGGATGGGGTTGCGGGATGCAGACTCCCCGGCACGATGGCAGGATGCGGTCGAGACGGGTCAAACAGGCACACGCACATTCAGGAACGACCAATATAAGGTCAGGATGACCACACAACGATATGATGCGGCGACAAGTTGTCATGGAGAGGACGAAACAGACTGTTTTGCCATTCAGGATGGCGCACGCATGAACATATCAAGGCAGCTTCGGCTGCCTTTTTTCTTTTGGGTCATTAACCCGATTAGCCATTCTGTGTCAAAATACCAGCAACATGCCCAGAGGATACCGATCCTGCGGTGTTCAGTGGCCTGATTGGGCCTGATTGGTGCGGGATCCTGCTCTTGTTCCAGCCTTACTGTTCCTCGCATCGTATCCCACCGGGTGAGATCATCCCGGGTACGGGTCAAACCAGTTATTTTCGGAGTTAGCCATTCATGTCTGCCAAACAACCCACTCGCAAGCCTACTGGCAAGCGCAAAGAATCTGATGTCAGTGCTCAGGAAGGCCGTGAGCGTAAACGGGCTGCCAAGCGCAAGGGCCTGAAGGCTGGTTCTCGTCAGCAAGTTGAACAGCCGAAGAGCAAGTCTGGCAACAGCCAGTCCAAAGATCCGCGTATCGGTTCCCGCAAGCCGGTGGTACTGGTGGTGGATGACAAACAGAAGAAGCCGACAGCCCCCAAGGCGGTGAAAGAGAAGACGTTGGTGATGACGCCCGAGCAGGAGCTGGCGTCCATCGAAAACGATGACCGCTTGAATGATCTGCTGGATCGTCTTGATGCCGGTGAAACCCTGGAAGCGGCCGAGCAGGCCTGGGTTGATCAGCGTGTCGACCGTTATCAGGAGCTGATGGATGAGCTGGGTATCATCGACAACGACGATGATGAAGATGACGAGCTGCCGTTTGATGATGGCGATGACGCCGAGTTCGACGAGCAGAAACCAGCCTCCGAAGAGGAGTTGTGGGACCGTTTCAACCAGGTCGATTTCAAGCCGGAACCCAAGCCTGAGCCGAAGAAAAAGTGATGAGTGGATGGATGCTGGCCGCCCTGTTGGGCGGCCTGATTTTGTCAGGATTGGCCATCTATGCAGGCATGCTGCTGGCCAGGCTGAGACGACAGCAAGCGATGCAGTGGCAGGCGATTACAGCTCGCAATGAACGAATTTTGGAGAGCGTGCGGGTCATTGCTCATGCGGTGCAGGAGGGGCAGTGTGATTACTCCGAAGGCGCCATTCGGCTGACCAATCTGCTGGATGCGTTGCAGATCAAGGGGGGACGGGCGTTTGTTGCCGAGTTCCCGGGTCTGTACGGGCTGTATGAGAAGGTGAAAGATATGCCGACTCATGAGGCCAGACGTGCCCTCAAGCGCAATGAAGTGATGAAGATGGATCTCGAACGCAGCGGCTACGAGGCCGAGCTGGAGGCTCAGATCCTCAAGGATGTGGCCCAGCTGAAGGATTTTCAGTTAGGTCGGTGAGCCAACAATAACAACAAGAGAGGAAGCGAGCGTGCAAGCAGAACAGATTGTGTGGGATCAGGCCCTGATCGAAAAATATAACTACAGTGGCCCGCGATACACCTCTTATCCCACTGCGCTGGAGTTCAACGAGAACTTCGGCTATCCGGATTTTGTCCACGCTGCTGGCCAGTATCCCGAGCGCAATCTGTCGCTCTACGTGCATATCCCTTTCTGTCACAAGCTCTGCTACTACTGCGGCTGCAACAAGGTCATTACCCGTCATCAGCACAAGGCTGACGAGTACCTCGACTACCTGGAGCAGGAGATCAAGGCGCAAGCCCCGTTCTTCAAGCATCGTCTGGTCACCCAGCTGCACTGGGGTGGCGGTACACCCACCTATCTGGATGAAGCGCAAACGCGCCGTCTGATGGCCATGCTGCGTGAGCACTTCCATTTCGCCGAAGAGGGGGAGTTCAGCATCGAGGTCGATCCGCGCGAGATTGCCATTACCATGCTGGATGTGCTGCGAGATGTCGGCTTCAACCGCATCAGCCTTGGGGTGCAGGACTTCAACAAGGATGTACAGGTCGCAGTCAACCGCGAGCAGGACAACGACTTTATTAAAGCCATGTTGGAACGGGCCCGTGAACTTGGCTTCCGCTCGACCAACCTCGACCTTATCTATGGCCTGCCGCATCAGGATCGTGCCAGCTTCCACCATACGCTGGAAGAGGTGCTCAAGACGGATCCGGCGCGCCTCTCCATCTTCAACTATGCCCATCTGCCGAGCCGCTTTGCCGCCCAGCGCAAGTTGAAAGAGGTTGATATGCCTGCGCCGCAGGAGAAACTGGCCATGCTGCAGGACACCATCGCCTTCCTGACCGGTCAGGGTTACCAGTTCATCGGTATGGACCATTTTGCCAAACCCGATGACGAGCTGGCAGTGGCGCAGCGCGAGGGCAAGCTGCACCGCAACTTCCAGGGCTATACCACCCAGGGAGATTGTGATCTGCTGGGGCTGGGGGTCTCCTCCATCAGCATGATCGGTGATGCCTATTCCCAGAACCAGAAAGAGCTCAAGGCTTATTACGCACAGGTTGCAGAGCTGGGTCATGCCCAGTGGAAAGGCTGCTCGCTCAATCAGGATGACCTGATCCGCCGTGAGGTGATCAAGCGGCTTATCTGTGATTTCCGTCTGAACTTTGCGTCTGTCGAGCAGGCGCACGGTCTCAATTTCAGAGAGTATTTTGCCGACGATCTCAAGCTGCTGCAGACCTTCATCAACGATGGATTGGTGCGTATGACGGAGGATGGTCTGGAGGTCTCCTCCACGGGGCAGCTGCTGATCCGCAATATCTGCATGTGTTTCGACGTGTACTTGCGCAACAAGGCGCGCCAGCAACAGTTCTCTCGCGTGATATAAGCTTGTTTGCCGATTAGAAAACAGAAAAGGGCGCCATAGTGGCGCCTTTTCATATGTATTTTTGCTTAAGCAGCGGGTCGGAAAGGTTCTGGTAAGAAGTCTCTGCGCTGAGGCAAGCAATTGAGAGCCAAGCAAGGGGACGGTGAAATGCAGATAAAAAGATGGGGGCGACTTGCGTCGCCCCCGGTAGTCGTATCGCTCAGATCCTTGAACGAAGTTGCTCCCTGCAATCCCTGACTGTTTACCTCTTCCTTTAGGTTTCCCCTTCCCAATCCTTTGGGGTGTCCTTTAGCCATCTTGGCCTGACGAGTCATCCTGTCCCGTCGCACTTTCTCCGTCCCGGGAGGTGTCCTTTACCACATCCTGTGGTGAGTCCATTTGCCCAACCCTGGCAGCCAGTCTTCCTGACCGACTTCATTGCGTCCGTGCATGAGTAACTATAAGGATTTTCTAACCGGCTACAACGTCAGAATGGAAAACGTTTTTTCTATTAGCTGTTTCGAAAGTGGTGTGTTTCGATTTATTCATTTATAAACAGATACTTAAGTTAATCGCCTCCACGTTTTAAGATCCTATCTTCCGATTATCTCGAGGATCTTTTAGGCTGTTTACTTACATGTGGAATGGCAGATCTCTTACACGGGATTTTGGTTACTTTGGAAACAGATTCTGTGCTCTGATGGTGATCACCCAATGTGGGTGTGACGGCAGGAAAAGAGCAGTGAATGGGGTATTTATAGGTGCTGGTTGAGGCGCTCATAGATGGTTTGGCGCTCTTCAGGGGTGAGCGAAGAGAAGTAGTGGGTAAAGAGGCGCAGTAGCAGGGACTTGTTCATGCCGTCTTGTTGGGTCAGATTACCCAGCTCATCGATGGCCACTGTACTCATGGAGAAGGTCGCTTTTTTAAAACTGGGCTTCAGATGCTCACCACTCTCGATAAAGGCCAGTGCCGACAAGGCTTCATCCCTATGCAGACTCAACTCAAGGCTGACAACCTTGGGTTTACCCTTGGCGTAGAACTCAGCATCTTCGATAAATTCATCGACAGTGAACTTCTTCTGGTGATGCAGCTGATGCTTTTTCTTCAGATCCGCCAAGCCCATCTCATACCCCCACTTTCAGGAACTCTTTGGCGATGGCCCGGATCTCTTCGGCAGATTTGCCATCCGGTTCTATCTCCATCACCGATAATCCCTTTTCCTCACTATCGTCGTAGACGTTGCGGCCATAGGTGATGGAATTCAGTACATCGACTCCGAACGAGGCACATACCTCTTTGGCCTCGAGAATCCGCTTTACCTGATTGGGCAAAGATGGACATTGGGTCAACACAACGGCTGCATTGAGGGTCGGATTGACCATCTTGCAGGTGGTGATCAGATCTTCCATATGGGGCAGGGTCTTGAGGTCGCGGCGTTTCGGGCGCAAGGGGATCAGGGCGTGGGTGGCGACAGCCATGGTGGAGCGCAGTGCCCGGTTGTCTTGCCCGCCGCAATCGACGATGACGTAGTCATAGCGATTTTTCAGGCTAAGCAGATCGTTGCGAATATTGCCATAGAGCTGAACGCAGTTGATTTGTGGCAGATCCGGGTTGTCGTTGCGTTCCTGAATCCAGTCCGAGGTAGTGCGTTGCGGGTCGCAGTCGACCAGTAACACCTCTCCCTGAAATTGGGATCTGAGGTAGACCGCCAGATTTTGCGCCAGGCAGCTCTTGCCACTGCCACCCTTCTCCCCACCGACCAACAAGATCATGACGTTCCCCTATCCATGAGAAAACCGCTGATTTCAGTATAGGAGGGGGTTGGCTCATCACAAGGCGAGAGGAGTGATGCTCCTCTCGTTCTGCAGGTTAATAGTGAACACTGCCGCCATGCCAGCGGCAGACATAGTCGGGCACCAGCATCTGGGGAGCCTTGTCGATATGGCAGACCACCATGGGTATGGCAGGGGCTCCTTCAGCCTGACTGAGGGTGGGGAGCGCAGAGAGCAGCAAAGTCGCGAGTAACAGCATGGGTTTCATCTTCATAACAACTCCTTGGTAGTGTCATTCCTGTGTGATCCGGATCACTTTCTGAGTTAAGTCGAGGTTGGCGCCAGCGCAAGGTGAGGTGAATAAATTCAATTAATGAAAAAAGTATCAAAAGGCGTTGTGGTGACCGACGAGGATGGCTGCCCACCTTGATGCGGACTTTGTGCATATTAAGTTGAACCGCAAAAAGAGGCGGTGACTTATGAGGCTGGGCCTGATGGGGTTGGCGTCAATGCCATGATCTGGAACAAGAAAAGATTTATGCAGTGAATGTGGTCGATGTGAGTATTTATTTCTCCCGCGTTCCTCTCGTTACGGCGATGTATTCAATACACAGGTAGTAATATTCAGATATTATTTTAGTTGCCACCCATTTCATTGTTTTTTAATGGGTTTTTGTTTTTTCTTTTAATCTTTCCAGTGAGTTGGCATGAATAAAAGTTGAATCAACCTGAAATATATCGGGGTGGTTTTGCATGAAGATTCAGGGTTTGCTGGGAGGAAAATGCGTAAATTGCTACTGGAGTCATAGATTGAAAGGTGAATATATTCAGTTCAAAGTGAATGTGATCAATGTCTAAGTTTATTGCTATTGGCAGGTCTAACCTCGGCTTCGAAAGGCAAGGGCAGGATAG
Source organism: Aeromonas sp. 600886 (assembly GCF_049174935.1). Lineage (NCBI taxonomy): Bacteria > Pseudomonadati > Pseudomonadota > Gammaproteobacteria > Aeromonadales > Aeromonadaceae > Aeromonas > Aeromonas sp. 600886. Next base: position 12,062 of record NZ_JAAKUB010000018.1, on the reverse strand, counting down.
AACATAAGCCGATTACCCTACATAAAGAATATCCCGCCTTAGCCACGAGCATGAATAGAAGGAATCTATTCAATCACTCGCAGGGACCACTGCTAGACGGAATATAATCATGAGCAAATTTTATGTAGGTTCTGAAGTTGGCCAATTGCGCCGTGTCATGTTGCACCGCCCCAACCTCAGTCTGAAGCGTCTGACTCCTTCCAACTGCCAGGATCTGCTGTTCGATGACGTCCTGTCAGTTGAACGCGCCGGTCAGGAGCACGACAAATTCGCTCAGGTACTGCGCGATCAGAATGTCGAAGTTTTCCTGCTGACCAATCTGCTGGCGGAAACCCTGGATGTGCCGGAAGCCAAAACCTGGCTGCTGCAACATCAGGTCTCCGACTACCGCCTCGGCTCTTCTTTTGCCAACGACGTGCGCTGCTTCCTGGCTGACATGCCGCATCGCGAATTGGCCCGCATTCTCTCCGGCGGCCTGACTTACTCCGAGATGCCCTACAGCGGCGTCAACATGGTAGTGGGCATGCACGCTCCGACCGATTTCATCATCGAACCGCTGCCCAACCACCTCTTCACCCGTGACACCTCCTGCTGGGTTTACGGTGGCGTCTCCATCAACCCGATGGCCAAGCCGGCTCGTCGCCGCGAGACCAACCATGTGAAGGCTATCTACCGCTGGCACCCGATGTTTGCCGGTCAGGACTTCATCAAGTACTTCGGTGACGAGGAGCGTGACTACGACAACTCCACCATCGAGGGTGGCGACGTACTGGTTATCGGTCGCGGCGCCGTGCTGATTGGTATGTCCGAGCGCACCACCCCGCAAGGTGTCGAGCATCTGGCTCGTAGCCTGTTCAAACATGGTCAGGCCAAACAGGTCATCGCCATGGAGCTGCCGAAACACCGCAGTTGCATGCACCTGGATACCGTCATGACCCACATGGATATCGATACCTTCTCCGTCTATCCGGAAGTGATCCGCAAGGACGTGCAGTGCTGGAGCCTGACTCCGGGCGGCGCCACCGGCATGAACATCAAGGAAGAGGGTTACTTCGTCACCGCTATCGAGAAAGCGCTGGGCGTGGATCAGCTGAAGATCATCACCACTGGTGGTGACAGCTTCGAAGCCGAACGCGAGCAGTGGAACGACGCCAACAACGTGCTGACCGTACGTCCCGGCGTGGTGGTGGGTTACGAGCGCAATACCTACACCAACGAGAAGTACGACAAGGCCGGTATCACAGTTCTCTCCATCCCGGGTGATGAACTGGGCCGTGGCCGTGGCGGCGCCCGCTGCATGAGCTGCCCGATGGAACGCGACAGCATCTGATGAGACGGCGTGGCGCCGGCAGAAGCTGGCGCCACACAGAACCAAACTCGAGATTAACCACTATGAAAAAACCAACTGTCGTCGTCGCTCTGGGTGGCAATGCACTGCTCCGTCGTGGTGAGCCACTGGAAGCGGATATCCAGCGCAAGAACATTGCAACTGCCGCCAAGACCATCGCCCTGATCGCTCAGGAGTACAACGTGGTGCTGGTGCATGGCAACGGCCCGCAAGTCGGCCTGCTGGCCCTGCAGAATAGCGCCTACACCAAGGTATCCCCCTATCCGCTGGATGTGCTGGGTGCCGAGTCCCAGGGCATGATCGGCTACATGCTGATCCAGGAGCTGAAAAACCTGATGCCGAGCCGCAACGTCACCGCGCTGCTGACTCAGGTGCAGGTCGATCCCAAGGATCCGGCGTTTGCCAATCCGACCAAATTTATCGGCCCCGTCTACGAAGAGGCTGAAGCCCGCACTCTGGCAGAAGAGAAGCACTGGGTGGTCAAGGCTGACGGCAAGTTCTTCCGCCGCGTAGTGCCATCCCCGCTGCCCCAGCGCATCGTCGAAGGCGATGCCATCGAAACCCTGATTGCCCAGGGCCACCTCATCATCTGTACCGGTGGTGGCGGCATCCCTGTGACCTGGGATGGCCAGAGCCTGACCGGTATCGAAGCCGTCATCGACAAGGACATGTCTGCCGCCTATCTGGCCAAGCAGATCAAGGCCGACGCCTTGCTGATCCTGACCGATGCCGATGCCGTCTATCTGGATTGGGGCAAACCGACCCAGCGTCCGCTGCGAGTCACCAGCCCGGACGAGCTGGCCGGGGTCAAGTTCGATGCAGGTTCCATGGGACCAAAAGTCGAAGCCTCCTGTGAATTTGTCAAAGCGACCGGCGGCATGGTCGGCATCGGCTCGCTGGAAGATGGCCTCGCCATCCTCAAGGGTGAAGCCGGCACCAATATCGTCGCCACCCGCACCGTACATGCGTAATTACCGACATCTGTACTGAGAATGCGTAGTCAACACTACTGCCCGAACTGGTCTGAAACATATATAGAGAGAACTCATCATGGCTTTTAATCTGCGTAACCGTAACTTCCTGAAACTGCTGGACTTCACCCCGCGCGAAATCCAATACATGATTGACCTGGCCATCGACCTGAAGAAAGCCAAATACGGTGGCTACGAGCGCAAGCATCTGGTCGGCAAGAACATCGCCCTGATTTTCGAGAAGACCTCCACCCGTACCCGCTGTGCGTTTGAAGTAGCGGCCTTCGACCAGGGCGCTCAGGTCTCCTACCTTGGCCCAAGCGGTTCCCAAATCGGTCACAAGGAGTCCATGAAGGACACCGCCCGTGTACTGGGTCGCATGTATGACGGTATCGAATACCGCGGCTACGGTCAGGAGATCGTGGAAGAGCTGGGCGCCTACGCAGGTGTCCCGGTCTGGAACGGCCTGACCAACGAATTCCACCCGACCCAGATCCTGGCCGACTTCATGACCATGCTGGAGCACGGCAAGGGCAAGCGTCTGGATCAAATCAAGTTCGCCTACCTGGGTGATGCCCGCAACAACATGGGTAACTCCCTGATGGTTGGCGCCGCCAAAATGGGCATGGACATCCGTCTGGTCGCGCCGAAAGCCTTCTGGCCGGAAGAGGAGCTGGTTGCCAAGTGCCGCCTGATCGCCGAAGAGACCGGCGCACGCATCACCCTGACCGAAGATGTGAAAGAGGGTGTGCTGGGTGCTGACTTCCTCTACACCGACGTCTGGGTATCCATGGGTGAAGCGAAAGAAGCCTGGGATCAGCGCGTCAAACTGATGACCCCGTATCAGGTCAACATGGATGTCATCAACGCCACCAAGAACCCGGATGTGAAGTTCATGCACTGCCTGCCGGCGTTCCACAATGACGAGACCACCATGGGCAAGGAAGTGGCTGACAAATATGGCATGAAAGGCCTGGAAGTGACCGAGGACGTGTTCGAATCCGAGCACAGCATCGTGTTCGACGAGGCCGAAAACCGGATGCACACCATCAAGGCAGTGATGGTTGCTACGCTGGGCGACTAAGGTCGCAGTAGTGGTGCCGGGGGGCGACCCCCGGCTTTTCGACCATGTGACAGCGGCATAATACCTCTAACCCTACAACCCGCAGCCTGCATGGATACCACACCCACAGAAGGAAGCTGGACCATGACCAAATTCAAGTTCCCGTCAGCCTACACGATACTGTTTGTGCTGATCGCCCTGGTGGCCGCCCTGAGCTGGATAGTGCCGGCCGGCAAATATGAGATGACCATGAACGAAGCCCTCGGCAAAGAAGTGCCGGTGGCGGGTACCTACAAACTGGTGGAGGGGAATCCCCAGGGGATCGTCGACGTGCTGCTGGCACCTATCGATGGCCTCTACAACCACGACACCTATGAGGCAGGCGCCATCGACGTCTCCCTCTTTATCCTGATCATCGGTGGTTTTCTTGGCATTGTGACCAAGACAGGTGCCATCGATGCCGGCATCGAACGTGTGACCGACCGTCTGCGTGGCCGTGAAGAGTGGATGATCCCGATCCTGATGGCGCTGTTCGCCGCAGGCGGCACCATCTACGGGATGGCCGAAGAGTCGCTGCCTTTCTACACCCTGCTGGTGCCGGTGATGATGGCCGCCCGCTTCGACCCTGTGGTGGCAGCAGCAACCGTATTGCTGGGCGCCGGTATCGGTACTCTCGGTTCCACCATCAACCCGTTTGCGACCGTGATTGCCGCCAATGCGGCCGGTATCTCCTTCACCGACGGTATCTGGCTGCGCGTCGCCATGCTGGTCGCCGGTTGGCTGCTCTGCGTTGCCTACGTCATGCGTTACGCCAAGATGGTGCGCAGCGATCCGAGCAAATCTCTGGTGGCTGACAAGTGGGAAGAGAACCGTGCCCACTTCCTTGGCAACAAGAGCGACCAGATGCTGGAGTTCACCCTGACCCGTAAAATCGTGCTGGGTATCTTCGTCGCCGCCTTCGCCGTGATGATCTACGGTGTGGCCGTGCTGGGCTGGTGGATGGCGCAGATCTCCGGTGTGTTCCTGGCTGCCGCCATCATCGTTGGTCTCATCTCCCGCATGAGCGAGGAGGAGCTGACCTCCAACTTTATCGATGGTGCTCGCGACCTGCTGGGGGTGGCGCTGATCATCGGTATCGCCCGCGGTATCGTGGTGGTAATGGATAACGGCATGATCACTCACACCATTTTGCACAGTGCAGAAGGGATCGTGACCGGCCTCTCCACCATCGTCTTTATCAACGTGATGTTCGTGCTGGAAGTGGTGCTCTCCTTCCTGGTGCCATCCTCCTCCGGTCTGGCCGTACTGACCATGCCGATCATGGCGCCGCTGGCCGACTTCGCCAACGTGGGCCGCGATCTGGTGGTGACTGCTTACCAGTCTGCCTCCGGTCTGGTGAACCTGGTGACCCCGACCTCCGCCGTGGTCATGGGCGGCCTGGCTATTGCCAAGGTGCCTTATGTGCGCTGGTTGAAGTGGGTGGCTCCGTTGCTCGGTATCCTGACCGTGCTGATCGTGGTCTGCCTGAGCCTGGGCGCCGTGCTCTCCTGAGGGATAACAAGCAAGATGAAGCGGGAGCCTGCGGGCTCCCGTTTTTTATAGGCGCAAGAAGTGATGGGCACAAAGTCGCAGGCAACAAAAGGGCGACCCGCGGGTCGCCTCAATACATTTGGGGGAGAGAGCTTAGCGGGCCTGCGCCAGTGTGCGCACCACGGCGGCATGGGCCTGACGGGTACGGCTGATATGGCGTGGCGCGACCAGCACCACGTCATTGCCTGCGACGGCGCCCATGATCTCGGGATTGGCGTTGCGATCCAGCAGGCGAGCCACCACGGTGGCGGCCCCCGGAGTGGTGTGGATCAGCACCATCTGCTGGTTGTATACCACTTCGCGCACCATGTCGTGGATAGAGCGGGTGCTGCCGGCGGGTTCCAGCTGCTCGTCGACCAGGGTGTAGACCTTCTTGCCGTTGGCATTTTGCGCCTTGGCGACGCCGAGACGGCGCAGCAGGCGGGAGATGGTGGACTGGCTGATGTCGGCAAAGCCGCGCTCCGACAGTTCGCGACGGATCTCTTCCTGGGTGCTGTAGCAGTGCTGACCGATGATCTGGCGACAGGCATCCAGCTGGGCCAGATCGGGCTCTTGGGCAACGGGACGACTGAGGGTTTTGACCACGGCGAATTCCTTTGATGATGACCGGAGGTAAACGCGCGATATCTGCCATAGCAGTCAGTTATCAGGTAAAAACACTGATAATCAGCCTATATGCAGGAAATGAGCGGGCATTACCATCTTGCGATGGCAAATTATAGCTGACTGGAAATTCGGTGATGTGACAGGGTTCAAAAATGGGCCCCGCGGGGCCCAATCAGATATCAGTAACGCTCGCTGACGATGTCCTGAGTGAAGGACTTCTCGCAATATTTGCACTTCATCCGTACCACGCCTTTCACTTCGCGCACCCGGAAGTAGCTGTCCACCGGCTCGTTGTGGGAGATGCAGTTGGAGTTGGGGCAGTGGAACACCCCAGCGATGAACTCCGGCAGCTCCAGCTGGTGCTTCTTCACTACATTGAAGTCTTCGATGATGTTGACGGTCGCTTTCGGGGCGAACAGCGCCAGCTGGTTGGCCTGTTGCTCGGTCAGGCGGGTGTTCTCAATTTTGATGAGATCCTTCTTGCCCAGCGCACCGGATTTCAGGTTGAAGCCGACGGTGATCCGCTCCTGGGTTTCAACCAGCTGGAACAGCTTGAGGATCTTGATGCCCTGGCCAGCGGGGATGTGATCGATGACGGAGCCGTGACGGATGGCTTCGACTTGCAGTTGGTTCTTGTCAGACATGATATTCCCCTAAGCTCAGACAGTTTCGTTCAGTACCAGTGCCAGCAGCGCCTGGCGTGCATAGACCCCGTTCTCCGCCTGCTGGAAGTAGCAAGCGTGGGGAGTCTTGTCGACCGCCACATCGATCTCGTCGACGCGGGGCAGGGGATGCAGGATCTTCATGGTGGGCTTGGCCCCTTCCAGAGTCGCCAGCTCCAGAATGAACTTGGCAGCCATGTGCTTGTATTCGGTCTCGTCGAAGCGCTCTTTCTGGACGCGGGTCATGTAGAGGATGTCCAGCTCCGGCATCACCTCTTCCATGGTCTGGTGGACGCTGAACTGGATACCCTTCTCTTCCAGCTCTTCGCAGATGTAGTCCGGCATCGCCAGCGCTTCCGGGGAGATGAAGAAGAAGCGGCAGTTGAACAGGCTGAGGGCCTGGGCCAGCGAGTGCACGGTGCGGCCATATTTCAGGTCACCGACGAAGGCGACGTTGAGGTTGTCCAGACGACCCTGGGTCTCATGGATGGTGAACAGGTCGAGCAGGGTCTGGCTCGGATGCTGGTTGGAGCCGTCGCCGCCGTTGATGACCGGCACGCGGGAGAATTCGGAGGCTAGACGGGCCGCACCCTCTTTCGGGTGGCGCATCACCACCGCATCCGAGTAGGAGCCGATGATCTTGATGGAGTCAGCCAGCGTCTCGCCCTTCTTGGCGCTGGTGTTGCCACCGTCGGCGAAGCCGATGATGTTGCCGCCAAGGCGCTGTACCGCGGTCTCGAAGGAGAGGCGGGTGCGGGTGGAGGCTTCGAAGAAGCAGCTGGCAACCAGCTTGTCTTTCAACAGGCTGGTGTCAGGTTCAGCCTTCAACCGTTGTGCGGTTGAGACTACCAGTTCCATTTCTGACCGGGTCAGGTCCGAAATGGAGATGACATGTTTCTTATAGAGTGGATTGGTCATCGTCTGCATTCCCTTTGACATCATTGGAGGTTTTTCGGGCACAAAAAAAAGCCCCTGAAACAGGGGCTTTTTTTAAAAATAACTGGGGATCTTTGGGGTGGGAACCGGAAACAACGGGGCCGCTCTGGTGCGCACCACCCGTCTGCAAGGCTGTTTTCTGAATCAAAAACTGCATCGTTTCGTCCCGACCTTTTTCAAAACCGGACAGATTATAGGGCCGCTTTTTTAATTGTCAAAATTTTATTTACGATGCCAATTTCAGCATGAAAAACGTTTAAGTGACGGAAACATGACGACAAATCCACACCTTGTGCGTCTCTTGCAGCGATTCCCCATCGCGGGCCATGGCGCGCAAATAACCGAGTCTGTGGTGTCCTTCCAGCAGGCAGTAGGGGCGGGGTAGGGGATGACCGTTCGGGTAGCTGGCTCCCTCTTCCGGCACCAGCACGATGACAGGTTCGGGCCAGGTGCCGTCGTTTAGCATCTTCTCGCCGAGCCAGGAGCGGCGGACATAGCGGTTGCTGCGCAGCATCTCGCCCCAGCGCTCGATCACCTCCATATGGCGGGAGTCTATCTGCTCGATAATCTGCGCGGTGGGCCAGCTTTCGCATGCGAACTGGTGGCTGGCGAGATCGATAAAGCTCCAGTTGGACTCAAAACCGCGCCAATGACGGTAAATCCACTGGGAAAGCACATTTTCGGGGATGAATGGCACCAGCGGGGCGACCCGGGCCAGGTAGTCGGGCAGGGACTCTGTTTTGCGTTCGTCCCTGAAGTTGAGGGGCGCAAGTTGTTGGAGCAGTCGGTAATTGAGCATAAGTGGCCTCCCGGTACCTGATTTCACCCTACCCCCATTTATGCCCCATTCCTACCCCGCTGAGTCTGGAAATACAGCAAGTTACCCCTCGTTGCTGCACAAATCGGCGCGACTTGTTCGGGATTTGTGCAATCGCATTAAAAGTGTGAAAAAAGCCTTTACCTTTGAAACCCGCTTTGTATACTACGCCTCGTTTGTTGCAGGGGCGTAGTTCCAATTGGTAGAACAGCGGTCTCCAAAACCGATGGTTGCGGGTTCGAGTCCTGCCGCCCCTGCCATTTTCAGAAAGGCCAGCTCATTGAGCTGGCCTTTCGCATTTCCGGCGTTCGCCAATTTATCCCTCTCTCCTTTCTCTTCTCCTTCTTGCCGCTAGCTCTCGGTGACTGTGGCCACATTGATCTCTATGTCTGCCGCAAGAGCGTTCAATGTGCAGCAACCCGCTGTTTCAGGACGGTGACCAGCCGCTGGTGGCGGGCGGGGAGCGGCCACTCGGCGCGGTAGATCAGCCAGAGGGTGTCGATCACCTCAATACTGCTCTGGATCACCCGGATTTTCTCCTGTTGGGCAAAGGCGGTGACGGCGAAGCGGGGCAGCACGGTAAAGCCGAGGCCGCGGGCGACCGGCTCCAGGATCAGGCCGATCTGGTTGGTAAAGCCGCGCTGCGGGATCTCGTCAACGCGCTGGCCGGGGTAGCGTCGTCCCAACAGGCGTTGTGCCATGCTGCGGCCATCCGGGTGGTCGATAAAGCCGAGCTGACAGAGGTACTGCCAGCTCGGCCCCTTGCCATCGTTGGGCACCACCAGACAGAGGGGTTCGCGGGCGAAGGGCTCGGCGGCGATGCTGAGGTGTTCAGGCGGCTGATCCACCAGTCCCAGATCGCTGCGCCCCGCCAGTACCGCCTGCACTATGTCGGGGGTGGGGGCAAAGCGGTGCTGGATGGTGAGTCCGGGGTGCTCCTGTTGCTGGTCGAGCAGCAGGGGATAGAGCAGCAGACCGATGCTGCCGGGGGTGGTGAGGGTGATGGCGCCGCGGTGAGGGTCGTCGTCAGAGAGGCGCGCTCGCAGCTGTTCGGCTGCCTGCGCCTGCTGGCGGGCAAAGTCGAGCAGCACCAGCCCGCGCGGAGTGAGCTCCAGCTGACGGGGCTTGCGCAGCAGCAGGGTGCCAAATTCGGCCTCGAGACGCGAGATATGCTGACTGACGGCGGCCTGAGTGAGATCCAGCCGCTCGGCGGCGCGGGTAAAACTGCCGGTTTCATGCACCACCACCAGGGTGTGGAGCCAGAGTGGATTAACCATAAATTTAATTTATGCCTTCCATTAGTTTGACCTTATTTTTCATTATGTCGCCCCTTCCTATCATGTCACCTGTTTCCCACACACAATTTCAAGGTGACGTATGACCTATCCACGCAACTTCTCCCACATCGGCATCACGGTGACTGACCTCGACAAAGCGGTCGAGTTCTATACCAAGGTGATGGGCTGGTATCTCATCATGCCGGCGACCACCATCACCGAGGATGACTCCGCCATCGGCGTGATGTGCAACGACGTGTTTGGCCCGGGCTGGGGCTCCTTCCGCATCGCTCATCTCTCCACCGGCGACAAGATCGGCATCGAGCTGTTCGAGTTCCCCAACAGCGAGCAGCGCGAAAACAACTTCGAATTCTGGAAGACCGGGGTGTTCCACTTCAGCGTGCAGGATCCGGATGTCGAGGGGCTGGCGGCGCGCATCGTCGCGGCGGGCGGCAAACAGCGGATGCCGGTGCGTGAGTACTACCCGGGCGAGAAGCCCTACCGCATGGTCTACATGGAAGATCCCTTCGGCAACATCATTGAGATCTACAGCCACAGCTATGAGCTGACCTACTCCGCCGGTGCATATCAGGGGTAAGTGACAGGCCGCCTTCGGGCGGCCTGCTGCTTTGTTGTGGTGATGGTCAGTAGCATGGAATAGCGATCTTGCTCACACGGATAGCGGCTTCTGTTGTTGATAGATGTAAAAGTATACAGATTCACTAAAGTCTGTTCAGAGAGTGGCCGATAGCCTCTATTACATCAGGGTCTTTCCCTGCTTCGTCACAACAACAAGGATCTGTCGTCATGACCCTCTCTTTGCGCGGCAAGCTGCTGGCAACCAGTCTCGGGGTGGTGCTGCTGATGGCATCACTGCTCGGCATCGTTGCCTTTCACACCCTCAAATCCCGCACCATGAGCGCCATCCAGAGCGAGGCGGTCAACTATGGTCACGCCTACTCGGTTGCCATCGGCGACTGGATGGCGGATCGCAAGAACACGGTGCACGCGCTGGTGAACCTGATCGCCGACAACCCGCAGGCCGAGCTGGTGCCACACCTGAAGCAGGCCTACACCTCGGGCGGCTTCGGCCTCACCTACTTTGGTTCGACTCAGGGGGTGATGACCCGCCAGGACCCTTCCCTCAACACCGGCAACTATGACCCGCGCGAGCGCCCCTGGTATCAGGATGCGGTGAAGGCGGGACAGCTCATCGTCACCGCTCCCTATGTCAGCGTCACCATGCAGAAGCTGGTGGTGACCCTCTCCGAGCCGGTGCGCCATCAGGGCGAGCTGGTCGGCGCCGTGGGGGCCAACCTGGCGCTCGACAAGCTGATCGACGAGGTGCTGGCGATGCAGGTGCAGGGCGAGGGGTACGCCATGCTGCTCGACAGCAGCGGCCTCATCGTCGGTCACCCTAACAAGGAGCTGGCGCTCAAGCAGATTGGCGAGCTCTCCCCCGATCTGTCGGCGGCCACCTTCCAGCAGTGGGGCCGCGAGAACAACGAGCTGCACGCCGCCACCCTCGACGGGCGCGATGTGCTGCTGGCGGTACAGCCGGTGCCGGGCACCGACTGGCTGCTGGCCATGGTGATGTATCGCGATGTGCTGGAGGCGCCGCTCAGCAGTCTGCTGTGGGAGCTGGTGGGGCTGACCCTGGTGCTGATGCTGGTGTTCAGTGCCCTGCTCACCGCTACCTTCAAATACCTGTTCGCCGATCTCGGCCGGGTCGCGCACGCCCTGCACGACATTGCCCACGGCGAGGGGGATCTCACCGTTCACATCAACACTCACAGCAAGGATGAGGTGGGTCAGCTGGCCCAGAACTTCAACCAGTTCGTGGCGCGGCTGCATGGCATCGTCAGTCGGTTGCGGGATGTGACCGTCGAGCTGGCGGCACAGTCCCGCGCTCAGGCGGCCGGGGCGCAGGCCCGCAGTCAGCGGGTGCGCCAGCAGCAGGACGAGATCGTGATGGTGGCGACCGCGGTGACCGAGATGGCTTCCGCTACCCAAGAGATCGCCGGCAACGCCGAGTTTGCCGCCACTACCGCCACCGATGCGGTCGCACTGGCGGTCGCGGGTCAGTCGCAGGTCGGTCAGAGCCAGCGCAGCATTACCGGGCTCGCGGATGAGGTGGCCGATGCCAGCCAGATCATCAATGAGCTGGATGCCCACGCCCAGAAGATCAGCGGCATTCTGGCCACCATCAGCGGCATCGCCGAGCAGACCAACCTGCTGGCGCTCAACGCCGCCATCGAGGCGGCGCGGGCCGGTGAGCAGGGGCGCGGCTTCGCGGTAGTGGCGGACGAGGTGCGGGTGCTGTCGCGCCGCACCCACGACTCCACCGACGAGATCCAGCAGATGATCGAGACCCTGCAGCAGACCACCCGCCGCGCCGTGGGCGGCATGGAGACCAGTCGCCAGCTGGCGGGCACCAGCGTCGAGGATGCGGAGTCCGCCAACCAGAGTCTGGCGCGGATCAACGAGGCGATCGGCTCCATCAGCGACATGGCGACCCAGATCGCGGCGGCGGCGGAAGAGCAGACCTCGGTGACCAGCGAGATCAGCCGCAACACCGAGAATATCCGCCACGTCTCGCAAGAGCTGGCCGAGCAGGCCAATCAGGAGGCGGCGCAGGCGGCCGAGCTGAAGGCGCTGACCGAGCGGCTGGAGCAGGAGATCGGCCGTTTCCGGCTCTGATCCTCAGGCCATCTTTGTCTAGTCCTGAAATAGGTTTACACATTTTCAACTAGCATTTCTCTACTCAGAACCCCCTATGTACCGCATCGGGG
>NZ_JAAKUB010000017.1:0-108909 GCF_049174935.1 Aeromonas sp. 600886 | reverse complement strand
AGCAGGAAGCAGGAAGCAGGAAGCAGGAAGCAGGAAGCAGGAAGCAGGAAGCAGGAAGCAGGAAGCAGGAAGCAGGAGAGATTAACCGAGACAAATGGTTTGCCAAAGATCACTTAACACAGCAATCCGGCGATTTATCATGGCGCCAATCCGCTGTCGCCAAAAAAGAAAATGGCCGAGAAATTATCTCGGCCATTTGTAGCCTGGTCAAAGACTCAAGCCTGGATATTACTCTTGTTCAACTTATTAGAAGTTGTACTGCAGAGCAACAGTCCACTCGTCGTCATGCTTCTCGATACCCTGGATCTTGTACTCGGTGTAAGCTTTCAGCTTCGGAGTGAAAGCGTACTGAACACCCAGCAGGGTCTCGTCAACCAGATCCTTGTAAGTAGAACCGGCAGCTTGAGCGTTGGCCTTGCCTTCTTTGAAGTTGTAACCAGCCAGGAAGGTCCAAGCATCTACGTTGTAAGAAGCAGCCAGCTCGTAACCACGGCCGTCATCTTTCAGACCCAGGCTCTTGTTCTTCACTTCGCCTTCAGTGTAAACACCGGCAAAATAGAAGCCATTGATAGCGTAGTGCGCGCCAATAGCCCACTCGTCTTTCTTACCAGTCTGACCATTAACTTTGTTTTGCAGGTCGGAGTAGGCATAACCGGCGTTGAAGCCCAGGCCGAAGTCAAAATCGTAACCGGCGGCAACGGCATAAGCTTTCTTACGCTTAACGTCGGAACCAAAGATGGCATCTTCTTTGACCTTCTGACCAACGTCAGTGATCTTGACCGCTACGTCGTCATTGGTTTGGTAGGAAACTTTACCTTTGAAACCACCGAAGGTGTTGGAGTAGATAACCTGGCCTTCCTGACGACCGTCATAGAAGTTACCCGCATCGCCCCACTCGTTGAAAATATCGGTCGGCTCGAGTACGTCGTAGAAAGCAGTGTCGGTCTGACCGAAGATGATTTTACCGTACTGGGTGCCGTCAAAGCCTGCATAGATATGACGAGCATCGAACTTGCTAGACTTACCGTCACTGCCCTTGTCGGAGTTTTCAGCAGCAACTTGCCACTCGGTCTTGGCGATACCGGACCAGGTGTTGTTCAGAGCAACTTTACCGGACCAGCCCAGACGGGAAGAACCAACCAGCTCGCCATCGGTATCATCGTGCTCACCGTAGTAGTTAGCCTGTACACGGCCGTATACGTCGAAAGTGGTACCGTCTTTGTCATAGATCACTGCGGCGTTAGCGGCGGATGCAAACAGAGCCGGAATAGCAATAGCCAGAATTGTCTTTTTCATAGTTTCCAATGCCTACTGTAATTAAACACTAAGTTGTTGTTATTCCCTGTGTTAGCGATGTTCTTTGCATCACTATGCCGCCGAGACTAGCACCGGATTTTTTGAACCGCAATGAAAAAACTTGGAACTTTTTACGCAAACCATAGTCATGGAGGCAAAAATGTGAGCCAAGTCTCACCTGACGGCAAGGTAAAAGGAAAACGTTTACAATGAATCATGCTGATTATTTGGACTCAAATAGTCTATTTTGCATGCAAATAACGCTAACTACCTGATAAACAACCAAAGTGGTCTGATCAGCGTAAAACTGCCGTGATAATGGCTGTTGCCTCGACCTCACCGAGGGGTTGCGGGTATCCTTGTCCTTCTATTAACCCCTAACTGGCCTTCTCTTCATGCTCTCTACTCGCCTCAAAGCAACCATTCGTCAAACCTATCGCCAGATTTCGGATGGATTACCCGGTTTTGTGCCGCGCAAAGAGCAGAACTTTCTGGTGGCCGAGATAGCCAAAACCCTGACCGGCGAGTACGACAAACAACGCCGTATTCTGGTTGCCGAAGCGGGCACCGGTATCGGCAAATCCCTCTCCTATGCGCAGGGCGCCATTCCGGTGGCGCGACTCACCCAGAAGAAGCTAGTGATCTCCACCGCCACAGTGGCCCTGCAAGAGCAGCTGATCCACAAAGACCTTCCTTTTTACCACCGCCACAGCGAGCTGCCGTTTCGCTTTATGCTGGTCAAGGGGCGTCAACGCTACTGTTGCGAGCATCTGCTGGAGCAGGCAGCCAGTGGCGCCGAGATGGCCAACTTCGAGCTCGACTTTGGCAGTCTGAGCAAATCCAAACCATCGGACAGCGACAAGGATCGCTACCAGGCGCTGTGGCAGGCCTACACCAATGGCAAGTGGGACGGGGATCGGGACAACTGGCCGGAGCCCATTCCCGACACGTGCTGGGATCGCATCGCCGCAGACCGCCACACCTGCAACAAGGCGCTGAGCCATCACCAGCACTGCCCCTTTCATCGCGCCCGCAACGACATGGAGAGCGCCGATGTGCTGGTCGTCAACCATGCGCTACTGCTCTCCGATCTCACCATGGGCGGCGGCATCATTCTGCCGCCCCCTGATGAGTGCATCTATGTGCTGGATGAGGCCCATCACCTGCCCACCATCGCCCGGGATCACGGCGCAGCGTCGGCCAGCGTCAAAGGCTCGCGTCGCTGGCTGGAGAAGCTGGTACAAAGTGCAGGCAAGCTGGCGCGGACTCTTAATAAGGAGAGCCTGCTCGACCCCCAACTCAAACTGCAGGATGCGCTGGCCACCATCCAGCCCGATCTGAAGGCGGTCGAGCAGTGGCTCAGCGCCAACGATCGGCTGTTTGGCACGGAACCCCACTACCGCTTCGTCGAAGGGGTATTGCCGGATCCCCTACCCATGCTGGCGGAGAATCTCAAGGAGTCGAGCAAGAAGGCGCTGCGGGCGCTGGATCGGATGCAGGGGGCCATAGGTGAAGCGCTGAAAGATGGCGAGATCCGCCGCAAGGAGGCCGAACCCCTGCTGGCCGAGAGCGGTTTTCATCTGCAACGGCTGGAGAGTTTCTGCGCCCTGTGGGAGATGCTGGGGCGCCATGTGCCGACCGGTAAAACCCCGCTCGCCCGCTGGATGGCCAAGAGCGATGACGGCGATATCTGGCTGCACGCCTCACCGATTGAGGTAGGCTATCTGCTGGAGGAGTGGCTCTGGTCGAAATGTCTAGGTGCCGTACTGGTCTCAGCGACCCTCACCGCCCTCTCTTCCTTTAGTTATTTTCGCCATCAGGTGGGGCTCAAGGAGCACGACGGTACCCGCTATCTGCGCCTGCGCTCCCCCTTTGACTACCAGAAAGCCGAGCTCTATCTGCCCAAGATGGAGCACGAACCCAACTCACCAGCCTTTACCAATGAACTCATCAGCGTGCTGCCACGTATTCTGGCGGGCAAGGAGGCGAGTCTGGTGCTCTTCTCCTCCTACCGCCAGATGAATGAGGTGGCCGTTGGCTTGCGAGCCAAGGGACTGTCACTGCTGGTGCAGGGGGAAGCCTCCCGCAATGCACTGCTCACCCTGCACAAGCAGAAATGCGATGGCGGTCAGGCCAGCATCCTGTTTGGTACCGGCAGCTTCTCGGAGGGACTGGATCTGCCGGGTCACTATCTCACCAATCTGGTGATCACCAAACTCCCCTTTGCGGTGCCCAACTCACCGGTCGAGGAGGCTACCGCCGAGTGGGTGGAGCAGCGAGGCGGCAACCCCTTTCTGCAACTGACGGTGCCAGAAGCATCGCGCAAACTGATCCAGGCCTGTGGCCGCCTCATCCGCAAAGAGGCCGATCGGGGGCGGGTCACCATTCTTGATCGACGTCTACTGACCAAACGTTATGGCAAGGGGTTACTTGATGCCCTCCCCCCGTTTACACGGCGGATCGAATAAATAAGCATGCCGTTATTGATAAATGAACTGACAACTGCACGAACATACACCTCCAGAAAGAGCCATTGCCGCAGTAGACCAAACCTGTAAAAATGAGCCCCTGTTTTCAGTGGGCAATCGCCTGACTGTTCAAGGAGATGAAATGAAACTGACTGTTCTGGTACCGGCGCTGGCTGGTCTGTTGTGGGCCGGTAGCGCCTTGGCTGATGCCAAACTGGAAGTATCCACCCCTTACATCGTGCAGTTGATTGATGGCCAATCCATCAACCCCCAGCTGCTCGACAAAACCAGCACCTTCCCCCTCTCTGCCGGCAAGCACCAGTTGGTCGTCGCCTTTGAAGGCAACTACTCCAGCCGTAACGAAATCAAGCTGGTGACCGCCGAGCCGCTGGTGCTGAACTTCACTGCAGCCGACAATCAGCAGCTGGTGCTGGACTATAAAAAGCCCCGCAATGAAGCAGAAGCCAAACAGTTCCTGAAAGATCAGAAAGTGGTGCTAAAAGACAAGGTCAGTGGCCAGCAAGTGAGCAGTGAACAGTTCGTAATGCCGAAAGTAGAGGGCTTCCAGCTGACCCGTGACTATCAGCAAGAGCTGATCAACATGGGCAAAGCTTTCAACCAGCCCAAAACCGTTGCCGTCTCCTCTGCTGCCGTGATGGCTGCCGCCAGCGCACCGGCCCAAGCCGCGCCCAGCAAGGCGCAAAGCAATCCGGAAGCCCTGACCCAGCTGCAAAACTGGTACAACAAGGCCGATGCGGAAACCCGCAAAGCCTTCCAGATCTGGGTTATCCAGCAGCAGTAATCCGGAAACATCATCCTGACCCGTCGGGAATGACAAGGGGAGCCTGGCTCCCCTTTTTCATATCCAGGTTCATCTCTGCATCGATGGAACAATGCCCTGATGTCACTGCATATTTTCTATCACCCCCTCTACTCCTCCCTGATCCTGCCCGAACGCCATCGCTTCCCGCTGGCCAAGTATCAGGGGCTGTTTGAGCGCTTGCAGGTGCAGGGTTACCCCCTTGGCGAAGCGCCGTCGGCCACCCGGGAGCAAATCTGTCGCATTCACGATGCTGATTATGTCGCGGCGGCCCTGAGTGGCCAACTTGAAGAGCGCGCCATCCGCAAGATCGGTTTTCCCTGGTCACCCATGCTGATGGAGCGCACCTTGCGCTCGGTGGGTGCCACTATTGCCGCCAGCCGCTATGCACTTGAGCAGGGCTGCGGCTTGCAGATCTCCGGTGGCTACCACCACGCCCACCGGGATCACGGCAGCGGTTTTTGTCTGTTCAACGATCTGGTGATTGCGGCCCAGGCTTGCCTCGACGAGGGGCGCTGTGAACAGGTGCTGATCGTCGATCTCGATGTGCATCAGGGAGATGGCAGTGCGGCCCTGTGCGCTGGACGGCGCGATATCATCACCCTCTCCCTCCATGGTGAGCACAACTTTCCCCATCACAAAGCCACCTCTCACCTCGACTTTCCGCTGCCAAGCGGCATGACGGACGATGCCTATCTCACCACACTGCAACAGGCACTCTCACTGGCACTGCGCCTCTATTCGCCGGATCTCATCCTCTATCAGGCGGGCGTCGATGTGCATCATGCCGACGAGCTTGGCTATCTCTCCCTGAGCGATGAAGGGGTGCGCCTGCGCGATGCCATGGTATTTGACTGTGCAATCAAGCATGGGTTGCCTGTCGCCGCTGTACCCGGTGGCGGCTATCGCCGCGACTGGCAACAGCTGATCCCGCTTCATATGTCGCTGTTTGAGGCGGCGCTCCACCGTTTTGGTTGATGGCATGGCTTATAGCGCGGACACCCCATCAGAGTGGGCGGCATTTCACCAGATAAAACAGAAGAGGCGACCCTTGGGTCGCCTCTTCGTGTTTTGTCCTCTCGGTCACACAAGCTCGCTCGTTGTCAGGCAAGCTCGGGACGCCTGAGGATAATTATCTCTGACGCTTGCGGGCGTACTTGCGACGGGCGCGGGCCTGACGCTCCTCTTCCCGCTCGGCCTTCTCTTTGGCTTTTTGCTCGGCTTCTGCGGCGGCTTCGACAATCTCGACGCTCACCATCTCCGGCGTCTCCAGCGAGATGCGGCCAAGCAAGCCGGAGCGGAACTCGTTGATCAGGATCTCGGACGCCTTGTGCAAGTCGGCCAGCCCCCCTTTGCGCATAAACGCCCGCTGGCGGGCGATCATCTCCAGCAGCTCGATCTCGGTCTCGGGCAACTCGTCAATCTGGTAACGCGCCTTGATCCGCTCCGGATAGGCCTTGATGAAGTAATCGGCGGCGAACATGGCGATATCGGCATAGTCGAACACCGTGTCCTTGATGGCCGCGGTGATGGCCAGACGATAACCGCAGGAGGGCGGATTGAGCTTGGGCCAGAGAAAACCCGGGGTATCGGTCAGGATAACGTTGTTATCCAGCTTGATCCGCTGCTGGGACTTGGTCACCCCCGCCTCGTTGCCGGTACGGGCGATGATGCGTCCCGCCAGAGTATTGATCAGAGTGGACTTGCCCACGTTGGGGATCCCCATGATCATCGCCCGCACGCCGCGCAGCTCAAAATTGCGCTCCGGCAGCATTTCGTGGCAGAGGGTCAGCAGTTGCTTGATCTTCTCCGGCTCTTGTTGCGTCAGCGGCAGCGCCTTGATCCCCTTCTCTTTTTCCATGTGCGCCACCCACAGATCGGTGATCGCCGGATCGGCCAGGTCCGCCTTGTTCAGCACCTTGATCACCGGGGTATCACCACGCAGCTCGGGCACCAGCGGGTTTTCGCTGGAGAAGGGGATGCGGGCATCGAGCATCTCGATGATCACATCGACCTGGGGCATGACCTCGGCAATCTCTTTGCGGGCCTTGTGCATGTGACCGGGGAACCAGTTGATGGACATATCCGTTACTCTCTGTGGGGGCTGCGGGCGCGCGCATGGAACAACAAGCGCTCTGCCGCGGGCATCGAACGAAGGGGGCGCATTTTACCTGCTGCGGGCCTCTTTTGACAGGTCATTCTAACCATCACCTCCTCAAATCAGCAAACCGCCGAGGCGGAGCAACCTTGCCGGAAGCGACCGGACCAACTGGCTCAATTGATAGATAACACATTGATATAGTGTAACATTTTCATCACTTTTTCACACAACCGTCACCGATAGTCAGTAAAAGTGTCATCTGCCCCCTCTAGGCTGCGCTCAGGTTTTACAAGGAGCGAACCCCAATGAGAAAAATGGCAGGACTTGCAGTGATGATCGGCGCCGCCCTGGCTGCCGGCTGCAAATCAGACAATGACACGGTGGCGACCAAGCCCGCAGCCCAACCCACCAACGTCATCTTCTTCCTCGGTGACGGCATGGGCCTCAACACCCTGACGGCAGCCCGCATCTACGGTGTCGGCGAAGAGGGTGATCTCACCATCGATACCCTGCCAGAGACGGCCTTTATCAAGACCTTCTCCCACGATGCCCAGGTCACTGACTCGGCCCCCTCCATGGCGGCCTACATGACCGGGGTCAAGAGCAACAACGGCGTCATCAGCATGGACGGCGACGCCACCTATGAGAGCGACTGCAGCAAGAGCGCCGGCAAGCCGGTGACCACCCTGCTGGAGCTGGCCAAAGCCGATGGCCGCGGTACCGGCGTGGTAACCAGTACCCGGGTGACCCACGCCACCCCGGCGGCTACCTATGCCCATATCTGCAACCGGGATCTGGAGGCCGATATCGCCGTCCAGCTGGTACCGGGCGGCAAAGGCTACAACAGCGCCCTCAAGGAGGGACTGGATGTGGTGCTCGGTGGCGGCAGCAGCTTCTTCCTGCCCAAAGCCGACAAGGGCAAGCGGGAGGATGGCCGCAACCTCATCAGCGAAATGCAGGCCAAGGGCTACCAGTTTGCCAGCAATCTGGATGAGCTGAACAAGGCCGATGCGGGCAAGCCGCTGCTGGGTCTGTTTGGTTCCAGCCACATGAAATATGACCTGGACCGTCCCGCCAGCGAGCCGTCACTGGCCCAGATGACCCTGGCCGCCATCAAGCAGCTCAAGGGCAAAGAGAAGGGTTACTTCCTGATGGTGGAAGGGGGCCGCATCGACCACGCCCTGCACGACACCAACGCCAAGCGGGCGCTGCAGGACACCATCGCCTTCGACAACGCCATAAAAGCCGCCATCGACGAGGTGAAAAAGAGCGACCCCGAGCTGAAAAACACCCTGATCGTGGTCACCGCCGATCACGACCACACGCTCGTGCTCAACGGCTATGCCAAGCGCACCGGCAAGACCACCGCCGACAACCCCGGCGTACTCGGGTTGGTGAAGAACTACGAGACTGGCGAGCCAAGCAAGGATAGCGAGGGCATGCCCTACACCATCATAGGTTTTGGCAACGGCTACAACCGGGTAGATGGCCCGCGCAGCAGCGTCGCCCCGCTCGACGATGCCACCGTCTCCGCCAATGACTACCACCAGGAAGTGGTGGTCAAGGTGGGCGAGATCGGCAACGAGACCCACGGCGGCACCGATGTCTTCCTCGGCGCCATCGGCAAGGGGGCTGACAGCTTCCATGGCTCACTCGATAACACCGCCGTGTTCGGCAAGATCAAGGCTGCGGCCAAGCTGTAAGGAGCACTTTCATGAGCAAACAGATGAACACATCCATCAAGCACACGCTGGTCTGCGCCGCCCTGTTCAGTGCGCTGGGCGCAACCTCCCAGGCACAAGCCGGTGATGCCAAAAACGTCATTCTCTTTATCGGTGATGGCATGGGCCCCACCGTGCTCACCGCCACCCGCCTGTTCAAGGTGGGGGAAGAGGGCAATCTGGAGATGATGAAACTGCCGCGCAGTGCCCGCATCAAGACCTTCTCCAACGATGCCCAGACCACCGACTCGGCCCCCTCCATGGCGGCCTACACCACCGGGGTCAAGATGAACAACGAGGTGATCGCCATGAGCAGCGACACCAAAGCCGTTGCCCCCGGCAAAGACGTCAATGGCAACAAAACCGTCAACAATTGCAGCAGCGATAACGGCAAGCCGGTGCCCACCATCCTGGAGCTGGCCAAGGCGGCAGGCAAATCGGTCGGGGCCGTCACCACTACCGAGCTGACCCACGCGACCCCGGCGGCTACCTACGCCCACATCTGCCATCGGGATGCAGCTTATGACATCGCCGCACAGGCCGTTCCTGGGGGCGCTGGCTATAACAGTGCCCTCAAGGATGGGGTCGATGTGCTGATGGGCGGTGGTGCCAACCACTGGACCCCCTACAGCGCCAGCAACAAGGGCGGTCGCAATGACAACCGCGACCTGACCGCGGAGATGAAGGCGCAGGGATACAGCTATGTCACCACCCAAAGTGAACTGGCCAAGGTCACCAGCGGCAAGGTGCTCGGTCTGTTCAGCAGCAAATCCCACCTCGACTACGAGCTGGATCGGGTCGCCAAGGGGGCTGCCAATACCCAGCCGTCCCTCTCCGAAATGACAGCCAAGGCGATCGACCTGCTGAGCAAGAACAGTCAGGGTTACTTCCTGATGGTAGAGGGTGGCCGTATCGATCATGCCCTGCACGGCACCAACGCCAAGCGCTCGCTCACCGACGCAGTGGCTCTGGATGAGGCGGTCAAGACGGCGCTCGGCAAGGTGGATCTGAAAGATACCCTGATCGTGGTCACCGCCGACCATGACCACACCATGACCATTAACGGCTACTCCGCCAAGGGCAATCCGGTGCTGGATCTGGTGAAAAATGGCGATGGCTCGACCCAGAACGACGTGGATGGCAAGCCCTTCACCACCCTGGTGTTCGGTAACGGCCCCAACCGCCCCGATGTACGCCCGGTCCTCACCAGCGATCAGGTGATGGCCAATGACTATCTGCAGGAGACCGGCGTCAAACTGACATCGGAAACCCACGGCGGCGGCGATGTGATGCTGTTTGCCGATGGCGCCGGCAGCAACCGCTTCAAAGGCACGCTGGATAACACCAAGGTGTTTGGCAAACTGCGGGAGGCGCTCGGCCTGTAAGCAGCAGGGGCCCGGTTGCATCTGAGCAATCGACTCAGCGGCCCGGGCCCCGGCTCTTTCGAGCGACAGATGATGATGCGACTTTTGCTTTCGTTATGGCTGCTTGGCAGCACCCTCGCCTTCCCCCTGCATGCTGACGACACGCCCCCGGATCTCGCCGCCCGGATCAGCTATCACGACCGGAACACCGGCAGCGATGGCATCGCCAGAGAGAGTGTCTGGCAAGAGAAGTGGCTGCGGGTGGGCAATCAGGTGTGGAGCCAGCGGCTCATTCCCCTCCCCCTTGCCCGTGCCTATCACGCCACTCACGACGCCACGCCCGGCCACAAGCACTTTACCCACCAGATGGCGGCCCGCTGGGTCAGCCGCAGTGATGAGGGTGAACTTCAGCTGCGCTATGCCGACAGCTGGCACAACCAGCTGGTTGAAGTGCCGGTGGAAGAATATGGCCAGGTGGCCTTCAAGCCCGACTGGCTGCGGATCCGCCATCTCGTCAACCCGGGGCTGATCGAGGGGATGACCCCGCTGGATGAGGCCGCCCCCGAGCAGGCCCGCTGGTATGAAAAGCGCGAAGGGCAGCAACGAACCCGCATTCTCTGGTCGAGTCAGTGGCAGATCCCGCTGGTGGTCGAGTCGGCCAGCCTCGATGGCTATCGCAGCTACCGGATGGAGGTGACCCTGCGCAAGCTGCCTGCGCAGCTCCCCTGGCAGCAACTCGCTGATTACGAAGTGCGCGATCTGCGGGATTTCTTCGACTGAGATCCCAACCCCTCAGCGAGCCCAACGACAACGCAGGCAGGAATGTTACACTCTGCATATTCGACTCTGGCTCACGACCTTGATGCGCGCTCTCTGCCTGCCTTTTTTTGCACTGCTGTTGTTGCTGGTACACACCGGTGCCCAGGCTATTGTGCTGGTGGCGGCCGAGCTGCCCCCTTACGTCATTCGCTCCTCTCACGGCAAACCAAGCGGTGTCGCCATCGAGATCATGGAAGAGGCCGCGCGACGCCTTAAAGAACCGCTCACCATCGAGTTGATGCCGCTGGCCCGAGCCCTCACCCAAACCGCCCATCGCAAGGATGTACTGCTGATACCGCCAGTACGCAGCTCTCAACGGGAGCATCTCTACTACTGGGTTTCCCCCATCCTTGATGAAGAGTTCCTCATTGTCAGCAATCGCCACAAGCATCCCACCCCGCTCATGATAAACGCGCTTCCTTCACTCAAGGTGGGCACCTTGCGTCACTCCTTCGGCCAGTATCTGCTCAAGCAGAGGCTGAATCTCGCCAGCCAAACCGTCGCCACCGAAGACCTCAATGCCCTCAAACTGCAACGAGGACGCATCGATGCCTGGGTCGCAGCCTGGAACGTCATCCTCTACAACCAGCAGACGGGCGGATTTTCCATCGATGAGATAGTAAAAGGCGAATCCTTGATGCGTACCCAGTTATTTATCGCGGCCAGCAAGGATTTTCCCTTCACCGAAGGGCGTCGCTGGCAAGCCGTGATTGACGAGATGCGCCATGATGGCACACTGGCGCGGATCATCCGTCAGTACAACTATCAGGTTCCTGAGTAGTCACTCAATCACGGTTGCCAAGGCCGGCCAGAATGGTTATGGTAGCCCCATGAAAATACTCGCTATTTCCTCGCATTTGCTCACACCCTGCTGAGCCCCCGCCTCGCTCCTTCGGCCGCGAGTCGCTTGGGGGCATGGCATTTTCAATCGATTGAACCTGTTGAATCCATTTTTGTAACACTTTGCGTGATGGCCAACCTGCACCCGCCGGTATGGGCCTATCCGCTATTGATAAGGAATATCTTATGAAACAACCTCATCTGGTTATCTCCAGCCTTGATCTGGACCGTATCGAACAACTGCTCGGCAACCACCCGCAGCATCTCGCCCTGCAAGAGGAGCTGGACCGCGCCGAGATCCGCGAACCGGCCGACATGCCGCCGGACGTGGTCACCATGAACAGCAAGGTACGCTTCAAGATGCAGAGCAGCGGCAACGAGTTCTGCCTCACCCTGGTCTACCCGCGCGATGCCAAGGGCGACGAGAGCAACATCTCGGTACTGGCGCCGGTGGGCAGCGCCCTGCTCGGTCTGAAAGTGGGCGACAGCATCGCCTGGCCGGGCCCGGCCGGTCGCACCATCGAGGTCGAAATTCTGGAAGTGGTTTATCAGCCGGAGCGCGCCGGCGAGCTGCACCGCTGAGTCCCCCGGGCTGGTCATCCCCTGTTGATCAGCCCGCTTGCTCGCCCTTGCCAGCTGATCCCGATCAAGCTTTGCGCACCTTGCCCCCCGGTTTTTAGCCCCTTTTCCTGCTGTTGCTTGAGCCTGACTCGGGGGGCAGGTATCTTGTTGGCCGCGTCATGGTCATGACGCACCGAATTTCAGGCTGACATCATGATAAAAATTGCCCTCATCGACGATCACCAGATCGTCCGATCCGGTTTTGCCCAACTGCTCAATCTGGAACCCGATCTGCAGGTGGTTGCCGAATTCGGCTCCGCCAGCGACGCCCTTGCCGGTCTGCCCGGCAGCGGGGCGAGGGTCTGCGTCTGCGACATCTCGATGCCCGACCAGTCGGGGCTGGATCTGCTCAAGCAGCTCCCCTCCGGTCTGGCTGTAGTGATGCTCTCGGTTCACGACAGCCCCGCCCTCATCGAGCAGGCGCTGCAAACCGGTGCCAAGGGATTTCTCTCCAAGCGCTGCAGTCCGGACGAGCTGATCGCCGCGGTGCGTACCGCCGCCCAGGGGGGGTGTTATCTGACGCCGGACATCGCCCAGAAACTGGCCAGCAGCAGCCGGGATCCCCTCACCAATCGGGAGCGGGAGATTGCCCAGTTGCTGGCACAGGGGCTGGAGGTGAAGGCCATTGCCGAGCAGCTTGGACTCTCCCCCAAGACGGTTCACGTCCATCGCGCCAACCTGATGGACAAGCTCAAGGTCAGCAACAACGTCGAGCTGGCCCACCGCATGCTGGATAGCTGGTGATCTCCCGTTTTGCCAGCTATGTCGCCATCGCGCTGGCGGCCTGCTTCATCTTTGCCGCCGGCTGGTTTTGCCTGTGGAGCATCAGCCTGCATCTGGCGGGCGGCCCGGCACTGGCGGTGCTGCTGTTCCCCTTCGGCCTGCGTCTCGGCCTGCTGTTGCAAAGTCCCGGTCGCTACTGGCTGCCGCTGCTGCTCTGTGAAGGGGGGCTGCTCTACTGGATCAATCTGGAGGTTGGGCTGCCCCACTGGCAGTGGTTGCTGACCGGCAGCCTGCTCACCCTGCTCCCCCTGCTGATTGCCCGCCGCCAGCCGGTGCGCAACGACTGGCAGCAACTGCTGTTGCTGCTCGCCACCGTCTCGGTGGCAGCCCTGCTGCAATCCCTGCTCTGGCATCTGGCGGGAGAAGATGGCCTCTCGGCCCTGCTGCTCACCCTCACCGGCGGGCTCACCCTCACCTCCACCTGCATGCTGATCTGGCACTACCTTACCCGCGCCACCTGGGTGCCGCTCGGTCCTGCACTGGTGGATCAGCCGGTAGACTGGCGCTTTCGCCATCTGGTCTGGTATCTGCTGTTATTCGTGCTGAGCCTCTGGCTTCAGCTGGGACTGCCCAACTCGCTGGTGCGATTTACCCCGTTTTGTCTGGCCATCCCTATCATCGCCATGGCGTGGCGCTACGGCTGGCAGGGGGCGCTGCTCGCAACCCTGATGAACACCATCGCCCTGCTGGCGAGCCAGGCCTGGCACGATCACCCCCTCGATCTGCTGCTCTCCCTGCTGGCCCAGAGTCTCACCGGCCTGCTGCTGGGCGCCGGGATCCAGCGCCAGCGCGAGCTCAATCAGGCGCTGGCCCGCCAGCTTGCCCACAATCGCCAACTCACCGAGCGGCTGCTGGAGACCGAGGAGAGCATCCGCAAGGAGGTGGCGCGCGAGCTGCACGACGACATCGGCCAGACCATCACAGCCATTCGTACCCAGGCCGGTATTGTTCGCCGCCTCGCCCCCGACAATGCGGGTGTGGGCCAGAGCAGCGCCCTGATCGATACCCTCTCCCTTGGCATCTACGACGCGGTGCGCGGTCTGCTCGGTCGCCTGCACCCGCGCCAGCTCGACGACATGACCCTGGAGCAAGCGGTACGGGCACTGCTCAGAGAGCTGGAGCTGGAGCGCCACGGCATCGTCACCCGGCTGGAGTGGCAGCTGGCGGACAGCGATCTCTCTGATGCCCAGCGGGTCACCCTGTTTCGGGTCTGTCAGGAGGGGCTCAACAACGTGGTCAAGCATGCCAACGCCCACTCGGTGACAATCCGGACGCGGCACGGTGAAGAACAGCTGCAGCTGGTGCTGGAGGATGATGGTCGCGGCTTGCCGCAAAGCCGCGCGGCGCAGGGCTATGGTCTGCTCGGTATTCGCGAGCGGGTGCAGGCGCTGGGAGGCACCTTGCAGCTCTCATGCGTCCACGGCACCCAGTTGACGGTCAATCTCCCCTGCCGCAAGCGGGAGGAGAGCCATGAGTAACCTCGCCCTTCATCAGGGAGGAGCCCCATGCTGAGCTTTATGAGAAGCGCACCGGCGCAACCGCCGATCCGCGAGCAGGCCGAGATCGACGCCACCTATCGTCACTGGCGGCTGCATCTGCTGCTGACCATGTATCTGGGCTATGCGGTCTTCTACTTCACCCGCAAGAGTTTCAACTTCGCCATGCCGGACATGCTGGCGAGCGACATGCTGGACAAGTCAGACATCGGCATGCTCTGGACCCTGTTCTACATCACCTACGGCTGCTCCAAGTTCTTCTCCGGCATCATCAGTGACCGCGCCAACCCGCGCTACTTCATGGGCGTCGGGCTGATGGCCACCGGCGTTATCAACATACTGTTCGGCCTCTCGTCGGCACTCTGGATGTTTGCCGCCCTCTGGGTCGCCAACGCCTTCTTCCAAGGCTGGGGCTGGCCCCCCTGCTCCAAGCTGCTTACCAGCTGGTATTCGCGCACCGAGCGCGGCGTCTGGTGGTCGGCCTGGAACACTGCCCACAACGTCGGCGGCGCGCTCATCCCCCTTATCGTCAGCACCATCGCCCTGCAACATGGCTGGCGCTACGGCATGATAGTGCCCGGCCTTATCGCCATCGTTGCTGGGTTGTTCCTCTGCTGGCGACTGCGGGATACCCCGAGCGCCATGGGGCTGCCGACAGTAGGCGAGTGGCGCAAGGATGCCATGGAGCTGGCCCAGCAGACCCAGGATGCGGGGCTCTCCCATCGCCAGATCCTGCGCAAGTATGTGCTGGGTAACCCCTATATCTGGCTGCTCGCCTGCTGTTACGTACTGGTCTATGTGGTGCGCACCGCCATCAATGACTGGGGCAATCTCTACATGACCGAGCAGCGCGGCTTCAATCTGATGAGCGCCAACTCGGCTATCTCCATGTTCGAGGTGGGAGGCTTTATCGGCGCCCTGGTGGCGGGCTGGGGATCGGACAAGCTGTTCAACGGCAACCGTGGCCCGATGAACCTCATCTTTGCGGTGGGGATCCTGCTGGCGGTGGGGTCACTCTGGCTGATGCCCTTCTTCAGCTATGTGATGCAGGCGGCCTGCTTCTTTACCATCGGCTTCTTCGTGTTTGGCCCCCAGATGCTGATCGGCATGGCGGCAGCGGAGTGCTCCCACAAAAATTCAGCAGGGGCAGCCACCGGCTTTGTCGGGCTGTTCGCCTACATGGGGGCGGCGCTGTCGGGCTATCCGCTGGCCAAGGTGATGGAGATCTGGCACTGGAACGGCTTCTTCGTAGTGATCTCGGTGGCGGCAGGCGTTTCGGCCCTGCTGCTGCTCCCCTTCCTCAAGGCGCAGGCACCGAGAGCCGCTCAAACGAATGCAGAGTAGCAGGTGGCAGCTGACGAGCTATATCCGGCAAGCAGAAACAAACAGGGCGCGGATCACCGTGCCCTGATTTTATTCCTGAACCGATTCCTGCATCAGGCAGCCTGACAGACCCGATTTTTTCCTTCCCGCTTGGCCCGATAGAGAGCGTCATCCGCACGGCTGAACAGGCTGTCAAAGTGCCACTCCCCCTGCCAGTGAGCAATACCCATGCTGACGGTGATATGGATCCCATCTACCTCGCAGGCCGCAAGCTGAACCCGCAGTGACTGGCAACGGGCGATCGCCTCCTCTGCGGTGGCATGGCGAAACAGCAGCACAAACTCCTCGCCCCCAAAGCGACTGGTCAATACGCCCTCCAGCTCGCGCAGTGCCAACCCGACCCGCTCCAGCACCCGATCCCCCACCTCATGACCATGCTGATCGTTGATCTGCTTGAAGTCATCCAGATCGAGCACCACCAGCGCCCCCTGCTGTGCAGGGCGTCCCCGGGCCAGACGCTCCATAAAACCACGGCGATTGAGTAACCCGGTCAGCGGGTCATGACTGGCCTGATAGCGCAGCTCCAGCGCCCGGTGCTGGTTGCAGAGCAGCAGCACCCCGAAGGTGAGCATGGAGCTACCCACCAGCATGGAGACATAGGGCAATACGTTGAACAGCTGACGCTGGAACGGGCTTTCGATCACCTCGCCCCACACGGTAAACATCCGCATCAGGGTCATGGCGATCAGCACCAGATTGAGGCCAATCAGCACCCAGACTGCCACCTGATAATCAGGGCGGCCGTGACGCCAGAGCTGCCAGATGATGAGCGAACTGAGCATGAGGAAGGTGGCGCTGCTGATCATCACTCGCACCGCAATCCGGCCATCGATGGCGACCGACCAGGTCATGATGGCGGCAAACAGCAGGATGAATCCCCAGCAGACAGGCCAGCCCGGCGATTGACGGAAGAAACAGCGTTGGGCGACCAGCAATAACGACACATGAAAAATCAGGAAGACATTACCCACCCAGGAGCCATAGGGGGTGGGTGTCAGCAGCAGACTGGCAAATCCCGCCTGACCCAGCATGGCAAACAGACTGGACCACCACCAGACCCCGACGCCGGGAATATCGTTGTGGGTAACGCGAATGATGGTAAGAGTGAGGAAACCGAGACAATAGCCACACAAGGCCATGATCATCAAGGTAAAAATATCCAGCTTAAGCAGTAGTGAGGCGTCCATACCAAAGCCATACAGAGAGGGTAACTGAGTATATGAGAAGCGTTTGCCAAGACCCAGTGCGACTTGATGGTTTTCACAATAAAGCCCGTTCGTTTGCTGACAAACAGAGCAATGCGTGTGATATCCCACCAATGCGTATTCGTATTAACCCCATAAAAAGCCTCTTACGGAGCCCAATAACTCAATAAGAGTCGCAAGCGGCGCCCTGACTTTGTAACAAAATGTCTTGGGGATAATTTGGGCTTGAACCCACTCAATTAGATAGATATGTTGTTTTCGTGTGATTTTATGAATGAAGCCATGAGCAATAAATGTCTCTAACCTGTTGAGTCTTCTGACACAATCTGTTTTTGGTACATTTTTCACTCAACCACTATTCATAGCATCTCATATGGGGCTTTTGTCCCGCTCAAGACATTAATCCTGTCTTGCCTGTTGCCGGATGCAGCAGTCTCTTGTGCCACGGAGTCGCACGGGATCAGGTTCAAGGCCGAACACACCACCGACAGAGACGTCACTTATGATCAAAAAACTGATTCTTTCTACTCTGCTGTTTTGCGGGATCGCCACGGCGGCCCCGACCCCAGCCCCTACCTCCACCCTGGATGCCGTGCTCGAACGCGGCGTGCTGCGAGTCGGCTTCGATGCAGGCTATCAACCCTTCGAGATGACCAACAAGCAGGGCCAATACATCGGCTTTGACGTGGATCTCGCCAAGATGGTCGCCAAAGAGATGGGCGTGAAGGTCGAGTTCGTCAACACCGCCTGGGATGGCATCATTCCGGCGCTGCTGACCAACAAGTTCGACGTCATCATGGGCGGCATGACCGTCACTCCCCAGCGCAACCTGCGAGTCAACTTCGCCGATCCTTACATCGTGGTCGGCCAGACCATAGTCCTGCGCAAAGAGAAGGCGGGCGAAATCAAATCCTTCACCGACCTCAACGACCCGAAATACAAGATCGCGGTCAAGCTCGGCACCACCGGCGAGCAGGCAGTCAAGCGCCTGATCCCCAAAGCCACCCTGCTGCAGTTTGAAACCCAGGATGACGCCAAGCTGGAAGTGATCAACGGCAAGGTCGATGCGTTCGTCTATGACCTGCCCTACAACGCTATTTTCGCTTCCCAGAATCAGGGCGCCGTGGTGCACCTCGACAAGCCGTTCACCTTCGAGCCGCTGGCCTGGGCCATCCGCAAAGGGGATCAGGACACCCTCAACTGGTTCAACAACTACCTGCGCCAGATCAAGGGCGATGGCAGCTACGACCGTCTCTACAAGAAGTGGTTCGAATCCAACGCCTGGCTGAGTCAGCTCAAATAACCTCAAAAGGGGGCGCCTTGCCGCCCCCTCTCGCAACACCCCACACAATAACGAGAAGAGGTTGTGACTGTGCACACACCCAAACCGACAAGACAGATGGAAAAACAGCCCAATCAGCTACTCTGGCATGGGGTTTCCCTGCTGATGCTGCTGGTTGCCGTATTCGGCATCTACAAGGCTGTCCAGTCAGTGGATTACACCTGGCGCTGGGAACGCATTCCCCAATACATCGCCTATCAGGCGGAGCAGAAGAATCTCGCCGAATTTGACGGCACCGTGATGGCGGGCACCAGCGAGGCCGAGAAGGGCAAGCTGTTCCTGCAAGACGATCTCGACCCCAATGTGCAGCAAGCCATCGCCAGTACCGGCGTACAAGTCGCCGAAGGGGATACCGTTTTTCGTGGCGATACCCTCGACACCCAACTGAGCTGGACCGCAGGCCCCATCGCCTGGGGCGTCTGGGTCACCGTCAAGCTCTCACTGGTGGCAGGCATCTTCGCCATCCTGCTCGGCACCCTGGCCGGACTGGCGCGCCTCTCCCCCAATCCCGCCCTGCGCAATCTGGCCATCACCTACGTTGAGCTCATCCGCGGCACGCCGCTGCTGGTACAGATCTTCATCGTCTACTTCTTTATCGGCACCGTGCTGAACCTCGACCGCTTCACCGCCGGGGTCGCCGCGCTGGCGGTCTTTACCGGGGCCTATGTGGCGGAGATCGTCCGCGCCGGTATCAGCTCCATCCACAAAGGGCAGATGGAGGCAGGCCGCAGCCTGGGTATGACCTCGGCCCAGACCATGCGCTACGTCATCCTGCCGCAGGCGTTCAAGCGGGTGCTGCCACCGCTGGCAGGCCAGTTCATCAACCTCATCAAGGACTCCTCGCTGGTCTCGGTCATCTCCATCACCGACCTGACCAAGGCGGGGCGCGAGGTGGTGAGCTCCACCTTCAGTCCGTTCGAGGTGTGGTTTACCGTGGCCCTACTCTATCTGGTGCTCACCGGCACCCTCTCTTTCCTGGTACGCCGTCTCGAGGTGAAATATGCACGCAGCAACTGATCCCATCATCAAGGTGCAACAGGCGTCGAGATGTGCAGCCATCACCGGCACCCCCTTCGCCTTCCCGGTTCGTTTTCTGGAGGCGAAATATGCACGCAGCAACTGATCCCATCATCAAGATGCAACAGGCGTCGAGATGTACAGCCATCACCGGCACCCCCTTCGCCTTCCCGGTTCGTGTTCTGGAGGCGAAATATGCGCGCAGCAACTGATCCCATCATCAAAGCGACCGGTGTAGAGAAGTTCTACGGCAGCGAAGTGCATGCCCTGAAAAACGTCACCACCGAGGTTGCCGAAGGGGAAGTGGTGGTGATCGTCGGCCCCAGCGGCTCCGGCAAGTCCACCTTCCTGCGCACCCTCAACCAGCTGGAGACCATCAACGACGGCAATATCGTGGTCGACGGCATCTGCCTGACCGAGCCGGGCGATGTCAACAAGCTGCGGGAAGAGGTGGGCATGGTGTTCCAGTCCTTCAACCTCTTCCCCCACCTGACGGTGCTGGATAACATCTGCCTCGCTCCGCAGAAGGTGCGTGGCCTGTCGCGCCGTGAGGCCGAAGACAGAGCCAAGGCGCTGCTGCTGAAAGTGGGGCTGTCGGTGAAAGCGGCCAGCTATCCGTCCCAGCTCTCCGGCGGTCAGCAACAGCGGGTGGCCATCGCCCGAGCGCTCGCCATGCAGCCGCGCATCATGCTGTTTGACGAGCCCACCAGTGCGCTGGACCCCGAAATGGTGGGGGAAGTGCTGGATGTGATGAAGGGGCTGGCTCGCGAGGGGATGACCATGGTGGTGGTGACCCACGAGATGGGCTTTGCCCGCGAAGTGGCGGATCGGGTGCTCTTTATGGAGAGTGGCGAACTGGTGGTAGATGAAAAACCGGCCGATTTCTTCGACAATCCCCCCTCCCCGCGTCTGCGCCAGTTCCTGAGTCAGGTGCTGTAGCCAACACGCTCTGCTGGATAAACGAAGAGGGACCGCAAGGTCCCTCTTCTTGTGTGTCACGCTGAGCAGGCTTAACCCAGCTGAACCCGAGTGCCCCTCTCATCGGCTCAGCGCGGGGACTTTCCCAGATAGCGCTCCACGATCACTTTCACCCCGTCACGTTTCTTGAGCTGATAGAGCTCCTTGTCAAACTGATCGATAAAGGCCTGTTTGTAGGGATACTCCCCCTTGCGGCTGTAGCCGAGAAACCCCTGCTCCTTGCTGAGCACCGGCCCCTGTTTGAGCAGGGACATATCGGCCACCGCCAGCTGATCGGCCTTTATCATGTTGAGCAACTCATAGAGCAGGGAGAGGCGATCATTGATGGTGCAATCGACCCGGCCGCGGACAATCTTGAGCAAGTTCTCCCGATTGCTTTTCACCTCCTCCACGTCGATCTGCTTCTCTTTTACCGCCTGCCAAAAGGCATCACCGCCGACGGCAAAACCGGCGTTCATGCCAAAGCGCAAACCGTGATAGTCGAGCGGAAACCTGGCCTGCGGAGTATTGGCCGCCACACTGGCGCCGCACATCACCACCAGCTCTTCATCCAGCATCGGCTGGGAGTAGGGCCACATCCAGGGGCGACTGTCGGGCTGGTAGTAAGGCGGAAAGATGGCGAAGGCGCTGCCCTGCTCCACCATGCTCAGACCGCGCCGCCACGGCATAGGCTTGAGCACCACCTCATAGTCAGGCATGGCAGAGGTCACCTCGCGGATGATGTCGGCATAGATCCCCCTGACCTCCTCCCCCTCCTGCCAGGAGTAGGGGGGATAGGCGGCATCCGCCAGGATCTCGACCCGGGTCTTGGCGTGCGCCATCATGCACAACCCCAGCAACAAGCAACACCAGACGCGCATAAGCCAGCACCTCCTGAAAAAGCCTCCATCAAGCATAGCCATCCGGCGCGCCTTCCTCTGCTGCCGCGCCATATTTCATGCCATCTATTCGTTGGCAGAAAAATGTTAATGAAATATTAAATACATCCTTTATGCTGGAGAGCAATTGCTCTGAATGGATGGCCGCATATGGATGTGCAACTGCTTCTGCTCTACCTCTCCCCGGTTTTTCTGGCCTTTATCGGCTGGGAGATGCTCTACCTGCGCAAACATGGCGCGGCCTTTCCCACCGCCACCTACCAGTGGCGGGATCTGTTCGCCAACGCCGCCCTGGCCCTGATGCACCAAGGGGGCGATGCGCTGGCGGCCATCGCCATTGCTTATCTGTATGACACCCTCTGGGGCTGGCGACTGTTCGACATCGAGCTCACCTTCTGGAGCGTATTGCTGCTGTTCCTGTTGCAGGATCTCTGTTACTGGCTGTTCCACTTCACCAGCCACCATGTGCGCTGGCTGTGGGCCTCCCATGTGGTGCATCACAGCTCGGAGCGGCTCAATCTCTCCACTGCCTTTCGCCAGAGCCTGATGTATCCCATCTCCGGCATGTGGCTGTTCTGGCTCCCGATGATTGTCATCGGCTTCCCGCCCGAGGCGGTGGTCGCCACCGTGCTGCTGAGCCTCGGTTTCCAGTTCTTCGTCCACACCCAGGTGGTGGGCAAACTCGGCTGGCTGGAGTGGCTCTTCAACACCCCCTCCCACCACAGGGTGCACCACGCCAGCAACGCCAAGTACATAGACCGCAACTTCGCCGGGGTGCTGATCATCTGGGATCGGCTGTTTGGCACCTTTGTCGAGGAAGATCCGGCCGAGCCGTGTCGCTTTGGCATCACCAAGCCTATCCACAGCTTCAACCCCCTCACTCTCACCTTCCATGAGTGGCGCGACATGCTGCGTGACGCCCGTGGCCTACCCTGGCGACAAAAGCTCGCAGTGCTGTTTGGCAAACCGGCCGGACCTGCCAGCCGCTGAGCCTTCGCATCGAATAGCAACTCCCGGATAGCAAGCTCCTGATAACCAGTCCCTGATAACAAGAGAGCGCCACAGTGGCGCTCTCTTATGGTCAGTCACATCTTCGATATCAGAGATGGGCGAACGACCAGACGGCGGGGATCAGGCTCAGCAAGGTCACACCGGCCAACAGCCGCTCGCGACCACTCAGGCAAAGATCTGCGCCAAGCTGACGACGGCTGTAGAGAAACAGCAGCAGACCCGGCCCGTAGAGCAACAACGACAGCAGCAGATACTCCACCCCGGCGGCATAGAGCAGCCAGAAGCCGTAACCGCTCGACACCAACGCCACCGCCCGCATCAGACCGCGGCCCTGCCCGCTCTCCCCCTTCCTGCTGAACGAAAGCTTGAGCAAAAACAGGCCGATCAGCAGGTAAGGCACCAGGATCATCGAGGTGGAGATAAGCAGCAGGCTGGTGTAGCCCTTGCCGAGCAGCCACACCAGCAGCAGGCAAGTCTGCACCGTCAGGCTGGTGAGCCAAAGCGATGCTATAGGCGTCCCATTGCGGTTCTGGCGCCGGAAGATGGCGGGAAACGCACCGTGGCGGGCTGCGCTGAACGGCACCTCCGCCGAGAAGAGGGTCCAGCTCACGTAGGAGGCAAGCACCGAGACGATAAGGCCGACGCTGATGAGCAGCTTGCCCCAGGAGCCGGTCATCTGGGCCATCAGCCCTGCCATGGAGGGGTTGGGTAGCGCCGCCAGCTCGGGCCGACTCAATATCCCCAGCGCCAGCACCGAGATAAGCACATAGAGCAGCAGCGCCAGCACCACACCAAGCACAGTGGCGGTACCCACATCCCGCCGGTTTCTGGCGCGGGCCGACAGCACCGCCGCCCCCTCGATACCGGTAAAGACCCAGAGGGTGATCAGCATGGTGTTGCGCACCTGCTCGGAGACCGGTACCGCCAGGGTGCTGCCCTGCTGATCCGCCGCGAAGGTAACAGGGTCGAACCAGTAACAGGCGAACAGGATAAACAGCAGCAGTGGCAGGCTCTTGGCCAGGGTCGCCACCAGATTGAACAGCGCCGCCTGCTGCACGCCACGGGCCACCAGCAGATGCACCGCCCAGAGGATGCAAGACTCACCGACAAACGCTGCCAGCGTGTTTCCCTCACCAAACCAGATCTGCTCGGGGGTGTCGATAAAGCTGCCCAGCGCCGCAAAGGCGATCACCAGATAACCCAC
The DNA here is from genome assembly GCF_049174935.1 of Aeromonas sp. 600886. Taxonomy (NCBI): domain Bacteria; kingdom Pseudomonadati; phylum Pseudomonadota; class Gammaproteobacteria; order Aeromonadales; family Aeromonadaceae; genus Aeromonas; species Aeromonas sp. 600886. The sequence continues at coordinate 85,562 of NZ_JAAKUB010000017.1, read as the reverse complement.
CACGCCGATGGTGGCGCAGAGCCAGTAGCCCCAGGCGGAGAAGAAGCCCACCAGCTCGCCAAAACCTGCGCGGGCGTAGCTGTAGATACCGCCGTCGAGATCCGGCCTTAACCGCGAAAGATAGAGAAAACTCATGGCGAGCGCCAGGATGCCCACCCCCGTCACGCCCCAGCCGATCAGCACGGCGCGGGCGCCTGCCACCTCGGCCATGTTCTGGGGCAGGCTGAAAATCCCCGCCCCCACCATGGAGCTGAACACCAGCGCGGTGAGAGACCAGAGCCCAATCTTGTTCTCTTTCATGGGGACTCCTTAGCGCAACCGGCTGCTCAGCGCCTGAATATGCTCGGGACCGATACCGCAGCAACCGCCGATCAAATTCGCCCCGGCCGCGCGCCAGCGCTCGGCCCAGCCGAGATAATCCTGCGGCCCCAGATCGGCGCGGATCTCGTCCAGCCCGTCGTTGGCGGTGGCCTCCTTGGGTTGCGGCGGGAAGGCGTTGGCATAGGCACCGAGGCGAATGTCAGCGCGGCCCAGCGCCTGCAATCGGGCGCGAGCAACCTCGAGGGCCCCCTCGATCACCTCGGGCTGACAGCAGTTGAACAGGATGGCATCGACCCCGGCCGCCACTAACGTGGTCACCGCATCAGCCACCTGCTCGCCGGAACGCAGTCGCGGTTCGTTGCCCGGCGCCTCATCTTCCAGCGTGAAGGAGACCCAGAACGGCTTGCCATCGTCAGGCAACAGCGCTTTCAGGGCCAGTGGCTCGGCAATCAGGCTCATGGTCTCGGCCAACCAGATATCCACATAAGGGGATAGCGCCCGGATAAGCGGCGTCGCCAGCTCGCTCACCCGGTCCGCCTTGAACAGGTCGGCACGGTAGGAGCCAAACAGCGGTGGTAGGGAACCTGCCACCTGCACGCGCCCCTTCTGCGCGTCAGCCACATCGCGGGCCAGTTGCCCAGCCAGCGCCGCCAACCCCTCCCCGTCAGCAAAGAAACGCTCATCGCCGATATGAAACGGCACCAGCGCATAGCTGTTGGTGGTGATGACCCGGGCTCCGCTCGCCACATAGGCCTGATGCACATCACGCACCGTCTCTGGCGCCTCCATCAAGGCCAGCGCCGACCACTCGGGTTGACGAAACGGTGCCCCCCGCCGTGCCAGCTCGCGCCCCATACCCCCATCCAGCACCCACAATTCCCTGGTTTCCATCTGTCGTGTCTCTTAGTTATGTGCGTTGTTTATTTGCGTATTTATCTGTTTGTTTTGTTGATCTGCGGTTTCGCATCGAATCGCTGCAGATCGTCCCGCTTCATCCTGGGAAGCCCTTTTATTATGCAGCCATAAAGACACACGGATGTTTAGATGGCCAAAGTAAGATAAAACAAAGTGCCACGGGCGGCAATCAGTATCAGCAGAAATCAGCGTGCAAACGGCGAGGCAAACGCAGAAATGCAAGAGGCCACCCGAAGGTGGCCTCATCACAATCTTGATCCGCTGGCGACTTAACGCCCGGCCAGCACTCGCTTAATCTGTTTGACCCAGTCGGAGACCCGACCCTGCTGCGGCAAACCGCGCCAGATCTGCTCCCACTGGGCAGGGCTGAGCGGACGACCGAGGCGACGCTGTACGCCTGCATATAGGTAGTCATGGGCCGTGGTGGCCGCATGCTCGGAGGTGAGGAATTTGGAGACCGGATCGGTCAACCGCACATCCCGCATGCCGAGCAGCGGATAGTCGTTGTGCACCGCCGCCAGCATGGTCTCGCGCATAGCCGACTCGATGTAGCCACGGGCAAACAGGGCGGTCACCGACTCCAGCGACCCCTGATCCGGGCCATGGTACTGCTCATCAAAGACCGGGCTCGGCTCGGCCATGCCGCTTTGCACCACCGCATCGGGATCCGGCTGCGGCACGACCACCGCGGGCTTGGGGGCAACCGGCTTGGCTGCCACTGTGGCTTTGCGCGGCGCGCTCTGGCTACAGGCACCCAGTGCCAGGGCGAGCGCGACACAGGCCAGCGCACGGGAATGAGACTGCATCTTCATGACTTTTATGTCGCTCCTTTTACGATTCCTGAGCTGGCTTCTCGGCCACCACCGGCTCGACCCGGGTAACCAGCAGCTGATCGATCTTGTAACTGTCGATATCCACCACTTCGAACTTGTAACCGGCATATTTGACCGAGTCAGTGCGCTTGGGGATCTTGCGCAGCATATACATGATGAAACCGGCGATGGTCTCGTAGTTCTGATCGTCCGGAAACTCTTCTATATCGAAGGCGCGCATCACGTCTGAGATCGGGGTCACCCCGTCCACCAGCCAGGAGTTCTCGTCCCGCTGGACGATCTGCTCTTCCACCACGTGGGTCGCCCACTCGCCCATGACGGTGCTCATCAGGTCGTTCATGGTGACGATCCCCACCACCAGCGCGTACTCGTTCATCACCACGGCAAAGTCGCCACGATGATTTTTGAAGTACTCCATCGCCTCATAGAGGTTCAGGGTATCGGGAATGATGATGACGTTTTGTACCAGCGAGCCGCTGTTGAGATCGATGCTCTGGCCGCTGATGACGCGGATCAGCAGCTCCTTGGCATCGACAAAGCCCTTGATGCTGTCGAGGTTGTGGTCACAGACCAGAAACTTGTTGTGGGGGTGTTCGGCGATCTTCGCCTTGATGTCCTCTTCATCCTCTTGCAGGGTGAAGTAGATTAGGCTCTCGCGAGCCGTCATGGCGGAGGTGACGCAGAGTGACTGCAGTTCGAACACGTTCTCGATGAGTTGATGCTCCTCGCGCTGGATAACTCCAGCCTCGGCACCGGCATCCATTACCGCATAGATATCATCGGAGGTGATCTCGTCGTTGCGCTCTGTAGAAATGCGCATCAGGCGAAACAGGGTATTGGCCAGACCATTGAAAATCCATACCAGCGGCATCAGCAGGGTAACGAAGAAGAGCATGGGGCGCACCACCACCACGGCAATCTGCTCGGGCATGATCATGGCCAGACGCTTGGGCATCAGATCGGCGATCAGGATAAACATACCGGTGACGAACACGAAGGACGCACCAGAGCTGATCTCGCCAAGCCAGGGTCCCTGGTAGAACTGGGAGACAATCCCCTTGATGGCGGGGTTGAGGGCAGACTCACCCAGGATACCGCCCAGAATGGCGACGGTATTGAGGCCAATCTGCACCACGGTGAAAAAGTTGCCCGGCTGGGCCTGCAGGGCCAGCACCTTTTCGGCCTGGCGATTACCTTCATCCGCCATCACCTGCAATTTGATTTTGCGAGACGCGGCGAGAGAGATCTCGGAGAGGGAGAAGAACACACTGCCGCCAACCAGCAGCATTAAAAAGAACAAACTATCGGCAAAACTCATGATTAACCTATTGCTACACCCGCCTTAGCACAAGACGGCAAACTGGGCCCGGGAGACCGGACCGTGAGCCCATCCGGGACTCACACAGGGGGAGTATTCTATCAGAAAACAGCCAGTTGGGGGCTTTATCTTACTCCGACCAGTTATGCAACAAAAAAGGCGCTTCACGCGCCTTTTTATTCACTTCCGGTTAGCCCTTGCCCAGCAAGGTGCCCAGATCGTCCGCCTTGGTGTGGCGTACATCCTTGCCTTTCACGTAGTAGACGATGTACTCGCAGATGTGCTGGCAGCGATCGCCGACCCGCTCGATGGCACGCGCCGCCCACAGGACGTTGAGCACCTGGGGGATGGTGCGGGGATCTTCCATCATATAGGTCATCAGCTCGCGGATGATGGACTCGTACTCGCGGTCTACCTTGTCATCTTCCTTGTAGACCGCCAGCGCCGCATCCAGATCCATGCGGGCGAAAGCGTCGAGCACATCGTGCAGCATCTTGATGGTACGACGGCCCATGTTCTCCAGCGACACCAGCGGCGGCTGCGGCTTGTTGGCGTTGTCGGTCAGCATGCGGGCGATCTTGTCGGCCACGTCGCCAATGCGCTCCAGATCGGTGATGGTCTTGATGATGGCCATCACCAGTCGCAGGTCGGAGGCTGTCGGCTGACGCTTGGCGATGATGCGGGTGCACTCCTCGTCGATCGCCACTTCCATCGCGTTGACCTTGTGGTCGTTGGCCACGATCTTGCGCGCCGCATCGAGATCCTGATCGTGGATCGCCGCAATGGCGTCGGTGAGCTGCTGCTCTACCAGACCGCCCATCACCAGCACCTGATTGCGCACGCTCTCTAGCTCGGCATTGAATTGACCGGAGATGTGTTTATTGAGGTTCATATTGTCCATACAAATAATCCTTGATGCTCCGAGTATGCCTTAGCCGTTGAACTGACCGGTAATCTGTTTATTGATGCTCATCATGTTCATATCCATAACCCTTGTTCAACCACGCCTTAGCCATAGCGACCTGTGATGTAATCCTCGGTCTTCTTCTTGGCCGGTGTAGTGAAGATGGTGTTGGTATCCGAGTACTCGATAAGCTCGCCCATGTACATGAAGGCGGTCTGATCCGACACCCGCGCGGCCTGTTGCATGTTGTGGGTCACAATCACCACGGTGAACTGGCTCTTGAGCTCGTTGATCAACTCCTCGATGGTGAGGGTGGAGATGGGGTCGAGCGCCGAGGTCGGTTCATCGAGCAGCAACACTTCCGGCTCGATGGCGATGGCGCGGGCGATCACCAGACGCTGCTGCTGACCCCCGGAGAGACCGAAGGCGTTGTCGTGCAGACGATCCTTCACCTCGTCCCACAGGGCCGCACCGCGCAGGGAGCGCTCGGCGGCCTCATCCAGGGTGCGGCGATCGTTGATCCCCTGCAGGCGCAGACCATAGACCACGTTCTCGTAAATAGACTTGGGGAACGGGTTCGGGCGCTGGAACACCATGCCCACCTGACGGCGCAGGGCGGATACATCCACGCTCTTGTCATAGATGTTGTGGCCGTGCAGCAGGATCTCCCCGTCGATGCGGCAGATCTCCACCAGATCGTTCATCCGGTTGATGCAGCGCAGCAGGGTCGATTTGCCACAGCCTGACGGGCCGATAAAGGCGGTTACCTGCCCTTTGGGGATCTTCATGTTGACGTTGAACAGCGCCTGCTTGCTGCCGTAGTACAGGTTGAGATCCTTCACCTCCAGCGCGGTCTGCTCCGGGGTCAGGTTGAGCAGGTCCAGCGCGGTGTGCTGGGTAGACGTGGTCGTTACGTTGATCATCTGTTACCTCAAAATCTGTCGGTGGCGGCGGGCAATCTCATCGCCCGCGGCCGGAACGCTTGGCTGGCAGGGAACCCTGTCCCCTGCCCGTCTCTGTGGTGGCTGGCCTATCAATGTTCCAGCGACCGGAATTTCTCGCGCAAGTGGTTACGAATACCGATAGCGGTCAGGTTGAGACCCACGATCACCGTCACCAGCAGGAAGGAGGTGGCATAGACCAGCGGGCGGGCCGCCTCGACGTTGGGGCTCTGGAAGCCGACGTCATAGATGTGGAAGCCCAGGTGCATGAACTTGCGCTCCACATGCAGATACGGGAAGTTGCCATCCATCGGCAGGGTCGGAGCCAGTTTCACCACCCCCACCAGCATCAGTGGCGCCACTTCACCGGCTGCACGGGCAATCGCCAGAATAAGGCCGGTCATGATGGCCGGGCTCGCCATCGGCAGCACGATGCGCCACAGGGTCTCGGCCTGGGTGGCGCCCAGTGCCAACGAGCCCTGACGGATGGTGCTCGGGATCCGCGCCAGCCCCTCTTCGGTGGAGACGATCACCACCGGCAGGGTCAGGATGGCCAGGGTCAGCGCCGACCAGATCACGCCAGGTGAACCAAAGGTCGGGCTCGGCAGCGCTTCCGGGTAGAACAGCTGATCCAGCGAGCCACCGAGCGTGTAGACGAAGAAGCCCAGACCAAACACGCCGTAGACGATGGAGGGCACGCCCGCCAGATTGATCACCGCGATGCGGATGATCTTGGTCAGGCTGTTCTTGCCTGCGTACTCGTGCAGGTAGACCGCCGCCACCACGCCGAGCGGGGTCACGATGATCGCCATCAGGAACACCATGAAGACGGTGCCGAAGATGGCCGGGAAGACGCCGCCCTCGGTGTTCGCCTCACGGGGATCGTCGGATACAAACTTGCCGATCTGGTGGAACCAGTGACCCACCTTGGCCAGCAGGCTCATGTCGTTGGGCCATACCACATCCAGTACCCTGGACATGGGCATGGTCACCAGCTCGCCACGCATATCCTTGACGGTGATGCTGTCCCGGTCAGCCTGACTGCGCAGTGAGAAGAGCTCTTTTTCCAGCACCTGATAACGATCGTTAAGGGCCTGACGTTCACGCTCCAGCTGAGCTTTCAGCTGATCGGTCAGCTTCTCTTCCAGCTCGGCCTTGCGCTCTTTCAGGCGCAGCCGCTCCAGCTGATAGTTGATGCTGCCGATGTCCCCTTTTTGCAGATCGTTGGCCTGTTCGGAGAGGGCATTGGCTCTCGCCAGCACCCGCTGCAGGGCAGGATGCAGATCCGAAGTCAGCTCGCGGCCATCCTCTTTTACCCCGACGATATAACCGTAGAAGTTACCGTTGGTGGCACGCTCAACCATGGCCAGCTCGGCTGGCTGGCTCTGGGACTTGATGTCCGTCTCCAATACCCAGCGAAAATCGAGGTCGACGAACTCACGGTTGCCGGTCTTGACCAGATAGCGGGTCAGCAGCTCGCGCTCTTCCCCCTCCAGCGGCAGACCTGCGGCGCGCAGTCGCTCCACCGGCACCAGCTCGCGATCGTTGATCTCGCCGATCAGCACGCTCTTGTTGCCGCTGGCGTCCTCCAGCTGCCACTCATAGATGGGGTGCGGCCAGAAGTAGACCAGACCACGCCATCCGATCAGCAGCAGCAGACCCAGTACCGCCACCAGACTCAGGCTGACGGCTCCGCCGGTCATCCAGATCCAGGGGGCCCCTGATTTAAACCACTTACCCATTGTCGATTCCTTGTCCATTACAGAGCCGCCCCTTACATCGAGCTGTATTTTTCACGCAACCGCTGACGGACAAACTCGGCCAGGGTGTTGAACATAAAGGTGAACACAAACAGGACGAAGGCCGCGAGGAACAATACCCGATAGTGGGAGCTGCCCACTTCCGACTCCGGCATCTCCACCGCAATGTTGGCGGCCAGAGTACGCAGCCCCTGGAACATGGAGAAGTCCATGATGGGGGTGTTGCCGGTAGCCATCAGTACGATCATGGTTTCGCCCACGGCACGGCCAAGGCCCATCATCACCGCCGAGAAGATGCCCGGGCTGGCAGTGAGGATCACCACTCGGCTCAGGGTCTGCCACGGGGTAGCCCCCAACGCCAGCGAGCCCTGGGTCAGGTGCTTGGGCACCGAGAAGACCGCATCTTCGGCGATGGAGAAGATGGTGGGGATGACCGCAAAGCCCATGGCGATACCGACCACCAGCGAATTGCGCTGGTCAAACTTGATACCCATTTCGTGGGTCAGCCAGATGCGCGAATCACCGTGCATAAAGGCATTCTCGATGAGCGGGCTCAGGGCGAAGGCCCCCCAGCCAATCAGCAGCAGCACTGGAATAAGCAGGATGGCGTGCCATCCCTCCGGCAGCCAGGACTTGCCACGCTCCGGCAGGTAGTTCCAGACCAGTGCGGTCAACAGCATCCCCATCGGCAGCAGGATCAACAGCAGGATCACCCCGGGCAGCGCCCCCTCTATGATGGGCGCCAGCCACAGACCCGCCAGGAAGCCCAGGATAACGGTCGGCAACGCCGCCATGATCTCCACCGTCGGTTTGACGTATTTGCGCAGCCCCGCCGACATGAAGTAGGCGGTATAGATAGCACCGGCGACACCGAGCGGCACCGCAAACACCATGGCGTAGAAAGAGGCTTTCAGCGTACCGAATACCAGTGGCACCAGGCTCAGCTTGGCTTCAAAGTCGTTGCTGGCGGAGGTGGATTGCCACACATACTGGGGCTCCGGATACCCTTCATACCATACCTTCTGCCACAGGGCCGACCAGGTCACCTCGGGGTGATCGTTCTCCACCGAGAAAAGCTTGAAGGTCTCCCCTTGCTGCATCAGCAACAGGTTGTGACGGGGGGAGATGGCCAGGGCAGAGAGTTCACCCCCTTCCACCGTCTCGGTCAGCAGCTTGGTCTCGCCAGTGGCGTGGAAGAAGCTGATGATGCCGTCCTTGTCGGCACTGATGAAGGCTTTGCGATAGTGCTCGGGGGTCAGAAGATCCACCGCGCCATCGCCCTTGAAGTCACGGATCTGAGTGAACTGGCGTTTGCCATCTTTTGCCACTTCAAACCACTGGGAGATGATGCCGTTGTCGTTGCCCACCAGCAGGGAGGAGGCACCGGAGAGCAGCTCGACCCGGGTCACGTTGGCATCTGGCGCATTGATCTCCAGCACATTGCGCACGGATATATTGCTCAGGTCATGAATGTCATAGACAGAGAGACGATTGCCTTCCCGCACAAAGAGGATCCGCAGATTGGGAGTCAAAAGCATCTGATCCACATGGCGCGGCAGGGACGGAATGGTGTAGTTCTCACTGCTCCACTCAATCTCGCCGGAGAGGAAGTTCTCCTCACCGCTCATCACCATCAGTACGCCACGACCATCTTCGGTCACGGCGGCGGTCGCCATCTTGTCCTTGGTGGCCTCAAATACCATGGCACGCAGCGCTTTGCCCTGCGGATCGACCACTACCGGCTCCTCGCCAAAGGGATATTGCAGACTGGGTTCGATCACCCGCACATCGTTGGGATAGGAGACCTTGAACGCAGGCTGGACGACCTGCGCCTTGCCATCGGCGAAACCGTAGGCGATCAGCTTCTGACCAGGGGACGGTGGCGCCACTGCAGTGACATCACCGGTGACCTCAGCATGACCAAGGGATTGCCCGACCTTGATCTTGTCATCTCCCAGCACCGCGAAGAAGTTGACCAGTCCTTTATCGCTGAAGCGATAGCCGATCTCGTTCTGCTCTTCCACGCCGAGCCAGGCGGTCTTCCCTGCGGCAGGCAGGGTAAATGAGGCAGTTGGCTCCATGGAGGCGCCATTGAAGATGGGTTTCACCACATAGAGCAGATAAAAGAAGATAAGCAGCAGCGCCACCAGTACCAGGGCTCCGCCTGTGGTGACGCCATATTTGGCCAATTTATCCTTGATCCGGCGTTTTCTACTGCCCGCCATGACCAGGTTTAACGATTCCGATGACATGCAAGACCTCAATGTAAGCTAGGCTTGGCGGCATTATATGGCGGTTGCATGACAGTTTTGTTACATCGAGAGCGCTTTAACCGAGGTTGCTAGTGGAAAAATGGGCGGGGGTCCTTTCGAGGGAAAGTGAACACAATATATTGTTTATAAAGAGATATTTGTGAGAATAATCAGCAAGGGCAGCCTGTGCTGCCCCCAAATCATTCAGGAAAGGGCGTCGTTTGATTGTTGCAGCGCCAGTTTGACCGCCTTTTTCTCGGCGCGGCGACGCTTGAAGAAGGCCGACAACTGGGCCGAGCAGGCATCGGCCAGCACACCGCCGGCCAGCTCGACACTGTGGTTGTGGCGCGGGTCCTGCAAGATCTCGAACACCGACCCCGCAGCACCGGTCTTGAGATCACGTGCGCCGTAAACCACCCGCTTGACCCGGCTATGGATCAGCGCACCGGCACACATGCAGCAGGGTTCCAGCGTCACATAAAGTGTGGTGTCGAGCAGGCGGTAGTTCGCAAGCTGCTGGCCCGCTGCCCGAATTGCCATCACCTCGGCATGGGCACAGGCATCGTGTTCGCTGATGGAGCGGTTCCACCCCTCGCCCACCACCTGACCATCCAGCACCAGAACGGCACCGACCGGGATCTCGCCAATCCCTTCGGCCCGGGCGGCCAATGCCATAGCATGGCGCATCCACTGTTCATCCTGCGCGGTCTGACTCGGAGCCTGACCCAGTGTTTCTGGGACCTCTGATGGTTTCACGCCCATCCCCTCTTTATATTGTTCAATTGTGCTTTTTACATTCCAGCTATCCATACCTGTCAGATGATTCCATAGATAGCAGGCATGATAGCTAGCGGTGACAGGGCAGCGATTATGCCAAATCTGCACGTCAGACCCAAGCCGCATCCCGACTGAGCAATAAAGAAGCAATCGGCATCTCTATGATAAAAAAGGAGTTGCACCCGTTTGGCCATGCTATTAGACTTCCTCCCCGTCAGCCGAGTCTGACTCCGTCGGTGTGTAGCGCAGCCAGGTAGCGCATCTGCATGGGGTGTAGAGGGTCGGAGGTTCGAATCCTCTCACACCGACCATTTTCCCCGAGAATAGCCCAGTCAAACGACTGGGCTATTTTTTTGCTTCCGATTTATCCTTCTGACGATGCCAGCCCACCAAGAACAAAAAACACCCAGAACCACTTGAATCTTTTTGCCGAACTCATTAAGATGCGCAACTTTCCGCCGGTAGACAACACAGGGAGGTGGAAACACGAGTGAAGGGATCACTGTCCGGCTTGCGTGCAACACAGGACCAGGCATGAACCAGAACACCGATTTCGCACCCGCCATTACACTTTATTTCGTTCCTCATGACACCCCTTGCCACACCGAAAGCGAAGACGAACAGGTCATCCAGCTGGATGTGATCGATCTGGCCGAACCGGATGATGACTATTGAGCCCGGCCAGATGGCCGCTCAATCACCAGCACATCGCCTGTTCAACGCACTCAGTTTCAGGCCCTTGGCGAGAAATCTGCAAAAAACGACAAACTGCTAATTCTATCAAGGATGGCAGTATTATTGACTAATGTGTCTCCCCCTTCCCTCTCCGGCATTCCCCCCGACAACTGATACAAACCTACGTTATTGCGCTTCACTTTCTATCGCTGCAACCGCTGGTGCCAACAGAGCCTGCATCACCACACCAAGTTTAAAACGCACGTTCACCAATCAGGTCTAGCATTAGCAAAACATTCATTACCACATTCAAACGCGCTTTATACGGCTGTTTTGGCACAGCCTGGAGTTAGGTCGGGATTTGTTTTTGCATTTGTAATTTTATTACGTAATAAGTTACAAAATGAGGGGCAGGGTAACGGCCCAAATTAGCCGTTGTCCGATGGGAAAAAGCAGGAGCATAACCATCTGCGTAGAGCTTTTATACCAATCCAATAAAACAATAAAAAACATCAACTTAACCATATCGAAAAAACAGTCGTTTAAAAAAAACTGTTGACGTATTCAACAATATTTCGCACCTTATCAATCGTGTTACCCCGTTGTTGCGGGAACGTTTCAGGAACAGGGATTCGACTTTAGTCGTAGTTAGTAAGTTCAAAATGTAATTCTCAAAGGAGTGAACCTTATGTCGGCACCGGCTCAGACCCACTGCAGCGCCCGCCTTCGCATCCAGGGCGAGATGCTACCCGAATACGCGCAAATTCTGACGCCGGACGCGGTGGCTCTGGTCTCCGAACTGGTGGAACGTTTTGCTCCCCAAAGAGGGGAATTGCTGAAACAACGTGTGGCACGCCAGGCCCGTATCGATGGCGGCGAGCTGCCGGACTTCCTGCCGGAAACCGCCCACATCCGTGAAGGTGACTGGACCATTCGCGGTATTCCCACCGACCTGCAAGACCGCCGTGTGGAGATCACCGGCCCGGTCGAGCGCAAGATGGTGATCAACGCCCTCAACGCCAACGTCAAGGTGTTCATGGCGGATTTCGAGGATTCACTGGCTCCCGCCTGGAATAAGGTGATCGAGGGCCAAATCAACCTGCGAGATGCGGTCAACGGCACCATCTCTTACACCAGTCCGGAAGGAAAGGCCTACACCCTGACCCACAATCCGGCGGTGCTCATCTGCCGGGTACGCGGTCTGCACCTGCCGGAAAAACATGTCACCTTCGATGGCGAGCCGATCCCCGGTGGCCTGTTCGATTTTGCTCTCTACTTCCTGCACAACTATCAGGCGCTGCTGGCCAAAGGCTCGGGCCCCTACTTCTACGTGCCCAAGTTGCAGAGCCATCTGGAAGGGCGCTGGTGGAGCGAAGTGTTCGCCTGGACCGAGGACAAGTTCGGTCTGCCCCGTGGCACCATCAAGGCCACCGTGCTGATTGAAACCCTGCCAGCCGTATTCGAGATGGATGAGCTGCTCTATCAGATGAAGGATCACATCGTTGCGCTGAACTGCGGCCGCTGGGACTACATCTTCAGCTATATCAAAACCTTGAAGAACCATCCGGATCGGGTACTGCCTGATCGTCAGGTGGTGACCATGGACAAGCCGTTCCTCTCCGCCTACTCGCGGCTGCTGATCAAGACCTGTCACAAGCGGGGTGCGCTGGCGATGGGGGGTATGGCCGCCTTTATTCCGGCCAAGGACGCTGCCGCCAACGAGCAGGTCTTCGCCAAGGTCAAGGCCGACAAGGAGCGCGAAGCCAACAACGGCCACGATGGTACCTGGGTCGCCCACCCTGGCCTAGCTGATACCGCCATGGCGGTGTTCAATGCCACCATTGCGGCTGGCGCCAAGAACCAGATCGGCGTGCTGCGCGAGCAGGATGCCCCCATCACCGCCACCGACCTGCTGGCCCCCTGTGAGGGCGAGCGCACCGAGGCCGGCATGCGCACCAATATCCGGGTTGCCCTGCAATATCTGGAGGCCTGGATCAACGGCAACGGCTGCGTGCCCATCTACGGTCTGATGGAAGATGCCGCCACCGCCGAGATCTCCCGTACCTCCATCTGGCAGTGGATCCGCCACGGCAAGAGCCTCGCCAACGGCAAGGTGGTGACCAAGGAGCTGTTCCGCCAGATGCTGGCCGAGGAGCAGGAGGTGGTCAAAGCCGAGGTGGGTGCCGCCCGCTGGCAATCGGGTCGCTTTGCCGAGGCCAGCGAGCTGATGGAAGAGATCACCTGCGCCGATACCCTGATCGATTTTCTGACGCTGCCCGGTTACGAGCGGCTCTGAACTCCGGGCCCCGGGCGGGGCTCGCCAATAACAAGTCAATGGAAACGTGAAATCAATGAAAGAGGGAACTGATATGGCACTGACCCGTGAGCAACAGATCCAGGCTATCGAGAAAGACTGGGCGGAAAACCCCCGCTGGAAAGGGATCAAGCGCGGCTACAGCGCCGAAGATGTGGTAAACCTGCGCGGCAGCTTGCAGCCGGTGCACACCCTGGCCCAGCGCGGTGCCGACAAGCTGTGGGGTCTGATCCACGGCGACGCCAAGAAAGGCTACGTCAACTGCCTCGGTGCCCTGACCGGTGGTCAGGCGGTGCAGCAGGCCAAGGCGGGGATCGAGGCGATCTACCTCTCCGGCTGGCAGGTGGCGGCGGACAACAACTTGTCCTCCACCATGTATCCGGATCAGTCCCTCTACCCGGCCAACTCCGTACCGTCCGTGGTGGAGCGCATTAACAACTCCTTCGCCCGTGCCGACCAGATCCAGTGGGCCAACAAGGTCGGACCGCAGGATGAGGGCTTTATCGACTACTTCCTGCCCATCGTGGCCGATGCGGAAGCTGGCTTCGGCGGCGTGCTGAACGCCTTCGAACTGATGAAAGGGATGATTGAAGCAGGTGCCGCTGGCGTGCATTTCGAAGATCAGCTGGCATCAGTCAAGAAGTGCGGCCACATGGGTGGCAAGGTACTGGTACCGACTCAGGAAGCGGTGCAGAAGCTGGTTGCCGCCCGTCTGGCAGCCGATGTGTGCGGCACCACCACCCTGGTGATAGCCCGTACCGACGCCAACGCTGCTGACCTGCTGACCACCGACGCCGACCCGTACGATGCAGACTTCCTGACTGGCGAGCGCACAGCCGAAGGGTTCTACAAGGTTCGTGCCGGTATCGATCAGGCCATCGCTCGCGGTCTGGCTTACGCCCCCTACGCCGACATGGTGTGGTGTGAAACAGCCAAGCCGGATCTGGACGAAGCGCGTAAATTTGCCGAAGCGATCAAGGCCAAGTTCCCGGATCGCATCCTGGCCTACAACTGCTCACCGAGCTTCAACTGGAAGAAAAATCTGGACGATGCCACCATCGCCCGCTTCCAGCAGGAGCTGTCCGACATGGGCTACAAGTACCAGTTCATCACCCTCGCGGGTATCCACAACATGTGGTTCCACATGTACGAACTGGCTTACCAGTACGCCCGTGGCGAAGGGATGAAGCACTACGTCGAGATGGTGCAGGAGCCGGAATTTGCCGCCGCCAGCCGTGGCTACACCTTCGTGGCCCACCAGCAGGAGGTCGGTACCGGTTACTTCGACAAGGTGACTACCGTGATCCAAGGCGGCCAATCCTCGGTCACTGCGCTGACCGGTTCGACCGAAGAAGATCAGTTCCACTGATAGGCCTAGTCCCTTGAGATAGTCCTTGAGATAGCAAAACCCCAGCCTGAAGCTGGGGTTTCTTTTTATCTGCCACTCAAACGAAAGTCAGGTGCACAACCGCACACCGCCGAGAGGATCAGAGCTCGAGGATCTCTTTGACAAAGGGAATGGTCAGCTTGCGCTTGGCGCGAAATGAGGCGTTGTCGAGCTGATTGAGAGTGGTAAGCAGAGTGCGCATATCGCGCGAGAGACGGTTGAGCAGGAAGCGGCCCACATCGATGGGCAGTTTGAAGCCCCGCAGCTCGGCTCGCAGCTGCAGGGCACTGAGCTTGCCTTCATCATCCAGCTCTTCGAGATGGAAACTCACCCCCCAGTCAAGTCGCGAGGCGAGATCCGGCAGCTGCAGCCCCAGCTTGCGCGGCGCGCTGCAACCGGTGACGATCAGCGTCCCTTCCCCTTTCTCCTGCCAGCGATTGTAAAAATCAAACAGCGCCCGCTCCCAAACAGCATTGCCGGCGATGGCCTCAATGCTGTCGAGGCAGACCAGCGGCAGACTTTCGAGGGCATCAAGCATGCTGGGGTCGAGCTGTTCAAACTGATCGAGGGAGAGATAGGCCGCCGCTGCATCGCGGGCATTGACCTCGGCACAGGTGGCATGGAGCAGGTGGGAGCGCCCGGAGCCCTTGGCTCCCCAGAAATAGAGGAAAGGCGACCCCTGACCGATGGCCGCATTCTTGAGGGCGGTGATCAGATGAGCATTGGTGCCGGGATAAAAACTGACGAAGGTTTCATCATCCGGTAGTTGTACGGCTAGGGACAGTTGGGCCGGTTGCTTCACTCGTTGGGCTTTGACTGTGATATTTGTGGCTAAGTGTACCATCGCAATGGCAGATAGAGAACCGCCCGGACAAGCCGGGCGGTAGACAAAAGCCTTGTGAAATCAGGGCTGCGACCATTGGTAACGCAGATTGCTGCCATTATCGTCAACCTTGTGCAAGCGGCTCTCCAGCTGCAGGGCGCGCACCAACTCGCTCTGATCCCCCTGCAGGGTGAAATTGAAGGTGACCTGATTGCCCTCCAGCTTGCCGATCTCGACCTTGCTGACGTTGGCCATCCCCTGCAGCATCTTCTGCACGGCGATCATGCTGTCCACTTCGGAGAGGCCATCTACCACCAGGGTCTGGCTGGTTGCCGGACCAGAAATGCGGGCACCGTAGTTTTTCACTAGCCAGGCCGCCAAGGTATCGGCAAACCCTTGCGCCACTTCGGCCTGAGTGCCGGTGTTATTGCCACGGGTCAGCTCGGCCACTTCACCGGCCGCTTTGGGGCCGTAGAGTCCCCAATCGATGCTCCACTTGTCACCTTCAGGAGTCAGCTTGCCCAACACCACCATCTCGGCGCCATAGCGCTGGCTTGCCTGCAAAATCGGGTCGGCAAAGCGTCCCCAGACGTCGGTGGCACTGACAGCCATGTTGTCATCGAGATCCATCAGCGGAATGCTGATGGGTAGCCCCAGCGTCTGGGCCTGCTCGCGCAAGGCTTGCGCCCAACCATCGCTGGATTGATCCGCCAGCAAGCGACGCTCACCCTGATCCACCACCAGCCAGATGGCCATTTGGGGACGCGCCGGGCCAAGCAGGGCAAACTGGCTCTCGGAGACCAGGCTGTTAACCTTGTCACTCTTGAACTCGGCTTTCAGATACTTGACGGAGTCCTGATCCTGATAACCATAGCTTTTGACATAGTCGCCCGGGGCCGCCAGCGCCTTGACCACCACCGGCTGGGTGAGGATGTCGCGCTTGCCGGTCACCTTGATCAGCACCTGACCCAGTGCCTGCCCCTGAGCGGCCACCATGTCACCACTGGTCGGGGCCTTGCCCTGATAGAGGTCGGTCACCTGAGCGGCCGAGGCCATGAATGACAAGCCGCAGCAGAGGGCGGTCACAACACGTTTGAACATGAACAGAGTCTCGAAATGGGAGAGTGTGCTTATGGTAGCGGCAAGGCACGTCCTGCGGCAAGGCTGGCACAAGCGGCCACAAACAGCAGAGCCGGCGATGCGCCGGCTCCGATCACCCCTTCCATATGGGAAGCAGGTCAAGGCATAAACTTATTTGGTACCGAAGATCTTGTCGCCTGCATCGCCCAGACCCGGCACGATGTAGCCTTTCTCGTTCAGCCCCTGGTCGACAGAAGCGCAGTAGAGCTCTACGTCGGGGTGAGCGGCTTCCAGCGCCTTGATCCCTTCCGGCGCGGCAACCAGTACCAGCACCTTGATGGATTGGCAGCCTTTCTTCTTCAGCAGATCGATGGTAGCGATCATGGAACCACCGGTGGCCAGCATCGGATCGATGACCAGCGCCAGACGCTCTTCGATGTTGCTGACGATCTTCTCGAAATAGGGAACCGGTTGCAGGGTCTCTTCATCGCGGTAGATACCGACCACGCTGACGCGGGCACTCGGCATGTGCTCCAGCACGCCATCCATCATGCCAAGGCCGGCACGCAGGATGGGTACGACGGTTACCTTCTTGCCTTTGATCTGGTCAACTTCTACTGGCCCATTCCAGCCATCGATGATAACCTTCTCGGTTTCGAAGTCAGAGGTCGCTTCATAGGTCAACAAACTGCCCACTTCTTTGGCCAGTTCACGGAAACGCTTGGTGCTGATATCGCCTTCACGCATCAGACCGATCTTGTGTTTGACCAGGGGGTGTTTGACTTCAACGACTTTCATTATTATCTCCTCTAACCTGCCGCAAAAAAATCGCGGAATCATACAACAAAAGCCGCCGCTTGTAGAGCATTTCCGCGCAAAAACGCGCAAACGATTTCCTTTCTGGTTTTTCACCGCCACTGTTAGAATACGCCCCGAATTTTACCCTCCACTTCTTTACATGACGGGGAATACTCGTGACTGACAAAACCTCACTGAGCTACAAGGATGCTGGCGTAGATATCGATGCCGGCAATGCACTGGTTGAACGTATCAAGGGCGTGTCAAAGCGCACTCGTCGTCCTGAAGTCCTTGGTGGTCTTGGCGGCTTTGGGGCCTTGTGTCAAATCCCTGCGGGCTACAAGGAGCCGGTACTGGTCTCCGGTACCGATGGTGTGGGCACCAAGCTACGGCTGGCCATCGACCTGAAGAAGCACGACACCGTTGGCATCGATCTGGTGGCCATGTGCGTCAATGACCTGATCGTACAGGGCGCCGAGCCGCTGTTCTTCCTCGACTACTATGCAACCGGCAAGCTGGACGTGGACACCGCGGCCGCGGTGGTCACCGGGATCGGTGCCGGTTGCGAGCAGTCAGGCTGTGCCCTGGTGGGCGGCGAGACCGCCGAGATGCCGGGTATGTATGAAGGGGAAGACTACGACATCGCCGGTTTCTGCGTCGGTGTGGTGGAGAAGAGCGAAATCATCGACGGCAGTAAGGTCGGTGAAGGGGATGCCCTGATCGCGCTGGCCGCCAGCGGCCCTCACTCCAACGGCTTCTCCCTGATCCGTAAAATTCTGGAAGTCTCCAAAGCCGACGTGCATCAGCCGCTGGGTGACACCACCCTGGCCAACGCCCTGCTGGAGCCGACCCGCATCTATGTGAAACCTGTGCTCAAGCTCATCAAGGAGTGCGAGATCCACGCCCTGTCCCACATCACAGGTGGCGGCTTCTGGGAGAATATCCCCCGCGTATTGCCTGCCAATACTCAAGCTGTGATCGACGAGCAGAGCTGGCAGTGGCCGGCGGTGTTCAGCTGGCTGCAGCAGGCTGGCAACGTCACCCGTCACGAGATGTATCGCACCTTCAACTGCGGTGTCGGCATGATCATCGCCCTGCCCGCCAACCAGCTGGAGAAGGCGCTGACCCTGCTCAAAGCGGAAGGCGAGAACGCATGGCACATCGGTCATATCGCCAAGGCAGCAGACGGTGAGGAGCAGGTCGTCATAAAATGATGCGGATCCTCGTCCTAATCTCCGGCAGCGGCAGCAACCTGCAGGCGATCCTCGACCACTGCGCCAGCGGCAAGATTGCCGGTGAAGTGGTCGGTGTCATCAGCAACAAGGCCGATGCCTATGGTCTGGTTCGCGCTAAAGAGGCAGGCGTGGCGACCTCCATTCTGGCCCAGCAGCAGTTTGCCAGCCGGGAAGAGTATGACGCCGCCCTGCTGGCGCTGATGGCAGATTATCAGCCGGACTTGGTGGTGCTGGCGGGGTTTATGCGGATATTGAGCGGCGATCTGGTGCGCCATTTCGCTGGGAGGATGATCAATATCCACCCCTCCCTGCTGCCCAAGTATCAGGGCCTGCACACCCACCAGCGCGCTATCGATGCCGGTGATAGTGAGCATGGCGCCAGCGTCCACTTCGTCACCGAAGAGCTGGACGGTGGCCCGGTGATCCTGCAGGCCCGCGTGCCCATCTTTGAAGGGGACACGGCGGACGAGGTAGCGGCACGGGTACAGGCGCAGGAGCACAGCATCTACCCGCTGGTGGTGCGCTGGTTCTGCGAAGGCAGGCTGCAGATAGTGGACGGCGCTGTGCAACTGGATGGCGCCCTGCTGGGCCCCGCTGGTTACGCCTGCGAGTAAGCAGACGTCTTGTCGAAATGTGAAAAAGGAGGCCGATGGCCTCCTTTTTATTTCCTGAATTTTCCCACCACAGGCACAGGCTTAAACCTGTTCACGACCTGCAGTGAGAAACCGTCAACAAGGTGAAGAGCAGCATAGGAACCGGAGCGTATAGACATACGTGAGGATTCCGAGCAGCACATGAGCCTTGATCACGGTTTCGTAGCCAGATCGTGGACAGGTTTAGACCGGATTGTCGATATCGATAAAGGTCACATCCAGCCCGTGCACGGTCGCCAGCCACTCCCCCAGCGCCTTGACGCCGTAACGCTCGGTAGCGTGATGGCCAGCGGCGTAGAAGTGCATCCCCATCTCGCGAGCGGTGTGAATGGTCTGCTCGGAGGCTTCACCGGAGATAAAGGCATCGATGCCCTGCTCCGCCGCCAGATTGATGTAGCTCTGACCGCCACCGGTGCACCAGGCCACGGAACGGATAAGCTCGGGGCCGCTGTCGCCACAATAGAGTGGTTCGCGGCCAAGGCGCTCGGCAATCAGTTTGGCAAAATCGCTGCCGCTCATCGGCTCTTCCAGCTTGCCCACCATGGCGACGCTCTTGCTGTTCCACGGCTCCAGGCCGCGGCGTACCTTGATGTCGAGCAGCTTGGCTAGCTGGGCGTTGTTACCCACCTCGGGATGGACATCCAGCGGCAAATGGTAGGCAAACAGGTTGATATCGTGGGTCAGCAGGGTCTTGAGCCGACGCTGCTTCATGCCGGTGATCTGGGCCGGTTCACCGCTCCAGAAGTAGCCGTGGTGAACCAGAATGGCATCGGCATCGGCAGCCACGGCTGCATCGATGAGGGCCTGACTGGCGGTCACGCCAGTCACCACCTTGCGAATGCGCTCGCGCCCCTCCACTTGTAAGCCGTTGGGGCAGTAATCCTTGATAGAGTGCGGTTCGAGCAGATGGTTCAGTACGGTTTCGAGTTTTCGATGAGAGATCATAGGGGTCCCTTATTAAGGCTCGGTCCCCTGCTTTACCAATAAAAACAGGGCCCAGGCTCAAAGCGCCAAGGGCCCCATGATAATCGAGCCGGGCCGTCAAGACCATGACAGCCCCCACACAGTACGGCTTCCCTACATGCCTCAGGCTGGCAGGTCGATCCCCGCCTCCCGCATCTGGGCCAGCTTGTAGCGCAGAGTGCGCGGGCTGATGCCGAGTCGGTCGGCCACCGCCTTGCGGCTGCCGTTACAATCTTGCAGGGTGTCGAGGATGATCTGGTGCTCCTGCTGCTTGAGCTCGCTGCCGAGGCGATCGCCGCCATAGCTGCGCTCCACGCTGACAAACTCCATCTCCTGCTCGTCCAGCTCCTCCAGAATGAGGTGGTCACAATCAATGATCCCGTCGGGGCTGAGGATGAGGGCGCGCTGTACCACGTTATCCAGCTCCCGCACATTGCCGGGCCAGGGGTGGGCCAGCAACCGCTCCCGCGAGGCATCTGTCAACTGTGGTGTCGGCAGCCCCTGCTGACTGGCATGAAGTGCCAGCAGGTGCTCCGCCAGCGGCAGAATGTCGCCGGGCCGCTCACAGAGGGCAGACCAGCGCAGCGGAAAGACGTTGAGGCGATAGTAGAGATCTTCGCGGAACAGACCATCCTGCACCGCTTTTTTCAAATCCCGGTTGCTGGTAGCGATGACCCGCACATCCAGCGGGATCATCTTGCGACTGCCGAGCCGCTCCACCTCTTTCTCCTGCAACACCCGCAGCAATTTGGCTTGCAGCCCCTGATCCATCTCGGTGATCTCGTCAAGCAGCAGGGTGCCCCCCTGCGCCTGCTCGAACTTGCCCGGGCACCCCTGTACCGCACCGGTGAAAGCCCCCTTCTCGTAGCCAAACAGGGTCGCCTCCAGCATGTTTTCCGGAATGGCGGCGCAGTTGATGGCGACGAAAGGCTGCTCGGCGCGGCTGGAGTTATCGTGAATGTAACGGGCCAGCACCTCTTTACCCGTCCCGCTCGGGCCGGTCACCATCACGGTCGCTTCGCTTCTGGCCACTCGGGTCGCCAGCTGGAACAGCTCGGCAGTTTTGGGATCCCCGTAAACCACGGCGCGCTTCTCCACCTTTTGGGCGGGCACATAGCGGCTGACCTGATTGAGCAGCACCTCCGGCGAAAATGGCTTGGCCAGATAGTCGATGGCCCCTTCGCGCATGGCGCGCACTGCGCCATCGATGTTGGCGTAGGCTGTCATCAGCAGCACAGGTATCTGCGGATATTGCTGGCGGATGGTAGCCAACAGGGTGAGGCCGTCCATTCCCCCCATCTGGATATCGGAGATCACCATGTCAAACGGCTGACGGGAGAGGGCCAGCAGAGCCCTCTCGCCGCTGTCCGCTTCACGGCACTCATAACCGCCGAGCAAAAGGGTATCCACCAGCGCTTCGCGCAGGCCATTGTCATCTTCTACAACCAGGATCCGGGCCTGAGTCATGCTACACCTCCCACGACAGCCAACCTGGCCGCATTGATATGGCTCCCTCTCGGCAGGCACAGCTCCTTAACAAGGCTCATGCTGCACCTCCAAGTTGCACCTGCTGCTGATGCAGGGGGAACGACAGAGTAAAACAGGTGCCTTCACCGGGAACCGAGGCCACACCGACCTCCCCCTGATGGGCACGCACGACGGATTGCACCACCGCCAGCCCGAGGCCAGTGCCTTGGGAGCGGGTGGTAAAGAAGGGTTCGAATACCTGACCAAGCAGGTGAGAAGGGATCCCCTTGCCATTGTCGATGACACGCATCTCCACCCGGACACCACTGCGCACCGCGCTGACCAAGAGTGACGTGGCCCCCGCCTGCTGGGCATTGGCGATCAGGTTGTTGATGGCGCCCGCCAGTGCGCTGCTGTTGGCCAGCAGGCAGAGATCGGGCTCCGGCGCCTCTATGTGCAGTTCGCAGCCCTGTTGCTGACAGAAAGCCTCGGCACCAGCCTGCACTTCAGCCAGCAAGCCCTGTACCGAGATGGGGGTGACCACCTGATTGTCGCCATTGCGGGCAAACAGCAGGATGTCGTTGATCTGCTTCTCCAGATCCTGGAGGCGGGCCATCAGCTTTTGCTGAAACTGGCTGCGGGACTCCGGCTTGAGGGTACGGTTGGCCAGGTTGGCGGCATAGAGCATGGCGGCGGAGAGCGGAGTGCGGATCTGGTGGGCGAGCGAAGCCGCCATATTGCCCAGCGCCGACAGCCGCTTCATGTGGTTGATGCGATCCTGAAGCTTGCGGGTTTCAGTGAGGTCATTGATAAAGACCAGCTGGCCGCTCTGATCCGGCAGCGGCTGGGTAGAAAGCTGGACCCGTCGTCCATCGCGCAGGGAGATCTCGTGGCCATCATCCTCACGTGGTTCAAAACAGCGGGCAATGATGCGGCGCCAGAGCTCTCCTTCCAACGGCTCCCCCAGCAGGGAGATGGCTGCCGGATTCGCGCGGGTGACCACCCCAGCCCCGTCAAGCAGCAACACCCCGGTGGGGAGCGCCTTGAAGATGGCATAGAGCTGGCTCACTTCGTGGGACTGGAGTGGCATGTCCTGCTGCTGGATCGTCATAAACCTGACCTCAAACTGGCTATTGGGTCAGGTCATTCAATTTCCATGCCACTAAAATATGTTAATTAAAACAATAGATTGCATGTTAACGTCAAGGCTTTGACCCTTAAACGTCCTTGCTCATCCCGTACTTTTTCATCTTCTCTACCAGGGTGGTACGGCGCATGCCGAGCAGATCGGCGGCGCGGGCCACCACCCCGTCCTGCGACTCCAGCGCCTGGCGGATCAGCTCCACTTCAAGGTCGGCCAGCATCTCCTTGAGATTGACCCCCTCCTCCGGCAGTTGCATGGTGCGGGCAGAGGCGAGGGGGTGATCCAGCTCCGGCGGCTCCTGGAACACCGCCGCCAGCGCATCCCGCTCATCCATCTCGGTCAGCCGCTCATCCCGCGGCTCGCTCGGCAACAGACGATAACGACTCGGCAGATCCGCCACATCGACGATCTGTTGCGGGTAGAGGATAAGCAGCCGCTCCAGCAGGTTGGAAAGCTCGCGCACATTGCCCGGCCAGGGGTACTGCATCAGCGACTCCAGCGCCCGCTGGGTCAGACGGATCACACTGTGGTGCTGCTCCGCGTGACGGTTGAGCAACTCCTGCAGCAGCAGCGGAATGTCATCGATGCGATCCCGCAGTGGCGGGGTCTCAATGGGGAAGACGTTGAGGCGGTAGTAGAGATCTTCACGAAAACCCTGACTGCGGATCAATGCCTCCAGATCCCGATGGGTCGCCGCAATGATGCGCACATCGGCCTGAATGGGCTTGCCGCCACCGACCCTGTCGAACAGCCGCTCCTGCAATACCCGCAGCAGTTTGACCTGCATCGGCATCGGCATGTCGCCAATCTCGTCGAGGAACAGAGTGCCCCCCTGCGCCAGCTCGAAACGACCGCGACGAGCTGCGATGGCGCCGGTAAAGGCTCCCTTCTCGTGACCGAACAGTTCGCTCTCAAGCAACTCGGCAGGAATGGCACCACAGTTGATAGGCACAAAGGGGCCACTACTGCGGGCCGAGAGTTCGTGAATGGCACGGGCCACCACTTCTTTGCCGGTTCCCGATTCACCAAGGATCAGCACGTTGGCATCGGTCTCGGCCACCTGGCTGATGAGGCGGCGAACCTCTTGGATCCCCTTCCCTTTGCCCACCAGCAAACGCAGCAACGTCTGCCCCTTGTCGTGGGTCTGTTGACGGGGATGGAGAGAGACAAAAGCCTGACAGAAGTGCAGGTGACGAGTCAGCGACTCATAGGTAAAGGGGGCCTGGGCAACACCGATAAAGTTGCTGTTGGGCAGTTCCGCCTCAACCAGCGAGATAAAGGGGGTACGAGGGAAAGCGGCAAGTAACTCGGGCAAGGTGCGACCTGCCAGTTCACCCACCAGCACCCCTTGCAGTGGGCCAGAAGATTCGATGGCGACATCCAGGTCCCCTTCTGCGACATCCTGCCACAGGATCCCCATAAACGTGAGCACGGTTCCCAACTGCTGGCGCCGCTGCGCATCGGCATCAACAATCAACACGCCCATCTCCACCATATCCATCCCTCGCGATATCCTGAACTAACTTATTGTTTTATTTAGTAATAAAACAGCTACTGACTGTCTTTTTGCAGGCACACAAAGTGCCAAAAAACCGACACATTGTCAAAAATTGTCGTATTCAGGCTAAGTGTATCGATAGAAACGGGAGATTAGATAAATTTTGCCGAGGAATTTTCTGCATTGGCGCCGCTAGCAAACGCCGCCAATGGCGGAAAGAAAACTGCCCTCGTCAGAGGGCAGCATGCAATACGGTCAGATGAACTCAGTGGCTGTGGTGGTGATGCGGCGCCGCATAACGACACGCGGGAAAACGACTACAGGCCAGGAAGAGTCGACCGGCGTGGGGGCCTTTTTTCGCCTCCCGCTCCACCAGCGGCGCATCGCAACGGGGGCAATGCTGCACCTCGAGCTCCTCGTCCTCCTCTACATCGGCGAACAGTCCATCGACCAGCTCACCCTCACTCTGTGGTGTCTCCACCATCCCCTTGGCCCGGATGGCAGGTTCGTGGAGCGACGAGGGCGAGACAGCCTCGGCATGGGCAGTGCGGCCACGCATCCCGGCACCGACATCCACGCCGTCCAGCAGCAGAGGGTTGAACGTCGGCTCGCGGCGCGCCCCGTGCGGCAGATCGTCAATCAAGGGTTCGCTGGTTTTGAGCAGCAGCGGCAAGATCTGTTCGCGCAGCTCTTCCACCAGATAGCTGGCACTTGCCGGGATCTGCAGCAACGGCAGACCGGCACTGTCACAGGCGGTTTTCAGAAAGAGATCCCGCGCCTTGCGCTTCTGATGGCGGTGGGAGCTGTCATCGAGTTCGATGGCACAGATAAAGGAGAGATCAGAAGGGTGGCAAAGCAGATAGTCGAAATGCTTGGCGCTGATCTTGTTGAAGTACTGCTGCCATTTGCTTTTGCCGATCCCGGCCTGCGGCGTCAGCACATCGGCCACCCGCACCTTGGCAAAGACCCGGGCCTTGTCACCCACCGCCAGATCCAGCACCCCGAGGAAGGATCGCTCGGCGGGACTGAACAGGGTCTCCTGCACATCATAGGGCAGGCGCTTTTGCTGTCTGCCTCTGCTCCAGAAGATCGCCAGCACAAGCAGAGCCAGCAACAACAATCCCGATAGGACAAGGGTATTCATGAGAGCACGATCCAGTTCACGACACGAAAGGGGAATTACTTTACCACAGCCGCCACGGAGCAAGGCAGCAGACCCGTGTATAGAAAGTGAAAAGTCCCGTCTTTTTATCTATTTGTCAGCAGGCGGGGGTTCATATGACCAGCCCCAGCAGGCACAATAGGGATAGAGCAAGAAATCCCATTTCAAGGAGAGCAGGATGCAAAAGCAATTGGTGGTCACCGTGATCGGTGCAGACAAACCCGGGATCGTCGAGAGTCTGGCTGCAGTCATCAGCAGCGAGCAGGGCAACTGGCTGGGCAGCGCCATGAGCGAACTGGCGGGACAGTTTGCCGGTATCCTCCATGTCTCTGTCCCCGATGAGCACTATCGCAGCCTGTGCGAAGCACTGGCCCTGCTACCGGGTCTGACCATCAGCTTTGCCGAAGGAACACCTACCGCCGAGCCAGCCCATCAAGTCATGATGACAGTAACCGGCAACGACCGCCCCGGCATCGTCCATGAAGTAGCCAGCATCCTGCGCCAGCTCGAGATCAACGTGGCCGATCTCACCACCGGCTGTGAACCGGCTCCCCACTCCGGCGCCCCGCTCTTTTATGCCCATGCGCTGGTTGCCCTGCCCGACGGGCTCGCGATGGATAAGCTGATCACCGCGCTGGAATCCCTCTCCGACGATCTGGTGGTCGACATCGACGAAGCGTTCAGCGAGCAGTAACAATACTGTCATTTATTTGTCATATATTAACGCCATAACTGCCGCGCAGACGCGACCTGAAACAGAGGCACAAGATGAGCACCGACAAGCAGTATGAAGAGAAAGAGCTGAGCTGGCTCTCATTCAATGAACGGGTGTTGCAAGAGGCAATGGACAAGACGGTGCCCCTCATCGAGCGGGTTCGTTTTCTGGGGATCTTCTCCTCCAACCAGGATGAGTTCTTCAAGGTACGGGTATCGGATGTCAAGCGCCGCATCCTCATCAATGAAGTACATGGTGGCGACGATGAAGCGAAAGTGCTGCTGCGCGCCATCCAGCAGAAGGTGATGGCGCTCGGTGAAGCGTTCGACAACACCTATAAGGAGCTGCTGATCGCCCTGGCCCGCCACAACATCTTTCTGGTCAACGAGAACCAGCTCTCCGATGCCATTCAGAAGTGGCTGCGGGTCTTCTTCAAGGAGAAGGTGCTACGCCACATCATCCCGATCCTGCTCAACAAAGAGGTTAATCCGGTCAAATTCCTCAAGGATGAGTACACCTATCTGGCCATCGAGATGAAGAAGAACGGTCAGGTGATCCAGTACGCTCTGGTGGAAGTGCCGACCGACGACCTGCCCCGCTTCTTCCAGCTGCCGCCGGAAGGGACCCGCCGCAAGAAGCAGATCATCATTCTGGATAACGTCATCCGCTTCTGCCTCGACGAGATCTTCAAAGGCTTCTTCGACTACGACGAGATTGCCGCTTATGCGGTGAAGCTGACCCGGGATGCCGAATATGATCTCTCCGACCAGCTGGACTTGAGCCTGGTGGACAAGATGAGTGACGGCTTGAAGCAGCGCCTCACCGCCATGCCGGTGCGCTTCGTCTACGAGCGGGAGATGCCCGCCGCCATGATAAGCTTCCTGAAACTCAAGCTGCAGATCAGCTCCTACGACGCCATCATGCCGGGTGGGCGCTATCACAACTTCAAGGATTTCATCGGCTTCCCCAACGTGGGTCGTGACTACCTGGAAAACCCCAAACTGCCGGCCCTCGATTGCCGCGATTTTGACGGCTTCGTCAACGCCTTCGATGCCATCACCAAGCAGGATATTCTGCTCTACTACCCGTATCACAAGTTCCACCACTTCACCGAGCTAGTGCGCCAGGCGGCGTTCGATCCGGCGGTCAGCGCCATTCGCATCAACATTTATCGGGTGGCCAAGAAGTCGCGGATCATCCACTCCCTTATCGATGCCGCCAACAACGGCAAGAAGGTGACCGTGGTGGTCGAGCTGCGCGCCCGTTTCGACGAGGCGGCCAACATCGACTGGGCCAACATCCTTACCGATGCCGGAGTCAAGGTGGTGTTCGGGGTACCGAGCCTCAAGATCCACTCCAAGCTCTGCCTCATCACCCGTCACGAAAATGGCGAGGCGGTGCGCTATGCCCATATCGGCACCGGAAACTTCAACGAGAAGACCGCCAAGATCTACACCGACTTCTCGCTGCTGACCCGCAATCCGGATATCACCGCCGAAGTGGAAGGGGTGTTTGAATACATCGAGTACCCCTATAAGCGATACAAATTCAACCACCTGCTGGTCTCCCCCATCAACAGCCGCCGTCAGCTTTATCGTCTCATCGACAACGAGCTCTCCAACGCCAAGGCGGGCCAGCCGAGCGGTATCATCCTCAAGATCAACAATCTGGTGGACAAGGATCTCATCAACCGCCTCTATGCCGCCGGGCAGGCGGGAGTACCGATCCAGATGATCATCCGTGGCATGTGCGCCCTGCGTCCGGGCGTACCGGGCCTCAGTGACAACATCAAGGTGATCAGCATCATCGACCGCTTCCTCGAGCACCCGCGGGTGATGGTGTTCCACAACAAGGGCAACCCCCAGCTCTATATCTCCAGCGCCGACTGGATGAGCCGCAATATCGACGGCCGGATCGAGGTGGGCACCCCCATTTATGATGAGCGCCTCAAGCAGCGCATCATGGACATTCTCGAACTACAACTGAGTGATACCTGCAAGGCGCGGGTCATTGATGCCGACCAGCAGAACGAATATGTGAAGCGGGGCAACCGCCGCAAGATCCGCTCTCAGGTGGCGATTTACGACTATCTCAAACGTATCGAGTCAAACAATGGACAATAGTCTCTATGCCGCCGTGGATCTCGGCTCCAACAGTTTTCATATGGTGATCGCCCATCTGAGCGAAGGGCGTTTTCGCATCGTCGATCGCATCAAGGAGCGGGTGCGTCTGGCGGAAGGGATGGATGAGCAGAAGCGGATGAGCCCGGAGGCGATGGAACGCGGCCTCGCCTGCCTGTCACTGTTTGCCGAGCGCCTCACCAACATCAAGCCGGACCAGATCCGCATCGCAGGTACCTATACCCTGCGCCGTGCCAGCAACGCCCGCGAATTTGTGAGTGAAGCAGCCAAGGTGCTCAACCACCCCATCGAGATCATCAGCGGGCAGGAAGAAGCACGCCTCATCTATCAGGGGGTTGCCCATACCCAGCATATCGAGGGCCAGGTACTGGTGATCGATATCGGCGGCGGCAGCACCGAACTCATCATCGGTGAAGGGTTTGAACACAAGGCCCTTACCAGTCGCAAGATGGGCTGCGTCAGCTTTACCCAGAGCTTCTTTGCCAGCGGCAAGCTGAGCGACAAGCACTTCACCAATGCCGTGCTGGAGACGCAGCACCAACTCGCCCCCATCGTCAACCAGTACCGCAAGCTGGGCTGGCAGAGCTGCCTTGGCAGCTCAGGCTCCATTCGTACGGTACGGGATGTACTGCAAGGCGAAGGGCTGACTGACGGCAGCATCACGCTGGAGGGGCTGGAGCGGCTCAAGGCGCTGATGATTGAGCGCAAGCGAGTGGATAACCTCAAACTGGTCGGGCTTACCGAGGAGCGTCAGGAGGTGTTTGCCGCTGCGGTCGCCATCCTGCTCGGGCTGTTTACCTCGCTGCCCATAGAGCGGCTCGACTACTCCGATGGTGCCCTGCGTGAAGGGTTGCTTTATGAATTCGAGGAACGCTTGCAGCACCACGATATTCGCGAGCGTACCGCGCAGGCGCTCGGCACCCACTACCGGATGGACCGCAAACAAGCAGCCCGGGTTGAGCAGAGCGTGCTGACCCTGTTTGATGCCCTGCAAGAGCCCTGGCAGATGGAGATTGAGCCCTATCGCGCCATCCTCGGCTGGGCAGCGCGGCTGCACGAAATCGGCCTAGCCATCAACTACAGCGGCATTCATCGCCACTCCGCCTATATCCTGCAACACACAGACCTGCCTGGCTTCAACCAGGACGATCAGGCCCTGCTGGCAGCGCTGGTACGCTTCCAGCGCAAGGGGCTCAAGCTCTCCGAGCTGCCTCCCCTGCCCAACCACGACATGCAAACGGTGCTGCGCTGCATCCGCATCCTGCGCCTCGCAGTCGCCGCTCACCACAAGCGTCAGGACAACCTGCTGCCTGAGTGGAAAGTCGCAGTGCAAGGGGATCAGCTGGTCGTGACCCTGCCGATCGACTGGTGCGAGGAGAACCGTCTCCTGATGCAGAATCTGGAGAAGGAACACCGCTACTGTCAGGAGCAGGGCTGGCCACTGCTGTTCCAGCTCGGCTAAACCGGAAAGATAAATGCAAAAGGCAGCCCACTGGCTGCCTTTTGCATCTCAATCTCCCTGTTACTGCAACTCGGGCAACAACCACTTGGCCATCTCGAAGTAGATGATAAGGCCGGTACCATCCACCAGCGTCGCGATGAAGGGTGCAGAGACCACCGCCGGATCGATGCGGAAACGACGCAGCACCATGGGAATAATGGACGCGACCGTGGCACTCCAGAGCACGATGGCGATGATGGTAAAGGTCACCACCA
The DNA here is from genome assembly GCF_049174935.1 of Aeromonas sp. 600886. Classification (NCBI taxonomy): domain Bacteria; kingdom Pseudomonadati; phylum Pseudomonadota; class Gammaproteobacteria; order Aeromonadales; family Aeromonadaceae; genus Aeromonas; species Aeromonas sp. 600886. The sequence goes on along the minus strand of NZ_JAAKUB010000017.1, from coordinate 55,770 downwards.
TGCCAATCTGGGGACCGACGCCAAGACTCCATGCCCGCACCCAGGCCGCCATGGCAATGGCCCCCGAGATGAGCAGACCGGTGGAGAGCTCCTTTTTCAGCACTGTGCCGAGATTGCGCAGACTCACCTCCCCGACCGCCATGGCTCGTACTATGGTGGTGGTGATCTGGGTGCCGCTGTTACCGCCAGTACCGATCAGGAGTGGAATGAAGAAGGCCAGCGCGATGGCGGCTTCCAGCTGCTCCTCGAATGCCCGCAACACTGTGCCGGTGTAAGCTTCCGCCACGAACAGGATAAGCAGCCAGCCCACCCGTTTGCGCCACAGTTGCCAGGGCGTCGCCTGCAAGTAAGGGGTATCGAGCGGTGATGAGCCACCCTGCATCTCGGCATCCTCGGTGGATTCAAGCTCCAGAATGTCGGCGGCATCATCGACGTGGAAAATACCGACCAGTCTCCCCTGATCCTCGACCGGCAATACCGACAGGTCGCGGTCGATCAGCAGGCGCGCCGCCAGCTCCTGATCAGCCCGAGCGTTGATCCGCACCGTCTCCCGGTCCATCAGGTTAGCGACACTGGCCTCGGGGTCAGCAATCAGCAAGCTCTTGAGCGAGATACTCCCCTGTAGACGGCCATCCACGTTGACCACATAGATGTGGCGGAACAGCTGGGCATTGTCCCAGGCATCGTGGATCAGCTGCTTGGCCTTGCCGACGGAATCCTGTTCGCTCACTGCCAGATACTCGTGGCGCATATTGGCCCCGACGGACTCAGGCGGCCAATCCAGCAGTGAGTAGTAGATGGCCTGCGCCTGGGTCGGGAAGCGAGCCAGCAACATGGTGCGATCCTGACGACTCAGTTTGCGCAGGATAGCCACCATTTCGCGACGGGGAATAGCCTCCTGCAACACGCTGACGATGCTGCCATGCAGCCGCAGCAAAAGGCGACCGGCACTCTCTGCGGAGAGAGAAGCGATCAGTTCTGCCCCTTCTGACGCAGGCAAGGTGTCAAAGATGCAGTTGAGCTCTTCCGGACGCAGGGTCAGCAGCTGATCGGCGCGCTGAACCGGATCCAGATTGTGTTCCAGCCAGCCTTGCAGGCTGGCGAGATCGAGCAGTTGATGACGGTTGAGAATGGTGTGTGTTTTCTTCATCACAAAGAACCTCATGTGATTTCAGGCAAGCCTGAGCGCGAGCGGAGACCGTTCGCTGTCTGAAAGAAAACAGCAATTTGATTGACGAGTAATAGGCAGGAAATGACGCCGTTCGGCGTGTCATCATCCCCACGTACCAGCTTTAGCACTGCATAACGTATCCGGCATGCCGGAAGCCACTTGGGTTTACACCTTAATCCGATGAAAACTGTCCTGATCTTGGGCGTCTCTGGACGTCGTGAGATCAGTGGCCTGTGTTTATACAGGAGCCTCGCCTAACGAGATGCTGCAAATAATATGCACAACCCTCTGTTGTGCGGGCGGCATGATTATCCAATCCCGCAGGGAGGTCAACCCCGCCTCAACCAGGAAACAGGGTATGGCAACAGCTTGTTACAATTGTCGGAACATATCAGGGGAACTCTGCCGGGGATGCATAGCAAAAAGGCCCCATAGGGGCCTTTTCTTAGCGAATATAGTCAAATAGCGTCAGACGACTTATTTTGCTGAACGAGAGCTGCGAGGCACTCAATGCCGCATCCTCTTTTGACAGGGCTGAAATTACCTCATAGAGATCGACTTCCGACACCTTGGCTCTCGCCTCGGCATTGAGGGTGCTCAACCCCTCGTTGGAACCCATCACCTGCTCCAGACTGTTCATCCGGCCACCCAGTTCACCCAGCCCATGATCAATGTTCAAACGGGCATTTTTCATATGAACGGTGGCATCGGCCACTTTTTGCTCAAAACTCTCGGCTGAAATATTGGGATCACGCAGAGCCGTAATGAAGTCTGACATCCCGTTCAACACGTTGTCATTCTTGGGAGGATTGAGAGCAAACTGCTGTGCTGCACCACCTGCAGGCTGATCCAGTGTCAGTTCGAGACCATTGAACGGTATTTTGGTACCGGGAGTGTAATTACCTGTCTGCAGGGTATTGCCACCCGCATCCTTGATATCATAGGTATCGGGCGGGCCAATTGTGGTGGAGACTGTGTAGGTGTTGCTGGGCAGTGCCGGGTCGTAACTGGATTTATAGAAATTATCAAAATCCCCCTGATCCCCGACCCCTACCTTGATATTCGCACTGGTGGCACTGGCGGTTCTTCTGGTTGCTACGATTTCAAACAGATCCTGTCCGGAGTCATTGGCAGCAATTTGCACTGTGGGCGATACCTGAATATTTCGCTGGCCAGGATCTCCCTGATAAATGTATTTACCGTTGGCATCTTTCACATAGGGCTGGGTCTTGCTCTGATTGCCCCCGAAAATAAATTCACCCGATGAGTTCTTGCTGTTCATCAGGTCAAACATTTGCTGCTGCAACCCTTCCAGTTCGCTGGCAATGGCCTTTCGGTCATCCAGGCTAATGGCACCATTATTGGATTTCTGGATCAGGGTCTGGGCACTGAGCATCGCAGTATTGAGAGAGTCCAATACCGTCTCTTCATGCCCCAGACTGTTCTGCAGCAAACTGCCATTCACCCCGTACTGTTTAAACAGTTCAATCTCTTTGGTCAGCGCCATCTTCTGGCTCATGCCTGCCGGATCCTCACCGGCGCTCTGAAACTTGTTGCCGGTTTGCAGCTGCTGATAGGCCTTGTCCAGTCGCTCGTTGGTATTGGTGAGGGAGTAAAGATTCCGATCGTAGATCATGTTTGTAGTGATGCGCATGACGTTACCTCACGGACGAAAGCAGTGTATCGAAGATGGTTTTGGCCGTACTGACCACCTGCGCGGATGCCGCGTAAGATTGCTGGAAACGGATCAGATTGGCCGCTTCCTCCTCCAGATTGACCCCGGAGACGCTCTCGTAGATCCCGGTACTCTGGATCAGCTTGGATTCATTAGCCTTGAGCAGGGTTTTTGCCTGACTGGTATTGTTACCCACTTCCATCACCAACCCGGAGTAAGCCTGGTTAAAGGTCATCTTGTCGTTGGTGGTACCACCATTGGTGCTTTTGCGTACCAGATCCTTGTTCTGCAACTCAGCCATTGCCAGACCATTGCTGTTATCAGCAAAACCATTGGTGTTGTAACTAAGCTGAAAGCTGTCGGTTTGTTCTACCGTGCCGGTAATGCTGAACTCGTAGCCCGGGCTCTGTTTCGGGTTGCTGTAGACCGCAGGCCCACCCGGAAAGGGGTTTACTATCGAGGCCATCAAATTCTGCCCTTTGCTGGCTGCCGGCGCGACACCGATCAAGGTAGTGCCATCACCGGCATACACCTCATAATTGCCGTTATTGCCGATCTTGACGATCTGGGGAGCGGCGGGATCCAGGCTGTTGGTACCAAAACCGGAACCCGTTCCGGTATTGAAGATGCCATCGAGCTTGATGTCTGCACTGCCGATGTTGTTGGTAGTCTTCTGTACTTTGAGAGGTGCAGCCAAGGCCAGGTCTTCCGGCCGGTTGATCTGCTGAGCCAGCCCGGCAGCAGCCCCCTTGGTTGGTTGCAGCAGCAGCTTGTCTCCTGCCGCTGGCGTACCGGTGAGATCGATCGAGATCCCGTGGCCAGCCAGTTCAAACGTTGCTGGCGGCGTGGTGCCCGTCGCCACAGAGGTGCGATTACCAGATTTGTCCAGCGAGAACACTTCATATCCGCTCGCACTGCTAAAGCGCACTTCATAGTCGAAGGGGGTTACAGAGCTTCCTTTGCCGGGTACAAAGCTGACATTCGCTCCGACCGACCCTGTGTTGTCGCCATAAGGCAATCCCTTGCTGGTTGGCAGGGTGAAAATATCGCTGCCCAACTCGTTGTCCAGATCCATCCCGAGACGGTTTTGCTGGTTCATGGCATCCGCCATCGCAACGGCCAGCTGGCCCAGTTCACGCTTGGTCGGCTCCAGGTCGGTACGCGCCTTGAACAGCCCTCCCATGGCCCCCCCGAAGGTATCGTGATCGATGAGAGCCTGATTGTCGCCAAGAGTCAGCTGCAACTCCTGATCACGGGAATCGGGATCGCCCGCCACCACCTTGAACTGGGCAACGCCCCCATCCAGGATCAGCGAATGACCAGTGCTCATATTGACCAATACGCTGCCGTTAGCCTGGGTTACGGTACGAATATCCATCTTCTCGGAGAGCTGCCTGATCGCCTCGTCACGCTGATCAAACAGCATCAGGTTCTCTTCGGGAGACCCCTGAGTACGGATGATCGCCTGGTTGAGATCATTGATGCTGGTGAGCAGACTGTTGACCTGCTTGGTCTCATCTTCAATACGGGTGTTGAGGGTATCGCTCTGCTTGTCGAGCTGGGCCGAGAGTGTGTGAAAGCGGTTCACCATACCGCTCAGCTCCGTCATCACTACCTTGCGGCCACCGATCTCGGCGGGTGATTCATTTGCCGAATGAAAGGACTTGAAATAAGAGGTGATGGTCTCCCCTACGCTATTGCTGGTGTCTCCCAGCAGGCGATCCACGCCGGCCAGCTGCTCGTAATGAGTCAGGGATGCGTAAAAGGCAGAGGTATCGCGACGCACTTCTCCCTGCATATAGCTGTTGATTACCCGCTCGGTCCTGATGTCACCTGTGCCAAGACCGATGGCATTGGTATACACCAGCGTACGCTCACGCACATAGCCCTGGCTATTGACGTTTACGATATTGTTACTGGTGCTCTGCAGTAGGCGCTGCTGTGCCAGCACGCCCGATGTACCAATTCCAAGCAGATCGCTTGCCATATGTTACAGCTCCATCTCGTTGTATCGGGCAATGGCATCACTGCGCAATACCTGTTTCAGTTTTCTGGCATAGTGCGGGTCGGTGGCATAACCCGCCTGTTGCAGCGCCTCGAAGTAGCGATCCGGACTGTCCACTCTGGCCAGGGCCCCCTTGTAGCGGGAACCGGAGGTGAGAAAGTCCACATAGTCGTTGAAGCTCTCTTCAAACGAGCCATAGGAACGAAACGCCGCTTTCTGGCGGGACGCCACTCCCTCTTCATATTCCAGGGTGCTGACTACCGCCTTGGGCCCTTCCCAGCGAGGATCGGCCTTGATGCCAAACAGGTTATGGGTCATCTGCCCTTCACCATCCTTGATCACCCGTTTGCCCCAGCCGCTCTCCAATGCCGCCTGAGCGACCAGTACCGCCGGGCTTAACCCCAACTTGTCGGCCGCTTTCTTGGCCAGCGGCATCAGGCGATTAACGAACTCTTCCGGCGTATCGAACTCTTTGCCCCCACTACTGGCGGCACTGCCCTCTTCGCTGGCCATGCGTCCCATGGGCGGAATGCTGCGGTGCGGTCGACGGGGCATAGTGAGTGCGTGGCTCTCCTTGACCCCCTCGGTCATCTCTTTTTCAGCAAAATCTTTGCCAACTTTTGATGCCGAGATCAAATCAGTGGCAGCCGTCTTGGGTGGCTCGTAGGGTTTATAGACCCGTTCCGTCCGTTGCGGCATCTTGAGCACCCGGCCATCCTGATGGACAAATGTCGCCGGTGAGAGCTGCCTAGCCACCATATCAGCCAATCCAAGCCCCCCCTTGCTGGACATGTCTGCCACTCGCTGTTCATCCAGCATCCCTTCATAGAACTGGGTATAGCTGCTGTTCATCGGGTTGTCCTGAGTCAACACCCCGTTGGCCTGACGCATGCTCTGAAACAACATCTGGGTAAAGATTGACTCGAACTGGCGCGCAGCCCCCTGCAGTGCCTCGGCCTGTCCCTCTTTGCTGTGGCTCATCTGGCGCAGACGATCCAGGTTCTTGATATCCTGCACCACCCCGAGATTCATGCCGCTGTTGGTGTCAAACTCCGCCATTTTGCTTACCTCATTGCCACCCGTGGCAATCACTTGCCGCCAGTTACAATATGACCAGTTGCCCCTCGATGGCACCTGCCTGCTGCAGCGCCTCAAGGATAGCCATCAAATCACCGGGGGCGACCCCGACCTGATTGACCGCTCGGACCAGATCGTCCAGAGTCGCACCGGTATCAAACTTGAACATCCGCCCCGGCTCCTGCTGGACATTGATGGTCGAGTTGTTGGTGACCGTGGTCTCGCCCCCTGCCAGCGGGTTGGGTTGAGAGACCTGCTGGTTTTCGGCTATGGTCACCGTCAGGCCTCCGTGGCTGATGGCCGCCGGTTTGAGCTTCACCTGACTGCCGATAACGATGGTGCCGGTGCGGGAGTTGACGATGATCTTGGCCGCCTCGTTGGCCGGGTCCACCTCCAGGTTCTCGATAGTCGCCAGATAGGAGACTCGCTGGCCCGGATCACGCGGGGCATAGACCTTGACCGAGGTGGCATCCAGAGCCTGAGCGGTATTGGGCCCCACCAGATCGTTGACTACGTCAGCCAGCCGACGCGCAGTCGTAAAGTCGGGGCGGTTGAGGTTGAAGGTAATCGTATCTCCCTGACTAAATGAGTTGGGCACCTCTCGCTCTACGGTTGCACCATTGGCAATCCGGCCGACGGTCGGAGTATTGACCACCACCTTGGAGCCATCAGCCCCCTCGGCACCCAGCCCGCCTACCACCAGGCTGCCCTGTGCGACTGCATAGACCCGCCCATCCAGCCCTTTCAGGAAACTCTGCAGCAGCGTACCACCGCGCAGGCTCTTGGCCTCACCGATGGCAGAGACAGTGACGTCGATAGTCTGGCCCGGCTTGGCAAACGGCGGCAAATCCGCATGGATCGCCACCGGCGCCACATCCTTGATCTTGGGTTTGATGTTGTCCGGGACCTTGATGCCGAAGTTGTTGAGCATGGTGCGGAAGGTCTGCTCGGTAAAGGCGTTGTTCTTCTCGCCGGTACCTGGCAGACCCACGACCAGACCGTAACCGATCAACTGGTTGCTACGCACCCCCTCTACCGAGCTGATGTCCTTTATCCGGGCGGCATTAGCCATCCCCAAAGGCAGCAGACAGCAGAGCAGAGTAACCAAACGGAGTGACTTCATAACATCTCCTAGAGCGGCCACCAGGGACCATTGAAAAAGCTGGTAAGCCATCCCTGTTCCTGGGTATTGGCAAGATCGCCGGTACCACCATAGTAGATACGGGCATTCGCCACTTTCTGGGATGACACGCTGTTATCCGAGGTGACATCCTCCGGTCTAATCAGACCTGTGATACGGATATACTCATTGCCATTGTTGAGCATGATCCACTTCTCGCCCCGTACCAGCAGATTGCCATTGGGCAGTACCTTGGCCACACTGACCGAAATATTGCCTTGCAGGCTGTTGCTCTGATCCGCCTTGGCCTGCCCCTTGAAGGCACTGTTTTGAGCGATGGATGCGGAGAGATCATAGGGGCTGGCAGTGACAGGCACGCCCCCCAGCGTCACCGGATCCAGATTGAACTTGTTATCCTTGCCACTCTGGGTATTTGCCTTCTTCGAGGCGGAAGTGGACTCGGCCAGCTCGATGGTGATGATGTCACCCACCTTGTGCGCCTTGATATCCGAATAGATGCCATTAACCTGATCCGGCTGAAAAATAGCACCCGTCGGTCTCACCGAGACTGGCTCCGACTCCCCGTATACGGGGGAAAACTCGGGGTCATCAGGCCTGGGTGTATTGGGAGTACTGCTACACCCCCCCAACACCAGCAACCCCAGCATCCATACGCTTTTCATCATGGCTCTCCCCATTAGGTCCGCTGGATCAGGAAGGACATCATGCCATCCACCGCAGAGAGGACTTTAGAGTTCATCTCGTAGACCCGCTGAGCCTGGATCAGATTCACCAGCTCTTCGGTGACGTTAACGTTGGAGCTTTCCAGCATCCCTTGCTTCAAGACCCCCATGCCATCCGCCCCGGCAGTTCCCTGAATGGCTGCACCGCTGGACTGGGTTTCCAGAAACATGTTCTCACCCATCGGCTGCAGACCACTGGCATTGACAAAGTCTGACAGGGTGATCTGTCCGACCACTTGAGAAGCACCATCTCCCTTCAACTGTACCGAGACCTGACCATCAGTGCCGACAGTGACACTCTGGGCATTTTCCGGGATCTGGATTTCTGGCTGCAGGGGATAACCGTTACCCGGCGTCACTATGGTGCCTTCACTGTTAAGGGTGAATTGCCCATTACGGGTATAGGCCAGGCTGCCGTCGGGCAATTGAATTTCAAAGTAGCCACGGCCACTGATCATCAGATCCAGCGAATTATCCGTAGTCTGTACGTTGCCCTGACTGTGGTTTTTCTGGGTAGCCACCACCTTGGCGCCCGCGCCAAGCATTAAGCCGGAGGGCAACTCGGTATCCGCCGACGAACGGCCGCCGGGCTGATTGATGTTTTGATAGAGCAGATCCTCGAAAATGGCCCGCGATTTCTTGAAACCAACGGTGCTGGCGTTCGCCAGGTTGTTCGAGGTGACCGAAATATTGGTCTGCTGAGCATCCAACCCGGTCTTGCTGATCCAGAGTGCAGGATTCATAGGTAACTCCTTGATTAGCTGATACGCAGCAACTGGGTTTGGGCCTCGTCATTCTCTTCGGCCGTTTTCATCATCTTGACCTGGGTTTCAAACTGTCGTTGTAACCGGATCAGGTTGGTCATCTCATCCACCACATTGACATTGCTCCCCTCCAGGGAGCCGGCGATCAGGCCAACGTTGGCAGAGGCAGGCTCATTCTGGCCATCTTTGCGCCGAAAAAGCCCATCCTGGCCCTTCTCTACCGCATCGGCGGCCGGGTTAACCAGTTTGATCCGCTGAAAATCTTCCGACAAATTCGCGGCGGCCCCTTCAGGACGGCCACTGATGGTGCCATCCCGGTTAATCTCCAGCTTCTCCATCGGCATTGGCAGCACGATGGGTTGACCACCGTCATCCACGACGTTCAAGCCGGTAGAGGTCTGCAGGTTGCCAGTCGCATTGACCTGCAGATTTCCCATACGGGTATAGGCCTCCCCCCCCTTCGGATCTTGCACCGCAATCCAGCCGGGACCATCCACCGCCACATCAAGATCCCTCCCCGTGGTCATCAACATGCCATGCTGCAGGTTTTGGCCGGGACGTTCCGTCATGGCAAATACCCGACTGGGCAGCCCCTCACCAAAGGCCTGCATGCTGCGGGCCTGCTCGAAATCGGATTTAAAGCCGGTGGTATTGGCATTGGCGAGGTTATTACCGCGAACAGCCAGGCTGTTCATGTTCTCTTTGGCCCCGGACATGGCGATATAAAGCAGGTGATCCATGGGATTCTCCGTCAAACAGATGACTCTGGCAGCAGAACTGCAATTTGGATGCCAACAGAAGGGGAATGCCACGCCATTCGACAGTAGAGAACGATAAAAAAACGGGGCACCCAAGGTGCCCCGTCGCCTGAGAGGAATTAACGGATCTGCAAGATGGTCTGCTGCAGCGAACTGTTGACCTCCAGAGAGCGGGAGTTCGCCTGGAAGTTACGCTGGGCAGTGATCAGATCAACCAGTTCGGAGGTCAAATCTACGTTGGATTGCTCCAGCGCCGACGATTTGATGGTACCGAAGGTGCCTGAATTGGGCGTTCCCGGCAAAGCATCGCCGGAGAGCAGGGATTGCCGCCAGGAAGTATCACCCACCTGGGTCAGCCCTTGCGAGTTGGCAAATTTGGCCATGGCCACCATGGCTACCTTGATGGTGGTGGCATTGCTGTAGGTTGCAGAGACAATCCCATCCGGCGTGATCTCGACCTTGGTCAAACGGCCGACAGTGGAACCATCCTGTGACAACTTGTTGACTTCAAACGGTGAGGCATATTGGGTCACAGTGCCGAAAGTGATATCTACCTGCTGGGTAGGATCCGCACCATTGGTAATAATCCCCGCTCCTGCTGCACCCAACTGCTCCGTTTGGATGTTTGCCGGTGTGGTCGGAGTAATCATTTTACCATCGGCACCAAAGGTAATTCGGGCACCGGCAGGTGCAGGATTCAACCCTGTGGCCATTGTTGGCGTCACCCCTCCGACGATATCGACCGGCTTGTCACCTTGATAAAGATACATGCGCCAAGCTGTCGGGCTGGCTGGCTTGGTCAGGTCTGCTGGATCTGCCTCTTTGACAAAATACTGGGTGATAGTGTGAGGTTCACCGAGCGAGTCATAAATCACCACTGAGGTGGATGAGGAGTAGGTTTTGGAATCCTTAGGGTCAAAGGTGGAGGCATCCCCCGCACCATTACCTGCAGGCAGGGGCGATGCGGTGGAAGGCAAGTTGAAACTTGCATCAATCTTGCTGGTTTTGATCGGCTCACCCGCCCGATCAGGGATCTGGATCGGCTTGGTCGCATTGATACTGACCGCCTTGGGTGTGCCATCGGCATTGATCTCGTAGCCTTGCAGATAGTGGCCCTGATTGTTGACCATATAGCTGTTTTCATTGAGCTTGAATGCACCGGCACGGGTGTAAGTGCGATCCAGGTTGGTCAAACCATCAGAGGTGACAAAGAAGCCGTTCCCCTGAATGGCCAAATCCAGCGCGTTATTGGTAAATTGCAGCGCACCCTGATGGAACTGCTGGGCAACAGCACCGGTCGCCACACCGTTACCGACCTGAGTCTTGGCATTGACAAAGATGGAGTTGGCGTAGACATCCGCAAACTCGGCACGGGACTCTTTAAAGCCCATTGTATTGACGTTCGCAATGTTGTTAGCGGTGACGTTCAAGTCTTTTTGTGCCGCGTTGACACCGCTCAAGGCATTGTTAAATGACATATCCAGCTCCTTAGATCGATGCTGTCGACGTGGTTTTTGACGGAGTAGCCGTCTGGTTTGGATTGGTGCCTGATATTTGCAGGACGGAACTCAGCAGGGTGCTCCCCAGTCCCTTCAAATTAAGCATTGTGGGATTTGTTGCATTCCCCAGGGCAACGCTGTCGACCTTTCCATAAGCGTATGTGGGAATAGTTTCTGCCTTGCCATCCACACTGCCACTGGCCTTGATCACGTATTTGCCTGGCTTGACCCGGTTGCCCGCCTTGTCAGTGCCATCCCAGGCGATCTCCACATTGCCCTTCTGTTCTCCTTCCAGGCTAAATTCCTTGATGACCTGACCCGCCTCGTCTTCAACGATAATCTTGACACCCGCGTATTGATTGGTCGTGCCAACCTGAACGACACCGGAAACAGGGCCCTCCTTGTCCAGATAGCCCACATTGCTGGGCAAGAGTACATTCTGGCCAACCAGAGAAGATGCTTGCAGAGCCTGGCTGGAGATCATCTGCTCATTGAGCTTGCCCATCTGGGTAGACAGACTGCTGATCCCCTCCGAGGTAGACATGGAAGCCATCTGGGAGAGCATCTGGGCATTGTCCACCGGCTTGAAGGGATCCTGATATGATAGTTGCATGGTCAGCAGTTTCATAAACGAAGCCTGATCCAGCTCTTTCTTCGGCGTCGTTGTGGTGCCTGTGGTCTGGGTCGTGGTACGGCCAATGCCGTTCACACTGTTTGTGGTGTCGACCATGTTGCATCCCTCCTATCAGGATTTGCCAAGCTGGAGCGTCTGCTGCAGCATCTTCTTGGCCGAATCTGCAACCTGTACATTGGTCTGGTAGCTGCGCGAGGCATTGATCATGTCAGCCATCTCTTCAACCATGTTGACGTTCGGTTTGAAGATAAAGCCATCCTTGTCCGCCATCGGATGGTTGGGGTTGTACTCCTTGAGCAGTGGAGCCTTGCTCTCGACAATGCCCTTCACCTCAACGCCGACCGATCCCTGCTTGTCTGACATGGCCTGATCGAGCTGAGCGGCAAAAACTGGCCGCCTGGCGTGGTAAGTGTTTTCCACGCTGGAGCTTACGCTGTCCGCGTTGGCCATGTTGCTGGCAACCGTATTGAGGCGCACGGACTGCGCACTCATGGCCGAGCCGGCAATATCAAAGACCTTGAACAAACTCATCACTGCTCTCCTTTCAGGGCTTTAAGCAGGCCACTGATCTTGCGATTCATAAATTCCAGGGAGGTTTGGTACTCCAGACTGTTGCGCAAGAACTCGCTCCGTTCCTGCTGCACATCCACCGTGTTGCCATCACCCGTATCAGGCTGCAACGGATTGCGGTATTGAACAGTACCGGGGGCATCCATATTCAAGGCAAAGTGCTTTTCACTGGTTGTTACCAGGCCAAAACCCTGTTTATGCTGGGCATCCTGCAATGCCTGTGCAAAGTTGATATCCCTTGCTTTGAAACCTGGCGTGTCCGCATTGGCAATATTGCTGGACAACACCTCGGCACGCTTGGCGCGAACACCCAGCGTGTATTGATGGATACCAAATGCCTTGTCGAATGAAAAAGCCATAGCACACCTCCTGCTTGGTATATTTTGCCTGCAAGAGATGTGCCAGACGATTTTCAAAATGCTGCGGGCCGTCGAGCCTAGCTATAAAAGCCTTTAAACGGAGTGCAAGGATCTGCTGCGCGATAGATAGGAACATGGTGCAATGCCATCACGAATGGAGCTATAAGAATGGAGTCATAAAGAGAGAAGGAGGCACTGTGCCTCCTTCTCTTATAACAATGTCACCAATCACAACTCATTGAATACCATGGGCTGCAACGTTATTTGACCTTGTAAACAATTCCGGGATTGCACCGAATCATCTCGAATCGGTCAGTCAAACCCGCCAGCGATTCCGACGCTCCCAGCATCAGGTATCCACCAGGATTGAGGCTGGATGCAAACTGGTTGAGGATTTTTGACTTCACTTCCGGTGCAAAGTAGATAAGCACGTTACGGCAAAAAATGATGTCAAATTTACCGAGCAGACTATAACTCTCCAGCAGATTGAGCGGCCGGAAGGTGGTCAATTTTCTGACTCGCTCTACCACCCGCATTTTGTTGTCACCATAGGGCTCAAAAAACATCTTCTTGCGCTCTGGCGACAATCCGCGTGCCAAAGCCAGACTGTCATATACCCCTTCCTTGCACTGATTCAGCATGGTAGTCGATATGTCTGTCCCGACAATCTGCACTCCACCGGGCAAGGTACCCGGCTTCTTCATCTGCTGCTCCAGCGCCGTCATGGCGATAGAATATGGCTCCTGTCCCGAAGATGAGGCAGCAGACCAAATCTTGACAGGGCGACCACTTTTGCCCAATTCAGGAAAAATCTTGTCGGTCAGCAGCTGGAACGGATATGTATCACGAAACCAGAGGGTCTCGTTAGTGGTCATCGCATCAACAACCGCCATTTTCAGGTCACGCTCTCGTACACTCATTGCACGGGTGACCAGTTCAGACAGACTCTCGATGCCAAACTGTGCCATCAAAGGTGAAAGACGGCTCTTCACCAGATACTGTTTGTTATCACCCAGCACGATCCCGCTCTGAACCGCAAGAAAGTTGCTGAACTGTTTGTATAAGTCATCCGAAAGTGTCTTCATGCAGCTGTTCTTCTTTAAATTAGAGTGCGTTTTGTACGGCTTTGGCCAATTCATCAGGCTGGAACTTGGCAATAAAGTTGTTTGCACCAACTTTTTGCACCATAGCCTGGTTAAATACACCACTGAGCGAGGTATGCAGAATAACATGCAAATCTTTGAGATTGGGATTATTCCGGATCTCGGCAGTGAATGTATAGCCATCCATCTCGGGCATTTCGATATCGGAAATCACCAGCGCAATCTGATCCTTGATAGGGCCATTTTTGGTCATCTCCAGCAGCATGTTCAATGCTTCGCGGCCATCTTTTGCCAGCACGCATTCAACTCCGATCGCCTCCAGCGCACGCTGTACCTGTTTGCGCGCAACCGAAGAGTCGTCAGCAACCAATACGGGACGTCCCAAGGTCGGATGCTCGACACTGGCCTCCACCAGCTCCTGGCTGACCTCAGTAGAAACCGGAGATATTTCGTTGAGAATACGTTCAACGTCGAGGATCTCGACCAACTCGCCATCAACCTCGGTAACCGCCGTCATATAGTTGATGCGACCAGCCCCCTTGGGGGGAGGAAGGATAGATTCCCAGTTCATATTGATGATGCGCTCGACCGAGTGCACCAAAAAACCCTGAATGGAGCGGTTGTACTCGGAGATGATAATGAAGCACTTGCTCAAATCTTCAATGGGGCGCTTGCCCATTGCCATGCTGAGATCGATGACCGAGATAGTCTGGCCACGAATATGAGCCACTCCGCGAATACAGGAGTTCAACTTGGGCATCACGGTCAAGGGGGGGCACTGCAACACTTCACGCACTTTGAATACGTTGATGCCAAATCTTTGACGTCCATTGAGACGAAACAACAACAATTCCAGCCGGTTTTGCCCCACTAGCTGGGTACGTTGGTTGACCGAGTCCAGGATACTGGCCATAAACACTCCCTAAAAACGCTTGGCATTAATCATGCATGCGTGATGGATTGCGTCAGACTATCGATGTGACAACAAACAGATTCTGAAGCAATCATAGTTAAATATGGTGATATGCGTGAACAACTTATCGACCGACGAGCGAAAATGATTAACCGACTTTTACTCATCAGCCTCTTTTTTGGCAGCATATCCTCGAGCCATGCCTCGGATGTCACAACCTATCTGAGAGAGCAGGCACAAGAGTTCGTTTATGGTCAACTCGATTTGCCGCTGGATGCCAGAGCAGAGGTCACTGCCGCGACCCTTGATGAGAGACTCCCGCTAACCCGTTGCGATGATCTGTTGACCATTAGCTTGCCAGCAAAAATGGAAATTCGTCGTAATACAACTGTTTACATGAAGTGTGAGGAAGAAAAACCCTGGGATGTCTACTTACCGGTAAGGGTCAGTATTCAAAAACCCTTTGTTACTGTCACCGACCCCATTGCCAAAGGGGATCTGCTGAATGAAAGCAAGCTGGTAGTGGCGTTTCAGGATCAAACCCTGATCCGTGGTGACTATCTGACCAACCCGGCCCCTTTGATTGGGGTACGCAGCAAGCGGGAGATCAAACCGGGACAGCCCATCCGCTTGAGCCAGGTTTGCGTGATATGTAAAGGGGATCAGGTCACCCTGACAGCCGAAAACAGCAACTTCCAGATCAAAACCATGGCCCGAGCCTTGCAAGATGGCAGTTTCGGAGAGATCATCAAACTCGTCAATATTCGCTCCGGCAAAACGGTGGAAGGTAAAGTCACAGCAGTCGGTGCCGCATCAGTCACTTTTTGATATCCGGAGCCTGACAATTTTTTTTCTAAAGTTTTGACCTGCCGCACCGATAAACAGGTAAGCAAATCTTAAAGCAGACGAAGGTAACTAAAATGGCCATCAACAATATCAACAACTTGGCGAATAATCGGTTGCAAAATACCGCTAATAGCCAAGGGACAGGCAGCAAGTCAGTCACCTCATCGCCCGAAAACAAAGCGACCACTGTCAAGCTGGACTCCGTCTCCTTGACCAGTGAGGCGCAACAATTGCAAAAGATGCAGCAAAACCTCAATACCGCCTCGACCGGCAATGAGAGCAAGGTCGAACGGCTGAAAAAAGCCGTCGCGAGTGGCGAATATCAGGTTAACAGCGACGCTGTGGCCAAGAAGATGTTCAGTTTCGAGGCCAATCTGGACAAAGTTCTGGGATGATGGATTTACCTTCGTTACTGCACACCCAAGATGATTACCTCAGCCAGATGCAAGGCATTCTGGAAGAGGAGTTCAGCTTGCTCGAACAGCATCAGGCACTGGCCCTGCCCGCACTGACCGAGCGCAAACAGCAGTTGCTTACTGCGATAGAAACTCTGGACAAGACACTGGCAGAGATGCCGGAACTGGCACTGCAGCTGGCAGCCTATCCCGACGAGATGGCGCAGCTTCGTGCAAAACTGGATGCCTGCCAGGCACAAAATGATATCAACGGTCGATTGCTTGAATTGAGCATCGTCTCCAACCGTCGTCTGGCAACCTTTCTGAGTCAGCTGCGCGATCGCAACAGCCTGACCTATGACGCCAAGGGCAACACTCGCTCTGGCACCCGCTCCTACGGTATCAAGGCCTGACATCTCTTATCAGGCCTTGCATTTTTGCTCTCCGTTTTAAAGCACCAGTCGCAACAACTCTCGCCCGTCCTCACACGCATTGACACGCAGTACCCCGTCCTCATAGCACCCGTAACTGGCCGGCAGCTCACCGCGCGGGAAACAGATCGACCCCGGGTTCATCAATATCCGCTCCCCCTGCCACTCCAGCACAGGTACATGGGTGTGACCGCTCAGGAACAGACTACCCTCCGGCAGTTGTACCTCGTCCGGGCGATAAAGATGGCCATGGCTGGCAAACCAGCGCCGCTCATCGACCAGCAACTGGTTATAGGGGGCGGTGATGGGAAAGCGCAACAGCATCTGATCCACTTCGGAATCACAATTGCCCCGCACCGCGATGATCTGCGGTGCCAACTCGTTGAGCCGATCGGCCACCGCAGCCGGGTTATACCCTTCCGGCAGAGGATTGCGCGGGCCATGGTTGAGCAGATCGCCGAGCAGCAGATAGTGATCCGGCTGCCAGGGCTCAAGTTGGGTCAGCACCCGCTCCAGCGCAATGATGCTGCCGTGGATGTCGGAAATGATGGCAAGTTTCATGAAATGCTCCTCACTGCGGGCTGAAATAGAGATCCTTGGTGGCAATCGTCCCTTTCAAATTCTGGCTGGGCAGTCCCCGCAGGGTGGGATCGACCAGTCTCATCTGATTGTAATGATACACGGGGAGGATCGGCGCCTCCTCAAGCAGCAACTGTTCGGCATGCCGGTAGAGTTCAACCCGGCTCGCGCTGTCCAGCGTATTGGCAGCCTGCTCCAGCAACAGATCAAAGTCGGGATTGCAGTAGCCGCTCTCGTTGCGCAGATCCTGACAACGGAAGCTGCCCAACATGGCAGACGGCTCCACGTAATCGCCAAACAGGAAGCTTCTGGCCACCTGGAAATCACCGCTATCCTTGGCCACCTGATAGGCACCCCACTCCAGACTGTTGAGGGTGACCTGTACCCCCAGCTTCTGCCACATGGCGGCAATGGCCATCGCCATCTGCTTGTGGGTTTCTGCGCTGTTGTAGGTAATGCTCAGCTTGAGTGGATTGGCACTGTTATACCCGGCCGCTGACAACAACGCTGCCGCGTTGGCCTGGCGGGTTGGCATATCTTCAAGCGCCACAGGCAATATCACCCGGGGGTAACCCGGCATCTCCGGCAACAGCGACCATGCTGCCTGTTCATCCTGCCCGCTCACTGATCCAATGAGCTGCTGTCGATCAACCGCCATGGAGAGCGCCTGACGCACCCGCACATCCTGCAGTTCGGGTCGCTTCAAATTGAACGCATAGAGATAGGTGCCAAACAGCGGCAAGCCCCAGAGCCGCTCCGGAGACTCGCGCTTCATCTTCTGGTAATAGCCGAGGGAGACCTTGTTGGTAAGCTGTATTTCACCAGCCTCATAGCGCAGCCGTTCGGCATGTTGCGAAGTGATAGGCAGATAGGTGACCCGTCCGATACGGGTGTGAAGGTCATCCCAGTAGTGGATATTGCGCTCGGCTTCGATCTGCTCGTTTGGCGTCCAGCTTGCCAGCCGGTAAGCACCATTGCTCACCAGCTTGCCGGGCTCGGTCCATTGTTTGCCAAATTTGGCTATCGCCTTCTGGTTGACTGGCACAAAGGGGCGCTGACTGATGAGCTGCAGGAAATAGGGAGCCGGCCGCTCCAGGGTGATTTTCAGGATCTGATCGCTTTGCGCTTCAATGCCCAGATTGCCGAGCTCCAGCGCGCCGGCATAGATGGATTGCGCATTGTTGATCCCCGTGGCCAGCAGCAATCCGGCAGAAGGGGAGTTGATGGCCGGATCGAGCAGACGGCGCCATGCATAGACGAAATCAGCGGCCACCAGCGGCTCGCCATTGGACCATTTCAGTTGAGGGCGCAGGAAGAATCGCCACTCCAGCCCATCTTCACTCACCTCCCAACGCTGTGCCTGAGCAGGGACGATATGCCCCTGCCCGTCATCGCTGACCAGCCCTTCAAACAGATCGACCAGTACCGCCTCCCCCGGAAAACCGGATCGCACCAGTGCCGGGTCCAGCGACTCCGGCTCGGCACCGTTGCCCTTTACCAGAGTTTGCCGCTCGGCAAGCAGAGGCTGCTGCTCAACGGTGGTGGCATGGGCCAGGGGCCCTGCCAGCACGGCAAGCAATAGCGGGGAGAGCCAGCGTTGCGCCAGCTTGGGGAAAAAACCATACCTCATGACAAAACCTCGAATAAAACCACTGCAGGAGGGGAAGGCCGACGGCGCGCCTGATGAATGCCTGATGCCGCTCTTGTTATCCCCGAAAACGCCCCGTATTGTATCGGGCTTGCCCGGGAGATGGAGTCTTTCGGGTTAATTTTTTCAGGAGTTTTTATGGGTTATGAGTGGCTGGCCCTCGCGTCGGCCAGTTTATGGGCAATTGCAGCGCTAATTTCGGTCAAACCGGCCCGTCATCTCGGCGCATTTGCCTACAGCCGCTGGCGCATGTTTCTGGTCAGCCTGATGCTCGGCACCATGAGTCTGCTCACCGGTGGCTGGCAAACCCTCACCGCAAGCGCCCTGCCCCTGCTCGCCATCTCGGGACTGATCGGCATCTTCGTGGGCGATACGGCGCTGTTTGCCTGCATGAACCGGTTGGGGCCAAGACGCAGTGCCCTGCTTTTTTCCTGCCATGCGCTCTTTTCCGCCCTGCTTGGGCTGTGGCTCTTTAATGAACAGCTGACAGGCTGGCGACTGCTGGGGGCCATGCTGGTCTTTGCTGGCGTGATGCTGGCGATCCTGTTTGGCAGACGCAGTAGCAGCAACGAGTGGGAGCAGATCCGTGGCAATCTGGCGCTGGGGATTGGCCTTGGCCTGACGGCGGCACTGTGTCAGAGCGTGGGGGCCATCATCGCCAAGCCGGTGATGATGAGTGGTGAGGTGGATGCGGTGAGTGCATCGGGTATCCGAATGGGCAGTGCCCTGCTGGCCCACTGCGTCCTGCGGCTTGGGCGCTTGCCGCTGGCCATGCCGCTCAAACCGGTCAATCGCCAGATCCTCGCCATGATTGCCACCAACGGTTTTCTGGCGATGGGGCTGGGGATGACGCTGATCCTGATGGCGCTGCGGCAGGGCGAGGTGGGCATGGTGGCCATTCTCTCCTCTACCACACCGGTACTGCTGCTGCCGCTGTTGTGGTGGCACTCGGGGGAGCGGCCATCCATTGCCGCCTGGGCGGGGGCACTGATTGCCACCCTGGGCACCGCGCTGGTGCTGGGTTTCAGCACTCACTGACACCCGGCCCCCCCTGATCAGAACAGGGCAATCTCCTCAGCGGTCAGCTCGCGGTATTCACCGGGTGCCAGATCTTCATCCAGCGTCAAACCGCCCACCCGCTCGCGATGCAAGCCAACGACCTTGTTGCCGATGGAGGCAAACATCCGCTTGACCTGATGGTACTTGCCTTCGTGGATGGTCAGGCGGGCCTCGCACTCGCCGAGAATTTCCAGCTGGGCAGGACGGGTTTTATCGGTCTCGTTACGCAGGTAGACCCCTTCGGCGAACAGCTCGATTGCATCCGGGCTCACCGGATCGGCCAGCCAGACGTGATAGGTCTTGGCACACTCGTGGCGCGGCGAGGTGATGCGGTGGGACCATTGACCGTCATCGGTCACCAGCACCAGACCCGTGGTATCGAGGTCGAGGCGACCCACTACGTGCAGCTTGCCCATCGCCGGTTCATCCATCAGGAAGAAGACGGTCGGGTGATCCGGATCCTCGTTGGAGCAGACATACCCTTCCGGCTTGTGCAGCATGAAATAGCGGTTGCGCTGCTCCAGCGTCAGCAGCACGCCGTCAAACTCGATCTGGCTCTGCTCATTGATATGGAAGGCGGGCTGCTTGACCACAATACCATCCACCATGACCTCGCCCTGACGGATCAGTTTGCCTGCCAGCGAGCGGGTCAAATCGGAACAATCGCACAGAAATTTATCAAGCCGCATTCACAACCTCGGAGTCCAACAAGTAAAGGGGCGTCATTATATCGGGCGGGGGCGACAACGCCACTGTTAAGGGGTTGCCAATTATGACGAACTGGTCATCCGATGTTACACTTCTCCGGTGTGATCCATCCGCACGATACTCATAATAATAAGAGTCAGGAAGCCCTCATGAAGTCTCAAGCATCCTATCCCGTCATTCCCGTCAACCAGCTGAAACCCGGCATGTATGTCATTGCTATCGCCAGCCAGACAGGTGGGATGGAGATCGCCCAGATGGGCTTGGTGACCAGCGTGGCGCAAATTGCCAATCTGGTGCGTCAGGGGGTGCTCACGGTACGCATCGATCTGGCCCGCAGCAAGCTGGGCAGTACCGAGAGTGACGCCGTTACCTCCCCCGATCTCAATGCCAACAGCGCCCAGGTAGGGCGCCGGGCCAGTGCCAACGGCGAAGGACGGGAGCTTAAAATCCGCCGCCTCTATCAGGAAGCGCGCGAGCTGCAAGGCAAGTTCATTCGCCACCTCAAAGCGGGTGAGCCCATCGACATCACTCCGCTCGCCGAAGTCGCCGAGGAGATGGTGGACACCATGTTCACCCATGGCGATGCCATGCTCTGCCTGGCCCGTATTCGTGCCAAGGATGCCTATCTGATGGAGCACTCCATGAACGTGGCCATCCTGCTGGCCAACTTCGGCCGTTATCTGGGGCTGGAGCGCAGCGTGCTCAAGGAGTTGACTCTGGGAGGGCTGTTGCACGACGTGGGCAAGATCATGACGCCGGACGAGGTGCTCAACAAACCGGGCAAGCTGACCGACGAGGAGTTTGCCATCATGCGCCAGCATGTGGTGCATAGCTACGACATTCTCCGCAATACCCCCGGCATCACCCCAACCATGCTGGAAGTAGCCGCCAACCACCACGAGCGGCTCGATGGTACTGGCTACCCGCAGCGGCTGAAGGGGGATGAACTCTCCCTCTATACCCGCATGAGCGGTGTTGTCGATGTCTATGACGCAGTAACTGCCGACAGAGTCTACAAGGCTGGCATGCAACCCACCCAGGCCTTTCGCATTCTGCTAAAGGGAGTCAACCAGCACTTCGATGCCGAACTGGTCACCAAGTTCATCAAGTGCATGGGGGTCTATCCGGTGGGAACGCTGGTACAGCTTTCAAACCAGCGGTTGGCCATCGTGATGCAGCGCAACGAGCAGCAGCCGCTCAAGCCGGTGGTCAAGGTGATCTATCACGCTTCCCAGCGCCACTACCTCGATGTGCAGTGGCTGGATCTGGCCAGATCGAGTGTGAAGGAGAGCATCGAGTGCACGGTCGACCCCAAAGAGTTTGGCATCAACCTCACCAACTTCTTCTAACTCTGTCCTCACGACTGGCGCTGGCTATCGAGCCAGTGCCGGATCAGAAACTCCTCATCCAACGGCGAGAGATCGAAACGCAGGCTGGCCTCTTCGATGGCGGCGATATCGTACTGGTGGTGCTCACTGAGCCAGCGCACCGCACGTCGCAGATCTTCACCATGGGGGAGCAGCAGATGGTCGCTCATGGGATACCTCCGGTAGATCGCAAGGCAGCCAGCGCATCTGACTGCCTATTACAAGTCTAGTCGGTCAATCCCAATCCCCTCCTGCGTCTCCTCACCCTCCCCCATCTGTCACTGCAATCAGGCAATCAGCGACCGAAAGCGCGCTGCCAATCCTGATCGAACTTCACCAGCGCCGCATCCACCGCTGGCACGTTCATCAGCTGCTCCGCCACATCGAGCGGCAGAGTGATGGACTGGCAACCCACCAGCAGGCAGTCGAGCGCCTGGCGCGGGGTACGGAACGATGCCGCCAGCACCTTGCTGTTCGGCGCGTGCAGCGCAAGCAGCTGTTGCAGCTCCTGCACGGTGGCGATGCCGTCACCCCCCTGGGCATCCAGCCGGTTGACGTAGGGCGCCACGTACTCTGCCCCCGCCACCGCCGCCAGCCAACCCTGCAGCGGGGTATAGACAGCGGTGCCCAAAGTCGGCACACCGTTGGCGGTCAGGCTCTTGATGGCCGCCAGCCCCTCTGCGCATACCGGGATTTTGATCACCAGATCCGGGTCCAGCTCACGCAGAGCGAACGCCTCGCGCACCATCTCGGTTTCGGTTTTGGCCATCACCTGGGCAAACAGGCGCGCCTTGGGCCCCAGCACATCGCGCAAGGCGGGCAGCAGCTCACAGAGCGGCAATCCCCCGGCGGCGGTAATGGAAGGATTGGTGGTGACACCGGCCAACGGCAGGATCCGTGACCAGCGACGCACTGCCGCCACATCGGCGGTATCGAGATACAGCTCCATCTCTAACTCCTTAACGGGATGTTCAATATATCGCCATTCTAGCGAGAAAACATCTGCAAACAGCTTGATCGAAATCAAATCAACTTTCGAATGAAAGTAAATAGAATGCAAATACAAAAGGAGGCGGTATGATTTTCGACCTGCAACGATATTCAACTCACGATGGCCCCGGCATTCGCACCCTGGTGTTTCTCAAGGGGTGCTCGCTGGCCTGTCGCTGGTGTCAAAACCCGGAAAGCCGCTCTCCCAAGCCGGACATACTACTCGACCGGCGCCAGTGCATCGAGGGATGCCAGCTCTGCAGCCAGGCTTGTCCGGCAATCTTGCGTGACAGCGAGGGCATCCAGCTCAGCCGTTCTGCCCTCAAGGCCGATGATATGGAACGGCTGCGCGGCCTCTGCCCAAGCGAAGCGCTGCAGGTGTGCGGCCGCGATGAAACCCTGGATACCCTGATGGACACCATCTTGCGGGATCGCCCCTTCTTCGAGCGCAGCGGCGGTGGCGTCACCCTCTCAGGTGGCGAACCGTTTATGCAGCCCGAATTTGCTGCCAACCTGCTGGCCCGCTGCAAGGCCGAAGGGCTGCACACCGCGGTCGAGAGCTGCCTGCATGTGCCCTGGCACCAGATTGAGCAAAGCCTTCCCTCACTGGATCTGCTGCTGGCGGACCTCAAACACGTGGATAAAGAACGTTTCTTCCACTGGACCCGCGGCAAGGTGGAGTTGCCCATCGCGAACCTCAAGCGCCTCGCCGAGCGCGGCGTGCCGATGCAGATCCGGGTGCCACTCATTCCCGGCTTCAATGCCGACCACGCATCGATCGAAGCCATCACCGACACTGCTGCCAGCCTCGGCACGGTGCAGGAGATCCACTTCCTCCCCTACCACACGCTGGGGATGGGCAAATATGCCCTGCTGGATCTGCCCTATCAGGCGCCTGAGACACCGTTTGACGACCCCGATTTACTCCACTTTGCCCACGCATACGCCCAACGTCAGGGGCTGACCCCTGTGACCAGAGGATAAGATCATGACCCAGCTCGACCTCAATACCCTGAGCCCGCGGATCCGCGCCCACAAAGAGAGCCTGATCCACATCGTTCAGCCACCGGTCTGTACCGAGCGGGCCCGCCACTATACCGAGGCCTATCAGACTCATCTCGCCCGGCCGCTGCCGGTGCGCCGCGCCCTGGCTCTGGCCCATCACCTCAAGGAACGCACCATCTGGATCAAGCACGACGAGCTGATCGTCGGCAATCAGGCCAGTCAGGTACGGGCGGCGCCGCTCTTTCCCGAATACACGGTGAGCTGGATTGAGAAGGAGGTCGACGAGCTGGCAGATCGCCCCGGCGCCGGTTTTGCAGTCAGCGAAACCGACAAGGCGATCATCCACGCCCTCACCCCCTTCTGGCGCGGCCAGACGGTGCAGGATCGCTGCTTCGGCCTCTTTACCGACGAGCAGAAAGCGCTGCTGGAGAGCGGCATCATCAAGGCCGAGGGCAACATGACCTCGGGGGATGCCCACCTCGCGGTCAACTATGAGGAGCTGCTCACGCTGGGGCTCGATGGCTTCAAGGCCAAGGTGGCCGAGCGCCGCAGTCGGCTGGATTTGGCGGATTGGGCCGATCTGCTGCGCGAGCAGTTCCTGCACGCCGTCGCCATCACTCTGGATGCGGTCAGCGCTCACATCTCGCGCTACGCCGCACTTGCCCATGATATGGCAGCACAAGAATCTCGCCCCGAGCGCCGAAACGAGCTTGAGACCATCGCGCTCAACTGCGCCCACATCGCCCACCAGCCCCCCGAGACCTTCTGGCAGGCGCTGCAGCTCTGCTACTTTATCCAGCTCATCCTGCAGATCGAATCCAACGGTCACTCGGTGTCGTTTGGCCGGATGGATCAGTACCTCTACCCCTGGTATCGCCGCGAGGTGGAATTGTCGGAATCCCTGCCTCGGACGCGCGCCATCGAGCTGCTGCAAGGGTGCTGGCTCAAGTTGCTGGAGGTGAACAAGATCCGCTCCGGCACCCACTCCAAGGCATCCGCCGGCAGCCCGCTCTATCAGAACGTCACCATCGGCGGCCAGAACTGGCGGGATGGTGCAGCCCATGACGCGGTCAATGGCCTCTCCTACGCGATTCTGGAGTCCTGTGGCCAGCTGCGCTCCACCCAGCCCAACCTCTCGGTGCGCTACCACGCCGGGATGAGCGAGGATTTCCTCGACGCCTGCATTCAAGTGATCCGCTGCGGCTTTGGCATGCCCGCCTTCAACAACGACGAGGTGGTGATCCCCGAGTTCATCAAGCTCGGGGTGAGCGTGGAGGATGCCCACCACTACGCCGCCATCGGCTGCATCGAGACCGCCGTGCCCGGCAAGTGGGGCTACCGCTGCACCGGCATGAGCTTTATCAACTTCGCCCGCATCCTGCTGGCCTCCCTTGATGGTGGCCGCGATGCCACCACCGGCAAGGTCTTCCTGCCCCAATCCCAGTCGCTGCGGGAAGGGACCTTTGGCAACTTTGACGAGGTGATGGCCCGTTGGGATGAGCAGGTGCGCTACTTCACCCGCAAATCCATCGAGATCGACTGCGTGGTCGACAGCGTGCTGGAGGCTCAAGCCCATGACATCCTCTGCAGCACGTTGGTGGATGACTGCATCGAACGCGGCAAGACCATCAAGGAGGGGGGCGCCGTCTATGACTGGGTCTCAGGTCTGCAGGTGGGGATCGCCAACCTTGGTAACAGCCTGGCTGCCCTAAAGAAACTGGTGTTCGAACAGGGGATAGTGGATCAGCAAGAGCTGGCCGAAGCACTCGAGCAAGATTTTTCAGGACTGGCGGGGGAGCAGCTGCGCCAGCGCCTCACCAATGCCGCCCCCAAATATGGCAACGATCTGGATGAGGTAGACATGCTGCTGGTAAAGGCTTACCAGAGCTACATCGACGAGCTCAAGGGGCTGCACAACACCCGCTTCGGCCGCGGCCCCATCGGCGGTACCTACTATGCGGGCACCTCCTCCATCTCCGCCAACGTGCCGTTCGGTGCCGCCACCATGGCCACCCCGGATGGTCGCCATGCCCGCACGCCGCTGGCGGAAGGGGCCAGCCCCTCCTCGGGTTCTGATCGTCTCGGCCCGACGGCGGTGTTCAACTCCATCGGTAAGCTGCCCACGGCGGCCATCCTCGGCGGGGTGCTGCTCAACCAGAAGCTGAGCCCTGCGAGCCTTGAGAACGAGCGGGACAAGGCCAAACTGATGAGCCTGCTGCGCACCTTCTTCGAGGTGCACAAGGGATGGCACGTGCAGTACAACATCGTCTCGCGCGAGACCCTGCTGGCGGCCAAGGCCAATCCGGATCAATACCGGGATCTGGTGGTACGGGTGGCGGGCTATTCGGCCTTCTTCACCGCCTTATCCCCGGATGCGCAAGATGATATCATCGCCCGCACCGAGCACAGTCTCTGACGGGGCGCTCCCCATGGCGCCTGTGACGTCATATGATTGGCAAGCCACCCCATGGGTGGCTTGCCGCTATCCAACACCTTCTATGTGAGCGCACCATGAATCCACGCCACCAACTGATCCTCACTCTGGTCCATCAGGCTCGCAAGATGAGCGTGAGTGAACTCTCCCGACACACCGGCGTGTCTGAGGTGACGGTGCGCAACGACCTCACCGCGCTGGAGAAGCAGGGACTGCTCAGACGGGTACACGGCTCGGCCATGGCGCTGGAGACCGATGACCCGGATGCCCGGATGAATATCAATTACCTGCTCAAGGAGCGCCTCGCCGAGCGGGCCGCCCAGCTAGTGAAAGATGGCGAAACGGTCTTTATCGAAGGGGGCAGCGCCAACGCCATGCTGGCGCGCCATCTGGCCCTGCACAAACGGGTCACCATTATCACCATCAGCAGCTATATCGCCCATCTGCTCAAAGACACCCCGGCTCAGGTGGTGCTGCTCGGCGGGCTGTTCCAGCATCAGAGCGAGAGCGTGGTAGGGCCGCTCACTCGCCTCTGCATCGAGCAGGTGCACTTCTCCAAGGCCTTTATCGGGGTGGATGGCTTTCATCCCGAGATGGGTTTCACCGGCCGCGACATGATGCGGGCCGACGTGGTCAACAGCGTGCTGGCCAAGGGGATGACCAATGTGGTGATCACCGACAGCAGCAAATTTGGCGCCATCCACCCGAGTCAGCTTGGCGCGCCGGGCCAGATCAACGTGCTGGTTACCGATGATGCCCTGCCCGCCCCCATGCGGGCCACCCTGGCCGCACGCGGCATCACAGTGCACTGCGTCTCTGCCTGAATCGCACCTGGCCCCCGTTGCCGGGTTGCTCCCCCGCCGGTCGGCTTGACGGCGCCCACCCTGGCGGGGGTATGCTCGTCCTCTTTTGGCCTCTCATGGCAGAGGCCACAGACCGAAGGACACCGCATGCACACCAAAGACAAGTTTTTGGCCGCTCTGGTCATCCTCTGCTGGGGGCTTAACTTCGTGGCCATCAAGTGGGGGCTGGAGGGGAGCCCCCCACTGCTGCTGGGTGCGCTGCGCTTTATCGGCGTGGTCTTCCCCGCCATCTTGCTGGTACCCAAACCCGCCATGCCCTGGCGCTGGCTGCTGGCCTATGGCGGCGCCATCAGCCTCGGTCAATTCGCATTTTTGTTCAGTGCCATGAAATTCGGCATGCCCGCAGGTATGGCCTCGCTGGTGCTGCAATCCCAGGTGGTATTCACCCTGCTTTTTGCAATGATCTGGCTGGGGGAGCGCTGGCAATCCCACCACTGGGTGGCGCTGCCCTTGGCGGGATTCGGCCTCTATCTCATCGCCACTCACGGTGAAGGCAACCTGACCCTGTTAGGGTTTGTCCTGACGCTGTGTGCCGCCGCCTGTTGGGGCCTTGGCAACGTCATCAATCGCCAGATTGGTCTGCGCTACCAGACCACGCTGCCGAGCCTGATCGCCTGGGGCGGTCTGGTGCCCATCCTGCCATTTTTCGCCCTCTCCTGGCTGTTCGAAGGGCCGGAGCTGATGGCCAGCAGCCTGCGCGACTTCAGCTGGCAGGGATTGCTGTGCGTGCTCTATCTCTCGTATGTCGCGACCTGGCTGGGTTACGGCCTGTGGGGACGACTGCTGATGCGCTATCCGGTGGCGCAGGTGGCACCGCTCTCCCTGCTGATCCCCTGTGTCGGCATGGTCACGGCAGCGCTGCTGCTCGATGAACATCCAACACCCTTGCAGTGGCTGGGCTCAGCTCTGGTGCTGCTCGGCTTTGTGGTCCATCTGCTGGGTAGCCGACTGCGCTGGTTCAAACTACAGAGAGCGACATGATGAGCGCCTGCCCATTTACGCTATTTCATTGACCTGACAGGATAAAATTTCCATGATGAGCCAGTCCCCATCGGGACTGACATCACCAGTGTGTGATCTGCAGGAAGCAGACTTCAGGAGAGCAAGGACATGCCATCGACCATCATCGCCGGGGAGCGCCGACTCTCCCCTATCATTCGCGCCACCGCCATCACCCTGACCCTGTGCTGGAGCCCGTTTGGCTGGAGTGCCACGCTGCCCGCTGACTTGAAGTGGGAGAGCAACAACCAGGATCCTCTCTATGCCGATCCGGCCGCCAAGCGCGGCGGCACCTTTCGCACCTTTATGACCAGCTTCCCCCTGACCCTGCGCAAATATGGCCCCGACTCCAACGGCGGCTTTGCCGGTTACGTGCGGGAAACCAACCTGCCACTGCTGAGCACTCATCCCGTCACCGGCAACCCCATGCCGATGCTGGCAAACGAGTGGGCCTTCGGCGCCGACAACAAGACCCTCTATTTTCGCATCAATCCCAAGGCACGCTGGTCAGATGGCCAACCGGTCACCGCCGATGACTGGCTCTTTACCCTCAAGATGATGCGCAGCAAGGAGATCAACGACCCCTGGTACAACAACTACTACAGCACCCAGATAGCAGACATAACCAAGTTTGATGATCACACCCTGGCCATCACCAGCGGCACCGAAAAGAGCCGCCAGGATCTGCTCGAATCGCTGCCCATCAGCCCGGAGCCGAGCCACGCCATCAAGCTCACCGCCAACTGGGTCAAGGAGTACAACTGGAAGGTGTTGCCGGTCACCGGTCCCTATCAGATCGATCAGGTGAAAAAGGGCAAATCGGTCACCTTCAAGCGGATTGAAAACTGGTGGGGGGATGACGAGCGCTACTTCCAGCATCGCTTCAATCCTGCGCGGATCGAGATCAAGGTGCTCAGGGCTCTGAACATCGCCTGGCAGCACTTCCTGCGCGGCGATCTCGACAGCTTCCCGCTGGTGATCCCCAACTGGTGGCACGACAAGACCAACACCGCCGAGTTCGAGAAGGGGTATATCGAGCGGCGCTGGTTCTACAACCAGACCCCGCAACCGCCGATGGGGCTCTATCTCAACACCGCCGATCCGCTGCTGCGCAATCTCGATGTTCGCCTCGGCATCCAGCATGCCCTCAATTTCGACAGAATGCTCGCTACCCTACTGCGGGGGGATTACCAACGCCTCAACAGCTATGGCTCAGGTCAGGGGGAGTTTACCAACAGCGAGATCAAGGCCCGTCCGTTCGATCCCCAACTGGCACGGGAATACTTTGCCAAGGCAGGCTTTAACAAAGTGGGGCCGCAGGGGATTTTGCAAAACGACAAGGGGCAGTCACTGACCCTCGCCATCACCTACACCACCGCAGAGCACGCCCAGCGGCTCACACTGCTGCGGGAAGAGGCCAAAAAGGCGGGGCTTAATCTGGAGCTCAACCTGATGGATGCATCGGCCGGTTTCAAATCGATGCTGGAGAAAAAGCACCAGAGCGCCTGGATGGCCTGGGCGGGTAGCCGCTATCCCGCCTATTGGGAGTTCTTCCACAAGGTCAACGCCAACAAGCCCCAGACCAACAACATCATGAACATCGATGACGACGCCATCACAGCCTTGGTGGAGCAGTATGACAAGGAGTTCGACTTTGCCAAAAAAGCGGCCCTGTCACGGCAGATCCAGCAGCGGCTCTATGAGCTGGCCAGCTTCGTGCCTGCATATCAGGTGCCCTACATCCGGGAAGGGGCATGGCGCTGGGTCAAACTGCCAAAAGTACCAGCAACGCCCAAGAGCGAGCAGCTCTATTGGCCACTCGGTGGCGACAACAGCGGTTACAGCTATGGCGGTCTGCTGTGGATCGATGAAGAGCTAAAATCCGAGACCAGGGCAGCCATCAAGAGTGGCAAGACTTTCCCGGCCGAGCCCATCATCGACACCATCTATCGCCAGCCCTGATAGCCACAACTCGTTTGGCAAACAGACCTAAAACAAAGACCCCGCCAGATAGCGGGGTCTTTGTTGGCAACCGGTGTTGCGAATAGCTCGGTGATCAGCCGCGTTTGGCCTGCTTCTCGGCAATGGCGTCAGCCACGTCAGCCGGCTCCAGTACGATGCCTTCCTGATCCGGGGTCGGGAACACGGCAACACACAGCTCGTCCTGCTCCATGCCGTCAATCCACCGCTCCAGCCACACCTTGAGGGTGATGGACTGTGGTTTGCAATCGGCCCACTCGCCTTCGGCCCACGCCTTGGCGTACTCCGGGTGCGGCCATACCGGGATGCAATCTTCATCGTCGGTGGTCAGCATCATGACGCCATGCTCGTCAGTGAGGACGAACAGCTCTTCATGCTCGACCAGCTTGCTGATGAAGTGATCGTAACGGTAGTCAGCGTTCAGTTGCAGCGCGGCATTGCGCTCGGTGTCGCTCAGTTCATAGCTCATTGGCCAAGTCTCTCTCTCGATAAAGGGCGCCATGTTCACATCTTGTGGTCAGCTTGTCCAGCTTGCCGCCTCCTGACTCCCGTCGGGGAAACAGCAACGCTCATAAGGATAGAGCAGGGCGGCGAATAAAACGTCTCACCCACCTTCCAGACCTGATTAAAAGGTCGGGGTGATCAGCTCTACATCAGGTTGCTCGCTCAACTTCTGTCGCAGCCAGTAGGCAGACTCTACTTCGACGAAACAGAGTTGATCCCGACCGTCAGCCGCACTTTTCATCAACTGCTCAAATCGCTGCTGTTGTTGTTGCTCCCAGAGAGCGGCAAGCTTTTCGCCATGGGCCTCATCCACCACTTCGCGACGAAGTTCGAACAAATTATCTGTGATCGGGCTGTTGATCTTGCCCGCGCTATGCCAGTACATCTGCAAGTTGTCCATCATCTCGGTGTCGTAGTTGGCCAGCGCATCCAGCTCCGCAGTCGCCCCTTCCTGACCAGATATAAAATCGCACCAACCGGCATCGAGATTTGCCAGCTCGCGGGCGCGAGCCCCTTTAGCATGTTTGCGAAGATGGGTAATGTCGCCCCCCTTGCGGGCAGGTAGCCACACCTCTCCCTCATGGCCCTCCAACAAGGAGGTCAGCAAGGAGACTGGGTAAACAGGGAAAGTGGCGGTGTGTGAATGCAGCAGGGATACCAGCGTGATCTTGACCATGAGCAATACCTTGGACTGGGCGAACAGCCGCCAATGGACCGTCCGATATAAAGAATTCCCCTATCCTACCACGTTTGGTCCGGCTCGGCCCTTGGCGAAGCTGTCAGCCAACCATCTGATTACGCCGAAAAAAACAGCATTTGAAACGCAGCATCCAGCCAAAGATCAATAATTTGAGCCAGCGCCCACTAAAGTGGATCCGGGGATGCTAGTTTGCATACATCTTTAGCGTAAGGAGTAAATCCATGATTGGGATCGACCAGGTTTCTAACGAATTCGTGAACGATTTGAAAATACTGGCATGCTTTGATCCGGCCAACATGAGCCTAGGGATTAAATTACGCAGCGATATGTCTGAAGAGTTGTGCCAGGCGGCAGCCCGTCTGCACCAACAGGGGCTCATCAGCGCAGAAGATGGCGGCTATCTCACCCCGTTTGGCATGACCATGGTTGAACACCTGCAACATCTGCTGGTTGCACTCAAACCGCTTTGACCGGCTGTGGTGCCCAAAGTGAAAAGTTGAGTAGCTCCCAGCGCTCCCCTTGGTGAAGATGACAGGCAAACAGCAAAGGACCTTCGGGTCCTTTTACTTTACCATCCACCAGCCACTCCCCCTCCCTTTCAGGGACCAGTCGCGCATTCACCTCATCAGGTTACTGTGCAGTGCCCATCCGGATCTGGACAAATTGCTGGCAGATCACCTGCGCTTCCATCGCGGATTGAACCGGTACCGGCGTATCTGAAGTCGGAGTCAAGGTGGCAGCAAGCAAGAGCGATAGCAGCATGATTCAGCACATGAGAGTCAGTAGCAGAAGCCAGATAAACAAAAAGCCGTGGCACCAGAGGTACCACGGCTTTCTTAAATTCTGTAAGAATTACAGAGCGGTTACGTTCTCAGCCTGCGGGCCTTTCTGACCTTGGGTCACAGAGAACTGTACGCGCTGACCTTCAGCCAGGGTACGGAAACCGTTACCTTGAATGGCGCTGAAGTGAACGAAAACGTCCGGGCCGTTTTCTTGCTGGATGAAGCCAAAACCTTTGGTTTCGTTGAAAAACTTAACGGTACCGGTGATCATGTTAGACATATCTTTTAAACCTGTATTCAAAATAATTACTTATGCTTTTCAGCGGGTAAAGCTCAAAAAACGGGATTAACTTATGAACAACAGGACAAGATGTGAAACATCGTATTCATTGACATAACTATCGCCCTTTCAAGCTGGTTTGGATTATACGTGGCTTTGTAGATTACGCAAACAAATTTGTGCCCTGCCAATGACAGGGCACAAACCGTTATAAGGTGGCTGCTTCCAACGCTTCGACCAGCGCTCTGAGAAAACGAGCCGCCTCCCCGCCAGTACAGGCTCTGTGGTCAAATGTCATCGACAGCGGCAATGCCCTGACGGGACGCGCTTCACCATGGATGAACACCACTTTTTCGAACAGTTTGCCAGCCCCTATGATGGCCACCTGCGGCGGCGTGACGATGGGGCTAGCATAGCGGCCTGCGATGGCACCGAAGTTGGTGAGCGTAATGGTCGCCCCCTGCAACATCTCGCGCGGCACGGCGCGCGCCTTCACATCGGCGATCATCCGATCCAGGCCCAGCCGGATATCCGCCCCCTCCCGCTCGGCCACATTCTCCATCACCGGCACATAAAGGCCATGCTTTGAATCCACCGCGATGGCCACATTGACCTCTTTGAACAGCCGCCGTGACAGGGTGTCGCCATCAAACCAGGCATTCATCGAGGGCTCGGCGCGGCACGCCACGCCAATGGCCTTGATAAGGCGCACCGTCACATCCTCATCAGGGCGCCAGTGACGCAAATCCACCTCATCGGTGATGCTGACCGGCACCACAGTCTGATGAGAGAGCTCCATCGCCTTGGCCATGGCCCGCCGTGACCCTTTGAGGAATTCGTTGCCACTGCTTTGCTGGACCTCGAATGCCTGCTGCACATCCAGCTCGGTCACCATGCAGCCGCTGCCACTTCCCTTGATCCGGTCGATTTCCAGACCCAGCTTCTGCGCCAGCAGGCGCACGGCAGGCATCGCTTGCACCAGCGATCCCCCCGGGGCAATGGCCCCCACCACGAAGTGATCCTCGATAT
This sequence comes from Aeromonas sp. 600886, assembly GCF_049174935.1. Taxonomy (NCBI): domain Bacteria; kingdom Pseudomonadati; phylum Pseudomonadota; class Gammaproteobacteria; order Aeromonadales; family Aeromonadaceae; genus Aeromonas; species Aeromonas sp. 600886. Next base: position 22,780 of record NZ_JAAKUB010000017.1, on the reverse strand, counting down.
GTTGCTGATGGGCGCTCACCTTGCCCACCACGGTGCCATCATCTTCGCCACCCTCGAACTCCACCAGCGGCGCACCGATATGGAGGATATCCCCTTCGGCGCCGCAGAGACGGGCAATCACCCCGGCCACCGGAGAAGGCACATCCACCAGCGCCTTGGCCGTTTCCACCGACAAGAGCACCTGATCGACCGCAACGGTATCACCGGCACTCACCTTCCATTCGACGATCTCGGCTTCGGCCAACCCTTCACCCAGATCCGGTAATTTGAAAAATTTCATAGCCACTGGTTCTCCATCAGCTGGTGAGCGGCATCGGCGATATCCTGCTCGGTGATGAGGTAATACGCTTCGTTGCGATAGTAGGGAACGGCGGCATCCACCCCGGTCAGCCGTTTGGGCGGCGCCTTGAGGCTGGGGAGTGCCTGCTCGGTCACCCGCGCCACAATTTCGGCCCCGACTCCGAAGCTGCCACACGCTTCATGCACCACCAGCAAGCGGCCGGTCTTGCGCACCGAAGTGAGGATGGTCTCCATATCCAGCGGCTTGATGGTGGCCAGATCCAGCACCTCGCACTGGATATCCTGCTCGGCCAGCAGGTTCGCCGCCCGCATCACCTCCTGAATGCAGGCCCCCCAGGCCACTACCGTGATATCCCGGCCCGGGCGCAGGGTGAAGCAGACATCCAGCGGCAGGCCGACACCGTCATCCACCACCTCGGATTTCATCGAGCGATAGATGCGGTCCGGTTCAAAAAACATCACGGGATCCGGATCTCGGATGGCCGAGAGCAGCAGGCCATAGGCGCGTCTCGGGCTGGAGGGGATCACTACCCGTAGCCCAGGGATATGGGCAAACAGCGCCTCGACACTCTCGCTGTGATGCTCCGGCGAATGGATGCCTGCGCCATAGGGGGAGCGATAGACGAGGGGACAGGAGAGGCGGCCACGGGTGCGGTTTCGCATCCGCGCCGCCTGACAGATGATCTGCTCCATCCCGGGGAAGATGAAGCCTTGAAACTGGAACTCAGCCACCGGCTTGAGCCCCTGGGTCGCCATGCCGACCGCCACCCCGGCGATCAGCCCCTCGGCCAGCGGCGTGTCGATCACCCGCTTGAAACCGAACTTGTCGCGCAGGCCCACGGTGGCGCGAAACACCCCGCCGTTGACCCCGACATCCTCGCCGAGCACCACCACATCCGGGTCATGCTCCATCTCGTAGTGAAGGGCCATGTTGACCGCTTCCAGCAAACTGATCTCACTCATGGCCAACCTCCTGCTTCATCCCCTTGGCAATCACTCGCTCGCGCTGGGGCATGAGTTCGGCGGGCAGGCTGGCATAGTGATAATCGAGCATCGCCTCCGGCGGCTGGGGCGCCATCGTCTCATAACGGGCGACCGCCTGCTCTACCTCTCGGGTAGCCTCCGCCAGCAGGCTCTGCTCCTGCTCTTCATCCCACCAGCCTTTGCTATGCATAAACTGGCGCAGCCGCTTGACCGGCTCCTTGGCCCAGGCGGCCTCGACCTCGGCCCCATCGCGATAGCGAGTGGCATCGTCGGCCGTGGTGTGATCGCCGAGGCGATAACTGACCGCCTCGATCAAAGTCGGCCCCTTGCCGCTGCGGGCCCGTTCGACGGCACTGCGGGCAGCATCGTAAACCGCCACCACATCGTTGCCATCCACCTGCAGGCTGCGCACCCCGGCACCAATCCCCTTTTGGGCCAGCGTTGGGGCGCTCGATTGCAGCTTGCGTGGCACCGAGATCGCCCACTGGTTGTTGTTGACGATGATGACCATCGGCAGGTGCCATACCCCTGCGCAGTTCAGCCCCTCCAGAAAATCCCCCTTGGAGGTACCGCCATCGCCGATGGTGACCACGGCGACGCGCTGTTGATTACGCAGTTTGAAGGCAGACGCAATGCCGCAGGCATGGGTGATCTGGGTGGCGATGGGGACGCAGATGGGGAGATCTTCAGAGGGACTCCCATCAGGTTTGAGAAAATAACTGCCCCGCTCGTCACCACCCCAATATTGCAGGTTCTTCTCCATCGGCACGCCCCGCACATAGAGGGTGGGCATGTCCCGATAGTAGGGGACGTAGACATCCTGCGGCTGCATGGCCAGACCGATGCCAATCCCCACGGCTTCTGCGCCGAGATGGGAGGGAAAAGTACCGAGTTTGCCGGTTCGTTGCAGCGCAATCGCTTTTTTGTCATAGCTGCGCACCATCACCATATTGCGGTAGAAAGTGTGCAGTATCGCCTTGTCCAGCCAGGTCGGTAAGGTGGCGACCGGGCACCCTTCCGCATCGAGGTAACGAAGGAAAGGGATGTCGACATGGGTCATAACTGGCTCCTTGCCGTTGTAGACGTCACCGATGCTGGTGACACCTAGATGTAAATACCTTGTTAAATAAAAAGCAAAGAGATTTACTCAGGTAAGACCAGTAGAAACTTCTTTAAAGTAGCGAAGGAGCTGAATTTTCGGCGATGAGTGGCAACGTATGCCGTAAATGGTGCAACTTTGCAGCGCTGAATGCAGGATGCCAAATATTGAAAAGGGGAGCCTTGCTCCCCCTTCTGTTACTCAAGCCAGCGGTTACGCCAACCAGCAGTTACGCCAGCCACTGTTGCAGCTGGCGGGCCATGCCAACTGGCAGCAAGTGAGCGCGACTCAACAAGCGGCTACGCCAGGGCTCGGCCAGCAAGGTGGGGCAAATTCGCATCTCCCGTCCCCGGTCAGCCACGCGCACCAACCTGTCGATAAGAGTTTCCAGCGGCGGATACGCCGGCCAGTGGGGATAGAGGTCGGCAGTCGCGATCCCGACCAGCTCGCACACCCGCTCTTCTTCCTCATCTCCCTTCTCATCAGCCATTGGCCAGGGGTGAAGAACATGCAGCCAGCCCGGCCGAGCCACCTCCAGCAACTGGCCCAGCGTCGGCTGCGCAAAATGAGGATCCCCTGCGGCTTTGAGCAGATGGCGCGCCCCTGCCAGCACCACCACGCCGCGCGGGGGAAGTGTTAGAAGATAGTCGGCCAGCGCCTGATCCCGCCCCCTGTTGTGTTGCTGCCAGCGCTCCGAGCTCATCTCCTGCCACTCGAATAAGGGCTCGCAGAGATGCACCCGCAGCCGCACATGTTCGGGGCGCGCCAGATTGCTCTGGCGCAGGGCCGCGAATAGGGCCGGAAACTCGGGGGCCATCCAGGCGGGAAAAGCACAGGAGTCGAGCCAGACCGGATAGAGCCGTGCCAGCGTCAGCGGCTCCCCCTGCCAGCTCTCCTCACCCGCCAGCCAGGCATCGAGCAACCCCTGATAGCGGCGGTTGCCGCACTCCAGTACCAGATCGGTCATGACTCCCCAGAGCGCAGGATCGCAGAGCCAGGCGTGCTGGCGCCGGATAAAATCCGGGTGCCAGTGCGGCTCTCCCAGCCCTACCAGCTTGCCCGCCAGCAAGGCTTCCCGGATAGCGGCAACCGGGGTCATGCGCCCCCCTCCTGCCGGATGTGCGGCTGTTGCCCGACCCCATCGGCCCGCTCACAAATAAAAGCGCCGATCTTTGCCAGCCAGTCGGGATGCACCATCTCCTGATGCAGGCAGGGGAAGCGCTCATAGCGGATTTTGCCTTCTGTCAGCGGCTCCCAACCGCGTCCATCCAGCCAGGGCTGGCGGGAGGCCGACGCCTCGATAAAGATCACCTCCCCGTGGTAGCAGTAGTCGACCGGCTGGCGGATCAGCCGGTTGTTGTGGCCCACCAGCTCAATCATGGCGCTCACCACCTGCTCGTCGAGCATGGCCAACGCACTCCCCTCTGCCCCCAGCCGTGCCACCACCTCGTCGCGGGTGAGGGAATCGAGCGCATCGTCCGCAACCGCAATCCCCCCCATCCGCAGCAACGCATCGAGCATCCGCTGCTCGTCGGGCAACGGCTGGGTTTGCCACTGCTGGCAGGGGTAGGCGTCGAGCAGCAGCACCATGGCCACCTCCTGTCCCTGCTCTTGCAACATGGCGGCCATCCGGTGCACCAGCATACCCCCGAGGGACCAGCCGAGCAGCCAGTAGGGCCCCTCACTCTGCTGACGACGCAGCTCGGTCACATAGTCGAGAGCCAGCTCGTCGAAGCTGGCAGGCAGCGGGGCATCCGGCTGGCAGAGCGCCCGCGCCTGCAGGGCATAGACGGCCATGTCGGCCGGCAGATGGGGCACCAGCGGCGCATAACACCAGCCGAGCCCCCCTGCGGGGTGGACGCAAAAGAGGGTGGGGCCTGATGTACCCGCCTGCGCACCGGGCGCCCGCAGGGGCAACAGCATGGGCATTGCCTCCCGTTCGCCGCCAAGACGGCGCGCCAGCTGGGCGGGGCTCGGCGCTTCGAACAGGCTGGCCAGAGTGAGCGCCTGTCCGGTCGACTCTTCAATGCGCACCACCAGCTGCGCCGCCAGCAGCGAGTGGCCTCCGAGGGCAAAGAAATTATCGTCGGCGCCGACCCGCGCCAGCGCAAGTACCTCGGCGAAGAGGCGACAGAGCCGCTCCTCCAGCAGGGTTTTCGGTAGTGACTGACCCACCGCCGACGCCATATCGGGCAGCGGCAGCCCCTTGCGATCCAGCTTGCCATTGGGGGTGAGCGGCAGCTCGGCCAGAGTAACCAACAGTCCCGGCACCATGTAGTCGGGCAGCGCGGCGCCAAGGGCGGGTGCCAACTCGGCCAACGTCAACTCTCTGCTATCTGCGGCCACCACGTAGGCCACCAGACGGCGATCGCCGGGGGCAAATTCGGGGGCCAGCACCACCGCTTGCGCCACCCGGGGATGGCGCATCAGCACCTGCTCTATCTCCTCCAGTTCGATGCGTTGACCACGGATCTTCACCTGAAAATCGAGGCGCCCCAGATACTCGATGGCGCCATCCTCGCGCCAGGCGGCCAGATCGCCGCTGCGATAGAGCCGTCCCGCCCCGAAGGGGTTGGCAATAAAGCGCTCGGAGGTGAGCTCGGGCTGGCCAAAGTAGCCCTCCGCCACCTGCACGCCGCCGATCCAGAGCTCCCCCGCCACACCGGGGGGCACCGGCTGCAACCAGGGGTCGAGAATGTGGATGCTGGTATTCCAGACCGGATAGCCGATGGGCACGCTGGTCACAGCCTCGTCTGCTCGGCAGGGATACCAGGTGACATCCACCGCCGCTTCGGTCGGGCCATAGAGGTTGTGCAGGGGGGCTGAAAATGTTCCATACCAGCGTTGCACCAGATCGGCGGGCAGCGCCTCGCCGGAGCAGAAGACCTGGCGCAGGGCGCGGCAACGCGCAGGCTCGGCTTGTGCGACGAAGATCTGCAGCATGGAGGGGACAAAGTGCAAGGTGGTGATCCCGGCCTGCTCAATCAGCTCGGCAAGATAGGCGGGATCCTTGTGGCCGCCCGGTTTGGCGAGCACCAGCCGCGCCCCTGTCATAAAGGGCCAAAAAAACTCCCAGATGGAGACATCGAAACCGGCCGGGGTCTTTTGCAGCACCCGATCCGCCGGACCGATGGGATACATGTGCTGCATCCAGAGCAGCCGGTTGACGATGGCGCCATGGCTCACCACTACCCCTTTGGGCCGACCGGTCGAACCGGATGTGTAGATGATATAGGCCGCATCTTCTGGCCCGGGGGCTGGCAGATCACAAGGTGCTGTCGTTGCCAACTCTACTGCCGCCAGCTGCTCTGCCACACCGGGGGCATCGAGGCAGACAAGTGGTACGGCCACATCGAGCGACATCTGAAGCGTATGGCTGGTCAGCACCAGCGCAGGATTGCTGCTGGCGAGAATGTAGCCGATCCGCTCCGCCGGGTAGTCCGGATCAACGGGCACGTAGACCGCTCCCACCGCCATGATGGCCTGCTGGGCGAGAATAAGCTCGGGAGAGCGCGGGATCACTACCGCCACCCGACAACCGGGGCCCACGCCCCTTCCCGCCAGATAGCTGGCCAACTGGCGGGTTCGCTGGCGCAGCTCGGCCACACTCCAGCGCTCGGCGCCACACTCCAGCGCGATGGCGCTCTGATCTGCCGCCGCTAGCCCCTCGGCCAGCAGTGCACTCAGGGTGGTAGTCGGCAACGGATAGTCGGTCTGGTTCCAGCGCGCCAGCTCAGCCTGCTCACAGGGCAGCAGTAGCGGCAAACGCACCGCTTCGGCCTCGTCATCCGCCTCACTCCAGGCGGCCAGATAGGCCAGCAGCCGGGCCAGATGACGTTCACTCTCCTGTTGGCTGAAGCGCCCCTGATGTGCTTCGAGGGTCAGGGTCATCGCGCCTGCCTCCTCGGCAAAGTAGAAGGCGCACTCCTCCACCGGCCCCGCCGCCAGCACCTGCACCTCGCCACGAACCTGGTTGTGTCCTTCACCAAAGCTGAGGGTTCGGGCAAAGGGCATCAGATTGACCTGAGGGCCAAACAGCGGCTGGCCCGGCTGACGCTGTTGCAACCACTCCTGACGGCAGCCCTGATGGCGGCGCAGGGCGGCAAATTGCCGCTCGACCTGTGCCAGCAACTCTCCTACCCGGCTGGTGCCGCTCAGCTCAATGCGCAGGGGCACCACATTGACCTTCATGCAGGGAGTATCGGCCGCCGCTGAGCCCAGCCGCCCCATCAGCGGAATACCCAGCACCACCTCGCCAGCGCCGCTCATTCGCTGCACATAGCTGGCCACTGCCGCCAGCAGCAAGCTGTAGGGGTGACAGGCCGAGCGACTCGCCCGTGCCACCAATGCCTGCCACTGGCGGCCTGCCAGCCGCTGTTCGAAACGATAAGTGGGACCTGGCCCTTGCGCCGGACGGCGGGAGAGCGACGCGGGGTTCTCCACCCCGGCCAGCTGCTGCACGAAGAAATCGCGATCCCGCGCGGCGCGAGGCGAATCCTGATAGGCCGCCTCCTCGGCCAACAACTCCTGCTGAGTCGCATAACGGCAGGGGGCAGGCTGTTCGCCCGCACAAAGCGCCTCATACCAGCTCACCACCCGCTGGCAGAGCAAACTCAGGCCAAAGCCGTCGATGGCGATATGGTGCACGGCGATAAACCAGGCCCACCGCCCCTCGCCAAGGTGATAGAGGGTAGTGGCAAACAGCGGCCCCCCGGCCAGATTGAAGGGAACGGCCAGCTGCGCACGCATCTCGGCCTGCGCGGCCGCGAGCGGGTCGGCTTCGCTGCGCAGATCCCGCTCTGCAAGCTGCCAGCAGGCGGGGTTGGCCACCATTTGCGGGCCATCGGCGGTGGCCACAAAGGCGCAGTGCAGACCGGGGATCTCGTCGATGGTCTGGCGCACCGCGCGGGTGAAGTGATGGGGAGCCAGCGCCCCCTCCAGCAGCCAGTACTCGCCGGTATTGCAGGCAGGGCTCTGCGGGTATTTTTGCTGGGCAAACCAGATGCCCGCCTGAGCGATGGTAAGTGGCCAGCGCGGGTGCTCACCACGCTGGTGGGTGGCGCGCATCGCCATTGTCTGTTCCATGGGAATGTCCTTGCGCAAACATCGAGCGGGCAGCGGCTTGCTCCTGCCCGCATGGCTGAAAAGCGAGGAGGCCTGGCCTCCTCCATAAAGAGAGTGTCACGCCTGCCAGATCGGCAGCGCGCGGGCTAGACCCCCAGGGTGGCACCGCCATCGACCACCAGATCCTGCAGGGTGATATGGCTGGCGGCATCGGAGGCGAGAAACAGCACGCAGGCAGCCACCTCGTCGGGTGTCCCGAGCTTGCCAAGAGGGATCCCCAGCTTGAACTGCCCGGGCAGGCCCGCGATGGTACGCAGCTCTCCTTCCTGCTGCGCCGCCTCCCCCTCCTGCCACATGCCGTACAGCATGGGGGTGCGGGTCGAGCCCGGCGACACCAGATTGCAGCGCACGCCGTAGGGAGCAAGCTCCAACCCCGCCGTTTGGGTGAGGCTGGTCAGCGCCGCCTTGGAGGCGCCATAGATGCCCATCCCCACTCGTGGCACCCGACCGGCATTGGAGGAGACATTGACGATGGCGCCCCTGCGCCGTCTCTGAAACCAGGGGGTCAGGGCCCGCATCAGGTAGAAGGGGGCGAAAGTGTTGATGGCGAAGGTGCGCTGCAAAAGAGCGTCATCCACCTCATCGATCCTGCCGGTCGCCAGTACGCCAGCGACATTGACCAGCACATCGGGCCCCAGCCCTTCGTCCAGCAGCTGTTCGCAGCAGCGGGTCACGGCCTCGCTGTCGCTGACATCGATCACCACTCCCTTCACGTTGCCGGGCAGCGCCTCGACCAGTTGCAAATCGAACGCCACCACGCTGGCCCCTGCCTCGGCAAAGGTGCGCGCCACCGCATGGCCAATTCCCTGTGCCGCACCGGTTACCCAGACGGTTCTGCCTTGCCACTCGCTCATGGGGTGCACTCCGGTTCGCTGACGTGCTCTTCGTTGACCTGATAAGCCGTGTCCTGACTGACATTCAGCTGACGGGAGAGGAGCGCCCACCAATGGGCCAGGGTCGGCGTGCGGGCCAGCTCGGCCAGCTCCACCACCACTCCCTGCTGGCGCCACTCCTCCACCAGCCCCATCACAGCCAGCGAATCGAGACCATAGTCGAGCAGGTTGTCATCCTCGGTGGGCTGCTCATGCTGCATCTCGGCGGGTAGCCGCGCCAACACCTGAGCACGCAGCGACTCCCGAGTCAGGGGGCGTTTGCTGGCCGCCATCACCTCGGCCACGGTAATCACCCGACCTGCATTGCGGCTGACGTAGGAGAGCGCCAGCAGATGATCTTCGCGGGAAAAGTCGGCGATGGCATCAGCCACCAGGAAGGGGCGAATATCGCGCATAAAGGCATCGACCGCCGTCTGCATCACCCCGATATGGCCGTAGATGCCGCAGATCACCAGCTGATCCCGCCCCCATTCGGCCATCAGCTCGGCCAGCGGTGAACGGCAAAAAGCGCTGTAGCGCCACTTGGTCAGCACCGTATCCTGCGGCTCGGGTGCCAGCGCCGGAACGATTGGTTGGCGCTCCGGCGCCTGGGTCAACCCGGGCCCCCACATGTCGTTGAGCAGCGCCCGATCGGCCTGACTCTGCTCGGCGGGCTGGGCGGTATAGACCACCGGCATGCCAAGAGCTCGCGCCTGACGGATCAGGGTGGCGATATGGTCGATGACCTGATTGATCAGCGGATTGTCCGGCCCGTAGAAGTCGACGAAATAGTGCTGCATATCGTGGACCAGCAAGGCTGCGCGGCCCGGTTCGAAGGGCCAGTTCACCCGCCCGGTGGGCAGCTCCTCGGCGGTAGGCAGCGGATAGGCGGCGAGGGATTGAATGGTCATGCACACTCCTTGGCGAGCTGCTCGCGCAGCGTCTGTTTGTCTATCTTGCCGACCGGGGTGTGGGGCAGTTGCTCCACCAGCACCAGGCGATCGGGCAGTTTGTAATCGGCCACCCCCTGCTCGCGCAGGAAACGGCGCAAGCGGGGCAAATTGAGGGGCTCGCGGCACATCAAAAAGGCGCAGCTGCGCTCCCCGAGCATGGGATCAGGCATGGCGACCAGCGCTGCCTGCCGCACCTCCGGGTGGGTCAGCAACAGCTCTTCAATCTCGAGGGCGTCGATCTTCTCTCCGCCCCGGTTGATCTGATCCTTGTTGCGTCCCACCACCATCAGATGGCCACCGGGCAAGCGGCAGACCAGATCGCCGGTGCAGTAGAAACCGTCCCGGTCGAAGGCACGCTGATTGTGGGCATCAGCCTTGAAGTAGCCGCGAAAGGTGTAGGGGCCACGCGTCCAGAGCTCGCCGCACTCGCCATCGGGCAAGGGGCGCCCGTCGCTGCCTCGCACCTCCACCTCGTCACCCGGGCTCATTGGACGGCCCTGGGTATTGACGATGTGCCACTGGTCATCCTCGATGCGGGTGTAGTTGACCAGCCCCTCGGCCATGCCGAACACCTGCTGCAAGCGGCAGCCAAGGCTGCTCGCCACCGTATCGGCATGAGCCGGGCTGAGGCGCGCCCCTCCCACCTGCACACACTCCAGGGAGGTCTGCGGATAGTGGCTGGCTGCCTCCAGCCAGAGCGCCAGAGCCGGTGGCACCAGTGCCGCCCAGTTGACCTGATGGCGCTGCACCAGCGGCAGACAGGTTGCAGCAGAGGGATCCTTTGCCAGCACCACGCAGCCACCGGCATAAAACACTCCGAGTGCGCCGGGGGAGCTCAGGGGAAAGTTGTGGGGCGCCGGCAGGGCGCAGAGATAGATCACCCGCTCATCCCAACCACACACCGCCACGCTCTGGCGCACGCTGTAGCCATAATCATCATGGGTACGGGGGATCAGTTTGGGGGTGCCGGTGCTGCCGCCGGAGAGCTGGAAAAAGGCGACCTGATCGGCCGGAGTCGGTGCAGGTGTTGGCGCAGCAGCCACCTGCACAGAACCATCAGTACTAGCCATCAATTCAGGCCGACGCCATGCAAATCCAGACTGAAGATCACCCCCTTCAGCCTGCTCGAACAGCTGTGTCTGGCAGGAAGGAGATACCAGCTCATCAAGGGCCGCGAGGCTCCCCGCTTCACCGGCAAAGCCGGGATGGGAGGGGCTGAGTACCAGCAAGGCGGGCTCAATCTGGCGGGCAAAGGCCACCAGCTCACGCCGCTGATGGCTGTAGAGGGCATGCACCGCCACTACGCCGCAGCGGATCAGGGCAAACCAGCAGATATAGAACTCGGCGCAGTTGGGCAACTGCACCAGCGCTGTATCGCCGTGGCCCAGCCCGCGCGCCGCCAGCCGCGCCGCCAGCGCATCAACCTCACGCTTTAACTGGCCATAACTGAGGGTTCGCTCGCCGCAGATCAGGGCCGTGCGCTCGGGATACCGTTCGGCAGATTCATCGAGCAGGGCGGTGAGCGGTTGTCCGCGCCACCACCCTTGTGCCCGGTAGTGGGCAGCCAGCTCGGCGGGCCAGGGGGTAAAGGGCACCAACGGCTTCATGCGGTTACCTCCGGCTCCCGGCTCTCGAGGCCAAACGCCCGCAGCATGGTGCCAAGCTTGGCGGCGGTCTCCTGCCACTCCGCTTCCGGCGAAGAGCCCACCACCACCCCGGCGCCGGCATAGAGCCGCAGTTGCCGGCCAGCCAGCACACCACAGCGGATGGTGACCACCCACTCACCATTGCCATCGGCATCCATCCAACCGACGGCGCCACAGTAGAAGCGGCGATCGTACCCCTCGAGCCGGGCGATGGCCTGACGTGCTGCCGAGAGCGGCGTGCCGCATACCGCCGGTGTCGGGTGCAGCGCCAGCGCCAGAGCCAGCACGGGAGAGGGTTCATGGAGCCGCCCAGCAATGCGGGTCGAGAGGTGCCACATGGTAGGAGTGGCGATCACCTGAGGCTCAATGGGGACGTCCAGCTCGCGGCAGAAGGGAGCGAGGGCCTCAGCGACCGCATCGGCCACCAGCGCATGTTCATAGCGATCCTTCTGGGCACCCAGCAGTTCGGCACTGGCCGCCGGTTGATCAGGAAAAGCGTGGCGCGGACGGGAACCCGCCAGCGGATTGCTCACCACCGCCATCTCGCTGCGCGATATCAGCAGCTCGGGGCTGGCGCCAAGCAGGGTCTCCCCCTCCGGCAGCGGGATCTGGAACACATAGGCGCCCGGATTCTGGGCCAACAGAGAGCCATAGGCGTGTGCGGGGGAGGTCTGCTCTGCGCTCTTCACATCAATGGCGCGCGACAGTACCACCTTCTCGAGTTGCCCCTCGCTGAACTGCTGCAACGCTGCCCGTACCGCCCCCTGATAGTGGGCAGAGCCGGTCACTTCGCTCACCTCGCCATGGAGCTGGCAACAGCGGGCGGGTAACAACGCATCCCGTTTGACCCACTGTGATTGCGCCGGGATCACCAGATGCCAGGGGGATTGGGTATCAAACGGGATGGCGCCGATGGCGATGGGATTGGCCATCCCCTGCTGGCGCAACTGACGCAGATGGGCGAGCAGCTTCTCCGGTGGGATGCCGGTAAAACTGTCGTGGATACCGGAAGCGACCAGCACCCTGTCACCGCTGGCAAAACAGCACACTTTATCCAGCCCGGCAGTTGCTGCGGGCCACTCTCCTTCCAGTGCATGGTCACACATGACGGTGCTACTCCTTGGAATGAATCACTGCCTGATACGACTTAATGTGAGTCATTTGACTCACCAGATATCAGGGTGAACGGCATCCTAACAAGGAGCGACAAAGCGATCAATACAAATGAGAATCAATTTCATTAACTTCTTTTTAGTCAAAAGAGGGTGACGAACGAAACTGAGCTTCGCCGATAAAAAAGAGTTGCGATCGGAGCAAATTCAACTTGATAATGATAACGCTTATCATTTGAATATTATGGAAGATGTAAATAATGAAATCCTCAACCTCCCGTTTTATTGCTCCCAGCCTGCTGGCCACCACCATCGTCACTCTGCTGACCCAGCAAGCCATCGCCGCCAGCAACACCCCTCAAGCCGATGAGGTGATCACCGTCACCACCACGGCGCACAATACCCGCTCGGCCCCCGCCTCCATCTCGGTTATCAGTGCCGAGCAGATCAAGGCCGCACCGGTCAATGACCTTGCCGACCTGCTGCGCCACGAAGTAGGCATCCAGGCCGAGACCGACACCAATGGCCGCAGCGATATCGGCATTCGCGGCATGTCCGGCAAGTACACCCTAGTGCTGGTGGATGGCAAACGCCTCTCCTCCTCCAATGCCCTGTGGCGCGGCGGCAACTTCGACAACACTCCCGTGCCCCTTGGCATGATCCAGCGGGTCGAGGTGATCCGTGGCCCCATGTCGGCACTTTACGGCTCCGATGCCATCGGTGGTGTCATCAACATCATCACCAAACAGCCGGGCAAAACCTGGCAAGGGGCGGCCGATGCCGACTTCAAGGCCATCGAAGGCAAGGATGGCGGCGATCAGCACAGAACCAACCTGGGCTTTACCGGCCCGCTGACCGACAACCTGCTGATCCAGATGAACGGCGAGGTTTATGACCGTCAAGCCTGGACCCCCACCGAAGCTGCTGACGACATCCCCCTTATCGAAGCCAAACAGACCCGCAACTTCGCCTCTACCCTCAGCTGGCTGGTGGATGAGCAGCAGCGCTTCGAACTGGATTACCTCTACAACCAGGATGAGCGGCCTCTCGATATCTTCCGCAAAACCGGCAACAAGGTGCACAGCCGCCAGCAGCAAAACGATCGCAACCTGTTTGGTCTGACCCACAAGGGGAACTGGAGCTGGGGTGACACCACCGTCATGGCCAACTACGAGACCTCCCAGATCGACGACTTCAACACCAGCTACTCTGCCCCACAGCAGCGGGAGCTGGAAGAGAACACCTTGACCCTCAAGGGCTATACCAACCTGGCGCTGGCCAACCACTACCTGACCCTGGGTGGTGAATATCTGGATCGGGAGCTGGTGGATGCGGTGAGCTACAAGGATATCGGCGGCAAGGAGAGTCACTCCCAGGAGGCGCTGTTCGCTCAGGACGAGATCGGCCTGACCGACAGCCTGACCTTCACGCTGGGCGGCCGTTACGATCACCACGAGATCTACGGCAGCCACTTCACCCCGCGCGGCTATCTGGTCTATGAGATGAACGATGTGGTGACCGTCAAGGGCGGGGTCAGCCAGGCCTTCAAGGCTCCGGCACCACACCAGTACTCCAACGGCTACAGCATCGAGAGCTGCGGCGGCAGCTGCCGCATCTATGGCAGCGACAAGGTCAAGCCGGAAACCAGCACCAACTACGAGCTGGGAGTCATCGCAGGAGAAGGGATCTGGGAGACCAGCGCCACCCTGTTCTACTCCGACATCGACGACATGCTCACCTTCAAGCAGTTGCCGAACTCCACTGACCGCACCTGGTACAACCTGGAGAAAGCCACCACCAAGGGGCTGGAACTGACCGGCAAGCTCGATCTGACCGACGATATCAACCTCGGCGCCAACTACACCTACCTCAAGGCTGAAGGCGATCAGGGTCAGGCACTGCCCGAGCGGCCTGAGCACAAGGCCAATGCCAAGATCACCTGGCAGGCCACCGAGCGGGTAAATGCCTTTGTCGGCACCACCTACACAGGCACCCAGTTTGCCGAGCAGACCGTCAACAAGGTTGTCGTACTGCACAAGCTGCCCAGCTATCAGACCTTCGATCTCGGCACCGGCTTCAAGGTCACCGAGAACTTTGACCTGCGACTGGGGATCAACAACCTGACCGACGTGCGCCTGCAAGAGAAAGACACCGTCTTCCAGAACGTCGAACCGGGTCGCAGCTACTACGTCAGCGGCTCAGCCCGCTTCTAAGGTAGCCAAGGCCGATATAACAGAGCGCGGGCCCATGCCCGCGCTCTGTTAACCAAGAGAATAAGGGGAAGATCCCCACTGGACAGCAAAGAGCATGCAGATTTCCATTTGTCATCAGGATCGCTCATGTTCACCTCACTTCTGAATGCTTCACCCCTTGCCACCCTGCCCACCCCTGACGAGATGTTAAAGGCAAGACCCTGTCCGGCACGGCTCGCTCGCCAGATCGCTCGCAGCCGCCAGCAAGCCTGCCATATTCTGCAGGGAGAGGATGATCGCCTGCTGCTGGTGATCGGCCCCTGCTCCATTCACGATCCGGCAGCCGCCCGCGACTATGGTGGCCGGCTCGCTGAACTGCAGGGCCAATACGGGGAGCAGCTGCAACTGGTGATGCGCACCTATTTCGAAAAGCCGCGCACGACGCTCGGCTGGAAAGGATTTATCTTCGATCCCGACCTCGATGGCAGCGATCAACTGGAAAAGGGACTAACCCAGGCCCGGGAGTTACTGTTGGCACTTGGACAGGAAGGGCTCGCCTGTGCCACCGAATTTCTCGATCTCACCAGCATGCTCTATCTGGGGGATCTCATCAGCTGGGGCGCCATCGGTGCCCGCACCACCGAATCCCAGCTCCACCGCCAGCTGGCCTCGGCCCTTCCCTGCCCCATCGGTTTTAAAAACGGCACCGATGGCAATATCCGGATCGCAGTCGAGGCGATCCTCGCCAGCCGGGCGGCCCACCTCTATACCCAGCCTTCCGGTGATGGCCAGCTGGCACTGGTGCGCAGCCATGGCAACCCCGACTGCCACCTGATCCTGCGCGGTGGCCGCCAGCCCAACTATCAGAGCTGTCATGTGGCAGAGGCTGGCGACTTGCTGCGCCAGCAGCATCTCTCACCCCAGCTGATGATCGATTGCAGCCACGGCAACAGCCAGAAACAACATGCCCACCAGCTGCTGGTTGCCCGTGACATTGCCGACCAGCTGGGTGCTGGTAGCCATGCCATCGCCGCCATCATGGTGGAAAGTTTTATTTGCGAAGGGCGTCAGGAGATTGGCAGCAAACCGCTGCGCTACGGCCAGTCGATCACCGATAGCTGCATCGGCTGGGAACAGACAAGGCAACTGCTCGATATGGTGGCAGAAGGGGTGGAGGCGCGCCGTCAGCAGCGGGTCGCCCTGGCGGGATAAATAGCGGATTATTCAGATAACGCAGAAAAGAGTGTGGCCCCAATGGGGCCACACTGTTGTTCACTATCTGACGCTCGTCAGGCGACTGACTCACGCTCAACCAGCTGGGCTTCAAATTTGAGCGCCAGGCCGTCCACCGGCTTGTGATCGAGCAGACGCAGCGCCAGCTCGGCAGCGCGGCTGCCCATCTCCTCGATGGGGTAGCGCACCGTGGTGAGCTTGGGATAGATGTAGCGGGCGTAGGGGATATCGTCGAACCCCACCACCGAGACCTGCTGCGGGATCTTGTAACCCCGCTCCAGCAGGCAAGAGATGGCGCCGGCCACCATGCCGTCATTGAAACCGAGCACGGCGGTGAACTCGACACCGCGCGCCAGCAGTTCGCTCATCGCCACATAGCCGCCATTTTCGTCGGCATAGGCGCGGCTGACGAGAGCAGGATCAAAGGCGATCCCGGCTCTGGCCAGGGTCTGGGTGTAACCGGCCATCCGCTGCTGACCATCGACAAACTCTTCATCATCGGAGGTGATAAAGGCGATGTTACGATGACCGGCATCCAGCAAGTGCTGGCACGCGGTGGTGATCCCCGCCTGGTTATCGAGCCAGACGCAGCGATCCTCAAAGCCCGGCACCTGACGGTTGATAAACACGATGGGGGTAGAGCCTGCCGCCAGCTCGCTCAGCTCCTCGTCCGGGAGCGCCTTGCTGTGGAGGATCAGCGCATCGCACTGGCGCTGCAGCAGCGCCTGAATGGCGTGACGCTCGCGCGCGATATCGTGGTTGCCAGACATGACGATGGTGAACTTGTTGGCCTGATCGACCATGGTTTCGATGCCACGCATCATCTGGGCAAAGAAGGGGCCGCCGCAGAGGTCGCCAACCAGCACGCCAATGCAGTTGGAACGCTTGCTGACCAGTGCCTGGGCAAAACTGTTGGGTCGAAAATTCAGTTCCTTCATGGCCGCCAGTACGGCCTCACGCTTTTCCGGTGCTACCTGTGCCGTGTTGTTGATAACACGCGACACGGTGGAGATAGACACATTTGCCAGCTGAGAAACGTCTTTAATCGTTGCCACTATCCATTCCTTTATTGTGGGGGAACCTGTCGGTGCCGACGCCCGAGTATACCCTGCGGCCTGATGCAATTCCCGGAGCCAGGTCACCAGGCATGTTTCCTTTGGTAACAAAACCTTACCCGATGATACCCGGCAGCAGGGAAATTTGAAAACAGGGGCCGGCTGGCGGCCCCCGACTCAATAGGCGTGATTGAGCTCCCGCTCTGACATGAAGCGCAGCGGCTGCTGCAGCTTGTGCTGATAAATGAGATCGAACGACAACACGTTTTGCACGTAGTTGCGGGTCTCCTTGTAGGGAATACTCTCGACCCACACGTCCATCGGCTTGTTGTCACTCTGCTCTCGCCAGCGTTTTACCCGTCCCGGCCCGGCGTTGTAGGCGGCCGCCGCCAGGATCCGGTTGCCGTCATAGACATCCAGCAAGCGCTTGAGATAGGCGCTCCCCAGACGAATATTCATCGTCGGATCAAACAGTTGCTGCTCGTTGCGATAGGGCACCCCCAGCTTGCCGGCAGTCTCTTTGGCAGTAGCAGGCATCAACTGCATCAGACCGCGCGCCCCCACCGGCGACTGGGCCAGCGGATAGAGGGCACTCTCCTGACGGGAGATGGCATAGAGCAGGCTGGTGTTCATGGTGCGCTCTTGCGCCATCTGGGAGAAGGTGCGCTTGAGCGGCAGCGGGAAGCGCAGGTCCAGGGCATCCCACGCTTCGGCGCGAATGCTGGCGAGAATGGCCAACTCGTGCCAGCCCTGATTGAGGGCGATATGACCAAACTCGATGCGCTGGGCCACCGGATTGCGATCCATGTTGTGGATCCACTCCGAGCGGGCCGCCGCAATCTCGTTCATCGACAGCAGCTCGCGTACCCGCAACAGGAAGGGCCAGCGCTGACTGGCCGTGCGCCAGTCCGGTACATGCTTGACGCTCTGGTTCTTGATGCGATAAGGCACCCCGGTGCGCTGGGCGGCCATGAAACCGTAGAAACCGCGCAGGTTGGCAGTCTCCAGATAGAGATCCCGCGCCGGTTTTTGCTGCCCCTGCACCTCAAGGGAGCGCGCCATCCAGTAGCGCCAGCGATCCTCTTTCTGACGGGCCATCGGCATCATCTTCACCCAGCCGGAGAGGCCACGCCAATCCTGCTCCCAGATGGCCAGTCGCGCCCGAAGCTCGGTGATGTCGGGATCCGCCAGCTTTTTCACCGTGCTGTCGACCCAGCTGCGCTGGGCAATGGAGCGATCCAGCAGCAGGCGGCGGGCAATGGCACGCTCTACCGGTTTCACCTCGGCCTGGGTCAGGCCGAAACGGCTGCGAAACAGCGCAAGCTGGCGCAGCACCGACTCCGGCTCCTGATTAGCATAGCGGGTCAAACCGAGGGAGAGCAGCTTGCGGGAATAGGGATTGCTGCTGAAATAGGCCGGGTTCATCGCCTTGGCTGGCTGCTCGAACAGGGTCACCATCTGATCGCCATAGCTCTGCAAGCCGCTACCCAGGGTCGCGCCAAGGTGGCGGATCAGATTGGGGTTTTCCGCCTCGAACGCCAGCGTCATCCGCTGCCAGATCTTCTCCTGGGTTCGCTGACCGGATGCCTGCCACAGCTGGAACAGCGGTGAGCAGGCATCGGGGCGCGATTGGCCGCTCATCCAGATCTTGCCCGCCCCCTGCAACGCCTCTTTCGGCTTGCCGGTGTAATAGAGCGCCTGATAGTGCATGCAGAGCAGATCGGTGGAGCTCGGCTTGGCCGGATAGAAGCGCAGGAACTGCGACCACTGCTGGCTCTGGGCCAGATAGGTCAGATAACTGCGCTCCAGCCTGTTGGACTGGGGGGTATCTCCATGCTGGCGGATAAAGCGGGTCACATCGTTGTAATCCGCCGCCCCCGGACGAAAGGCGAGCTGATAGTAATCGAGGTAAGGGAGCAGGGGGTAATGGGTCAAACGGGCACGAATTTGCTGGAAACGGGCCTGATCATTGGCCCGTACGGCGTCATACGCCTGACGGTAGAGCGTCTGGTCGGCAGTCTGCGCCATCAGGGTCGGCACAAACAGCGCCGACAAAACAATTCCCCATACAGCTTTCACTGAACATCTCCATTGAGGGCAATACACCGCCCGGTGGCGGTGGGTCTACTGCCTCTCATTCTACCCGTTGCCGGGCAGCGCTACAGCGGGGAGCAGGGACTATTTTTCTGCCTCGCTCAGCTGCATTTCACGCAGTTGCTCCGGTCTGGTCAGCCGCTGTACATATTTCTCCAGATAGGGCACCGGCAGCGGCTTGGAGGCGAGATAGCCCTGATAAAAACTGCACCCCTGCGCCTTGAGAAACTCCAGTTGCTGACGGGATTCCACCCCTTCCGCCGTGACGTTAAAGCCCATATGGCGCGCCATGGCGATCACCGCCTCGACGATGGCCATGTTGTCGCCATCTTTCGGGATGTCCTGGATGAAGGAGCGGTCGATCTTGAGCTCATCGGCAGGCAGCCGCTTGAGGTAGCTCAGAGAGGAGTAACCGGCGCCAAAATCGTCGATGGCAAAGCTGATGCCGAGCTCCTTGAGCTCGGTCATCTTGCTGATGGTGTCCTCGGCATGACCCAGCACCACGGACTCGGTGATCTCCAGATTGAGGCAGGCCGGATCCATGCCGGTTTGCGCCAGCACATCGTGGATCCGCTCGACAAAGTCGGTGGCATGGAACTGCTTGGCACTGACGTTGACCGAGATCTGCGGAATGTGGATGCCGTTCTCCTCCCACAGCACATACTGGGCGCACGCCTCGTGCAACACCCAGTTGCCGATATCGACAATCAGGTCCGTCTCCTCGGCGATGGGAATAAACTCGGCCGGTGAGACCAGCGAGCGACCGGCCGGCTGCCAGCGAATGAGCGCCTCGACACCGATGATATCGCCGCCATCGACCATATGCTGGGGCTGATAGTAGAGGGTCAGCTCTTGCTGGCTGAGGGCGTTACGCAATTCGTTGTGAATGAGCAGACGGCGATCCGCCTGCTGCTGCATCGAGGCATCGAAGAAGCGACGGGTCTTGCGGCCAGCGGACTTGGCCTGATACATGGCGGTATCTGCCTGCTTGAGCAGATCATCGACCCCCTGCTCCCGATCCGGAAACAGGGTAATACCAACGCTGGCGCCGATGTGCAGCACTTGCCCCACATAGGTATAAGGAGCGGCAATCTCGGTGATAAGCCGTTCGGCAATGATATCGGCCTGCATCTCAGCCTGGGGCGGGCTGGCCGAGAGCGATGGCAGCAACAGAACAAACTCGTCACCACCGAGGCGGGCCAGACAATCCCCCTGTCGCACCAACCGTTTGAGACGGGCGGCGACCTCCTTGAGCAGCCAGTCACCGGTGGCGTGGCCGAGGGAGTCGTTGATGGTCTTGAAGTGATCGAGATCGATAAAGAGCAGGGCGCCAATCAAGCCATCGCGGGTCGCCTCGTTGAAGGTCTGCACCAGAGTCTCGTGGAGCTGACGGCGATTGGGCAATCCGGTCAGCTCGTCGTAATAGGCGAGATCCTGAATGCGTCGCTCGGCCGCCTTGCGCTCGGAGATATCCTCGAAGCAGATGACAAAGTGGCTGATCACCCCCTTCTCGTCCTGCACCGGCGTCACTATCTCCCACTGGGGATAGGTGTGACCATCGACATGGCGACGCTGGGTCTCCCCCTGCCAGCGGCTGAGGGTATTGAGCTCGTAACCGAGCCCACCCAGATTTGGCCAGAGATCCTCTTCCAGATGCAGGCCCAGCACCGACTGGCTGTCAAAGCCGGTGATCTGGCTGAAGGCGTTGTTGACCCGCAGGATCTTGAACCCCGGATCCGTGATGATGATCCCTTCGTGGGTCTCGAATGCAACGGCAGAGAGGCGCATCTGGGCATCTGATTGCAGGCGCTCCAGCTCGGCCACCATCCGTACCGAAAAGGTATTGAGTACCGAGGTGAGGTTGCTGGTATCTGCCGGAGCCGAATAGAGCAGCGCCAGATGGCCCAGAAGTTGGCCTCTGGCATCAAACAGCGGCTGACCGTAGTAAGTCTGCCCGGCCGCCAGCCAGGGTTGATACTCCTGCGACTGGTCGATCACCTCGAAACAGATGGCCCCTTGCTTGTAGAGCTCCTGACAGGGGGATCCCGCCAGCGGATAATCCTTCTGCGCCAGCCCGTCGGCGGCCAGCACTTTGACCCGGTCGGCACCGCACAACTCACCCACCCAGACCGCATCCACCTTGAGGATATGGGCCAACTGGCTGACCAGGGTATTGAAGAAATCGAGCCCGGTGCGGGCAGAGAGCGCCTGCGCCAACTGGGTGAGCAGGGTGGTTTGCAGCAACGGCAAAGAGAGATTGAGGGAGGAGACCGCACTGTTGGCGGTATCAAGAGGGGCCAGCCAGCCACAGCAGATCTGCTGGGTGGGCACAAACTGGCCGCTCCAGAGCACATGGTTGAGCTGCCCCTGATCATCTTTCAGATGACCGATGAACTGCTCAGGCAGATGTGATTCATGAAGCCGGACAAGAAAGTCGGCAAAGCCTGCCTCATCTTCCGGTAACAGGCGAGCGGCCCAGGGATGATTGCCCTCCCCTTGCCACTGCTGGTAGGCCTCCTGATCAGAGAGACTCCACTGATCATGTTGCCGATCGAAAACCCACATGACTTGCGTGGCCTGCTGCTTCATTTACCACTCCAACACAACAACCAACCACGTTTGATGTCCAATCAGGCATAGCAACGCCCCCTGCATCCGCTCATGAGATCAGAGGTTGCGAGGGAAGAGTACAAACATGCGATATCAAGCAGTGGAAACCGGACATGAGGTCGACACGAAGTGCTGCCAAGAAGGGACAGAAACGATCCTATTCCCGTCATACTGCCTGCCAGTTTCATGGAGCTCAAGCTGTTTTTGGCACGAAACCGGAAAAGATCACAATTTATAAGTTGCTGAATAGCCAAGGGAATGTTATGTGACATGGATCACATTTCAATCTTTACCAATGAGTAATCTGAAGGTGAAGACACAAGCAAGACGACCCGAAGGGGGCCAATATGAAAATCGAAATTACCAGCAAAATCATCGACATCACCCCGGCTATCCGCGAGCGCATCGAATCCCGTTTTGAAAAGCTCGAACGTCTTCAGGTGCCTCTCATCACACCCCATGTGATTGTTTCCAAAGAGCGTCTGATGTTCACTGTCGAAGCCAGTGCTGGCATCCCCAACGGCAAACTGTTTGCCCAGGCAGAGCATGAGGATCTCTACGCCGCCATCAACGAACTGGGGCAAAAACTGGAGCGCCAACTCAACCGTCACACCGAAAAGCCGATTGCCCGTCGCGCCAATGCCGCGCTCAAAGAACAGCCGCAACCGGATGAAGCTGACGCTTGATAGCATGCCGCAAGGCTAAAAATTCCAAAGAGCATAAAGGCGGGGTTACCCGCCTTTTTGTTGCCTGTGATTTTCCGACAAGCATCGCGTTACACCAGTGAACAGGCGCCATCAACTGAGCCAGTGCAACCGGGTATCCACCCCCTCTTGCAAACGATCGAGGATCGGCAGCAATACCAGCGGATCCTCCTGCCTCGGCACATCGGCCAGCTTTCCTTGCAACCGCTCCCGCGCCAGCGGTGACAGGTTGTCGTAGACAGCCTCATCCAGCAAGGATTGCTTGACCGCCAGCGGCGGCGTTTGCAGCGCCAGCCAGAGCCGCACATCCACCATGCTTCCCCCCTTTTGCAACCGCTCATTGATGGCACTGCAGTCACTCCCAGCTCCTTCAGCCACCAGCACCTCTGCCGGTCTCAGGTCAAAGTGCATACGCCAGTCACGGCTCTGGGAAGTCGCCGCCGGTTTGGCATCAAACCAGGGCTGCTCCTCCACCGCGTCGGTCAGCAGGGCCAGATGCAACCGGAAATCCGCCCGATCCCCATGCTGCAGGTCACGGTTGAGGCGCTGCCCCAACTGGCCCTCATCGACGAGCAGGTGATTACGGATTGAACTGGGCAGCATGAGATAACTCTCGAAAATGGCGATTTCACTGGTTATCGGCCACAAATCCAATTCTTTTAATGGAAAAATCCTGCTTGGGGGTTCACAAAACCGGAAGATCTGTTAGTATGCGCCTCGCACTTGTGGAGGGGTTCCCGAGCGGCCAAAGGGATCAGACTGTAAATCTGACGGCTCTGCCTTCGAAGGTTCGAATCCTTCT